>NZ_AXUZ01000004.1:0-537011 GCF_000482305.1 Chryseobacterium sp. UNC8MFCol
ACCTACGATCTCAATGGGAATATAGGCACCCTGAAACGAAAAGGAAGACAATTCCCGGGATACACGGCTCCGGAAAATATGGATGATCTGGCCTACGAATACGAAGGAAACCGATTAACCAAAGTGGATGATCTGTCTCTAAACCCTTCAGGATATCCTATCGGAGGGAAAGCCTTTGGGTATGATGACAACGGAAATATGACTGTGCAGGAAGATAAGGGCCTTACCATCGCCTACAACTACCTGAATTTACCACAGAGCATTCTTTCTCCACAAGGTAACACCTCGTATCTATACAGCGCCGATGGAACGAAGGTGAAAAAGACTGCAGGAAGTAAAGTGGTGGATTACCTGAATGGCTTCCAGTATGAAAATAATGCTTTACAATTTTTCCCAACCTCAGAAGGCTACTTTGATGTGGTAAAAAATAAGTATATTTACAACTATACAGATCATCTGGGAAATGTACGTTTAAGTTACATGAACAGCGGATCAGGAGTAGAGATCATTGAGGAAAGTAATTATTATCCTTTTGGGTTAAAGCATGAAGGGTATAATATACTGACCGGAAATGCTGCGTATCAGTATAAGTACCAAGGACAGGAGTTACAGGAGACTGGTTTCTACTCGTTTAAGTGGAGAAATTACATGCCCGATGTGGGAAGGTTCTTTAATATCGATCCTTTGGCTGAAAAATACACTTACAATTCTACCTACGCATTCCAAGAAAATAAATTGGGAATGGGTGTTGAATTGGAAGGTTTGGAATTACTGAAAAACCATACCGGATTTTTTGCAATTCATGGCAATGCAATGAAAGTTGTTCGAGCTCCGGGATCACAGATGAGTAACGGACGTGCAACATTTACAGCCGCAGATATTGGATTGACTACAAAAGGATATAATCCTAATGGTGCAAGAATATCCGATGGTTCATCAGGTTTAAGATTAAAATCTCATGCTTATAGTGGTCCTACGCCAAACGGAGCAACAATGGAAAATGTACAGGAAACGCCGGAAAGTATGGATAGCCAAAAGTTTACTACTACTAAGAGAGGTTTGGAAATGACCAACAAAATGATAAAGAATTATGATAAGCTTAATACTGCCGCAGGTGGAGCGCAAGAATTGGTCGGTTTAATGGATTTAGCTTCTAATATTCCTGATGCCATAAAAAGCACAGGAGCCTATGTACAGGCTTCCAAAGACATAACAGCAATTGATGGTCAAGCAAAAACAATGGATAGAGCTATAGATTTGATAAATTCTAGTGGAATTGACATGACAACCCAAACAAGGAATGATGTGATAAATTATGTTTTTGATGGAACCGTACCTAATCCTGGAGCAGGACTAATGCCAAACTCTTTGATCATTCAAAATGGAACACAGATTTTAAGAAATAATAAACTGCCAATACAGCCTCTGGATGAGCAAATAAACACTAAAAAATCAGTTTTACCATAATGAAAACAATTAAATATATCTCATTAATCTTAATATTATTAAGTATAAGTTGCTGTGTAAATCAGAAACAAAAAGATGAAGAGGAAATTAAAAATACAATAAGAGAGTATTGGAAAGCGGTCAAAACAAATGATTTACAAAAATGCAATAGTTTGATTTATGATAATGAGACTTTTTTCGGAGTTATTCAAGGAGAATTTTATTTTTTACATGATAATTATAATAAAGTAAATCCAAATGACATTCTATTAAAAAATATTAAAATTAAAGATACTGTTGTCATGTTTGCTGAAAATAAACAAAAGTATGTTCAATATACAATTAAAAAAGAAAATGATACTACTTATTTGAAAAAGCCTTTAATTATAACTTTTATGTTTTATAGACCTGTTGGATTTAATAAAATATATAATCCTGTGATTTTAGAAAACCATATTGGTTGGGATAAGTAATAAGAAAATCCCTCGCTCCCGCATGATTTTATCGTGTGGCAGATAAATAAAAACCTCGCATTTTGCGAGGTTTTTTTATGTTATTTAGCAAACGCCTGTTTAGTTTTAAAATTTTGGATAATGTTGACCCGCTCTGCGAAGTTTGTAACTTCGCAGGAGATAAAAAAAACCACTGCAACTGCGGTGGTTTTTGTGTTTATATGTTGTTCTGTTTTTGTATATGGAAACAGAACAATAGAAATAAATCTTTGGGATAATGTTTAGGTATAGAATAAAAGGGTTGAATTTTTTATTTTTGTAGTAATGAATAAAAAATCATGATGGAAAAGCTAAAGAGTTTACGAAAACAGCGGGGCTATACCCAGGAATATATGTCCAAAATCCCCCCGCCGCCGCACGAATCCTTTCGTGGCATTTTATTAATAATTACTAACCTCAGCTAACGTTAGCGTCTCTCTCGTGTCTTATGAATAACATAAAAACCATTTTCATTTTTGCAATGGTTTTTATCATTTTGAGTGCAAGAAGCTTTGTATTTATTGAGGTAAGCGTCTCATAAACAATAAGCTTTTTGCCTATGAGCTGAGATACAACAACCCGAATTCCCAATACAACGGAACAGCCAGATACAACGGAAACATCTCCCAGGCCGCCTGGATCACCCAAAACGATGCGGTGTTAAGGAATTATTCTTACCAGTATGACGCGCTGAACCAATTAACAGAAGGCCGTCTCTGGGATGCTATGAACTTAGACCGGGGAGAATATACCGAAAGTCTGACCTACGATCTCAACGGGAACATAGGTACCCTGAAACGAAAAGGAAGACAATTCCCGGGATACACGGCTCCGGAAAATATGGATGATCTGGCCTATGTTTACTCAGGAAACCGATTAACCAAAGTGGATGATCTGTCTCTAAACCCTTCAGGATATCCTCTGGGAGGTAAAGCCTTTGGGTATGATGACAACGGAAATATGACTGTGCAGGAAGATAAAGGCCTTAGCATCGCCTACAACTACCTGAACCTACCACAAAATATTCTTTCACCACAAAGCAATACCTCATATCTTTACAGTGCTGATGGAACGAAGGTGAAAAAGACAGCAGGAAGCAAGGTCGTAGATTACCTGAACGGTTTCCAATATGAAAACAGTACATTACAATTCTTCCCGACTTCAGAAGGCTACTTTGATGTTGTGAAAAATAAGTATATTTACAACTATACAGATCATCTGGGAAATGTACGTTTAAGTTACATGAACAGCGGATCTGGAGTAGATATCATTGAGGAAAGTAATTATTACCCGTTTGGGTTGAAACATGAAGGGTATAATATCCTGACCGGAAATGCTGCGTATCAGTATAAGTACCAAGGACAGGAGTTACAGGAGACTGGTTTCTACTCGTTTAAGTGGAGAAATTACATGCCCGATGTGGGAAGGTTCTTTAATATCGATCCTTTGGCTGAAAAATACACTTACAATTCTACCTACGCATTCCAGGAAAATAAATTGGGAATGGGTGTTGAATTAGAAGGCTTGGAATTACTGAAGAATCATACCGGATTTTTTGCAATTCATGGGAATGCAATGAGAGTTGTCCGAGCTCCGGGATCACAGATGAGTAACGGACAGGCAACCTTTACTGCTGCCGGTATTGGATTGACCACAAAAGGATATAATCCCGGTGGTGCAAGAATATCGGATGGTTCATCAGGCTTAAGGTTAAAATCTCATGCTTATAGCGGTCCTACACCAAATGGAGCAACAATGGAAAATGTACAAGAAACACCGGGAAGTATGGATAGCCAAAAGTTTACCACTACAAAAAGAGGTTTGGAAATGACCAATAAAATGATCAAAAATTATGATAAGCTCAATACTGCCGCAGGTGGTGCACAGGAACTGGTTGGATTATTAGATTTAGCTTCCAATATTCCTGATGCTATAAAAAGTAATGGAAATTATATAAATGCAACAAATGATGTTAAAGCAGTTGATTTTCAAGCTACGCAAATGGGTAAAGCAATTAAATACGTTGATGGAAGTGGTATAGACATGACATCGCAAACAAGAAATGATGTTGTAAATTATGTATTTGACGGAACTTTGCCTAATCCCACAGCGGGACTAATGCCAAACTCTTTGATCATTCAAAATGGAACACAAATTATGAAAGCTAATAACGTCCCTATTCAACCACTTAATAAACAATTAAACGCTAAAAAAAAAGTTTTACCGTAATGAAATTAACAATAATATATTCAATTTTATTTTTGTTCTGTATAAGTTGTGTATCACAAGATCAAAAAGATAAAGAACAGATAAAAGAAACAGTTTTAAAATACTGGAAAACAGTAAGAGAGAATAATTTACAGTCATATAATAGTTTAATTTATGATTCTGAAAATTATCCTGGAGTAACAGCCTCAGAATTATTTTTTTTGAACAAACATTATAATGAAATCAACTCTAAAAAAGATTTGTTAAAAAACCTTAAAATAAAAGATACTGCAGATATTTTTATTCCAAGTGTTAAAATGAAATATGTTCAGTATATTATAGTTAAAGAAAATGATCCTGATAATTTGAAAAAGGATCTTATCATAACATTAATGTTTTATAAACCTAATGGACTTAATAAAATATATAATCCTGGAGTTTTAGAAAACCATATTGGTTGGGATAAGGAATAAGATAATAGGAAAAGCCCACGCTGCCGCGCGAATCCTTTTGCGTGGCATTTTTATTATTGACAGTGAAAAAAATAAGTATAATTACCATTATACAGATCACTTAGGAAATGTGTGTTTAAATTACATGAACAGCGGATCGGGAGTAGAGATCATTGAGGAAAGCAGTTATTATCCGTTTGATTTGAAGCAGAAGGGTATAATACTTCAGTTGGTAACGTGGCAATGAGTACAAGCACAATGGGAAGGAAACTCAGGAGATCAATATGTAAATTATGAAGCAAAAGAATTCACTATGATGATTATCAGTTGTAATAAATATTATAATATATATTGATTTATGTGGTTTATTATTTTCTATGAATGTTTCAAATTGTAATATTTTAAGCTGATTCATCGACAAAACTGTTAAAATGACTTAATTTGTCTAGATAATTAAAAGCCTTACTTTTGTTTTAAATTATTCTAAATAACACTAAGTATGAAGAAATCTATTTTTTTAATAGGGAGTTTGATAACGTTTTATCAGGTCGCTGCTCAGGAAAAAGATTCAATAGGACACAACAGGCTCGATGAAGTTATTGTTACAGCATCAAGATCTCCTGAAATTGTAAAAAAGACAGCTTCTACGGTACATATTATCAACAAAAAAGAAATAGCCGAACAAGCGTTGATTTCGCCGGATCTCAGTAATATTTTAGCTTATAAAGTACCCGGATTGGCATTTGGAAATAACCTTGTGAGCAACAGAGGGCAAACCCTGAGAGGAAGAAATGTTCTGATTATGATCGACGGAATTCCACAATCCAGCCCGTTGCGAAACAACGACAGGGAAATCAGAAGTATAGATCCTTCCGTTTTGGAAAGGGTTGAAGTCGTAAAAGGAGCCACTTCCATCTATGGAAACGGAGCTGAAGGTGGTATTATCAATTATATTACTCAGAAAAGTATTTCCGGTAAGCCTTTTTCAGGAAGAACGGTTTTAGGATTTACCAGCCATGATCTTTTTAATAACAAAATGTTCAAATCGGACGGTGGTGCCGGCTACAGGGTTTCACAAAGCTTCTTTGGAAAGGTTGGAAAACTGGATTATCTTGTTAACGGAACTTTTACCCAAAACGGAGTGAAAATAGATGGGGAAGGGCTGGTTCAGAATCCAAGATATGGTTTGGGAGAAACCGCCGTTAGTAATGCTTTTGCCAAGATCGGATATGATTTTAATGATACTAACAGGGTGGAAGCGATGTACAACTATTATTCAAGCCTGCAGGATTCAAAATATATCCTGGATATCGGTAAATACGGAGAGCGTCCTTCTACTGGCAAATTGGGTGAAAGAGAAGGCGTAAAAGAAGGAACGAGATATAATCATAACGGATATTTTAAATATATCAACAAAAATATTTTCCGTAATACAACCCTGAATACAACCTTGTATTTTCAGGATTTTTATACCATCTATGATTATCGGAATGCACCAAGATGGAAAACCGGAGGCCAGTCGGCAATTTTAGAAAAGAAGTACGGATTCAGAGCAGATTTCAACACTGAATTTGGAAAAGATAAAGGATTAAAAGGTTCCTTAACCTATGGTGCTGATCTTCTTAATGAGAAAACAAGCCAGCCATTGGTGGATGGCAGAATTTGGGTTCCCGAAATGAATATGCTGGCTATCGCACCTTTTATGCAGGGAAAATTATTCATTACCGATGATCTGACCGTAAAGGCAGGACTCCGATGGGATAAAATGTCGGTTAAAGTTCCGGATTATACCACTCTGCCTTCCAATAAAGATATTCCGTTTAATGTGCAGGGAGGAAGATTAAATTATTCGAACCTGTCTTATAACGTAGGATTGAGCTATGTAGCCTTTGAATTCTTTCAGCCTTTTACTTCCTATTCCAGAGGATTTAATATCTATGACCTGGGACGGGTCTTGAGAGATGCCAAAAGCAATGTTTTAAATGAAATCAATACCGATCCTGTGGTTATCGACAATTACGAAATTGGATTCAACACCAAGATCGGACAATACGTAGATTTCTCTGCAAGCTATTTTTATAATTATTCCAAACTGGGAGCAGATCTCGTTTCAGTTAATGGTTTCTGGACACCGCTTCGTGCTCCGCAATACATCAATGGAATTGAGCTGTCTTTGAACGTGTATCCCACACAGGGCCTGTCAATAGGAACCAATTATACTTATCAGGAAGGAAAAGTAGATGTGAAAAATGATAACAGCTACGAAAAATATTTAAGCGGGCTGAGAATTGCTCCCGCACGACTGAACTCTTATATTAAATGGAATGATAAAGCTCAGAAATTACAGTTGGGAGCCTATCATATGTATTCATTTAAAAGAGATAAGTTTGAGCCTGCTGCAACAGGGAAATATGACGAAGGGGAAGGCCCTGTGAAAGCTTTCAGTATTTTTAATTTTCAGGGAAGCTATAAGGTCAATAGCCTGATGTCTGTAGGATTGGGAATAGAAAATATATTCAATACTTCATACTTTACCCCGACCTCGATGTATACCGCACGCGACGCAGAATATGTGAGAGGAAACGGAAGATATTATACAGTCTCTCTTAGTTTTAATTATTAACAGAAATACATCCATAATAAATGACCTTTGGAATTTTTCAAAGGTTTTTTATTCGTTCTTAGTTCCGGAAAAATACTAAAAAAGACAGAGCAGTATTCCTGCTCTGTCTCATTAAAAATCTAAAAATAGAATACTTATATCATCTGTCGATCAGAATATTTTTTACAACCGTCTGTTCACCGGCTTTCAGGATTCCGATATAAACTCCTTTTTCAAGACCGGACACATCGATTTTTGTTTCGTTGTTCTTTTTAAGCAGTGATTTTCCGGTCAGATTGGTCATCTCAAAACTAAAACGTGTTAATGCAGGATCCGGCATTTCAATATTCAGGATCGTACTGGCGGGATTGGGGTAAAACCTGGCGGATTCCAGAGAATTCGCTGCTGCCGTCTTATTCACTGTTAATGTGGTAGAAGCGGTTGCGAAATGCTGTAAAGCCCCTACGGCAGCTTTTCCGATATTATAAACATATACAGGATCTACATTGGCAAAAGTATCTTTGGATGTGTGTGGATAGCTGCTTCTTATTCTTTCAAAAAATCCTGTGATAACTTCTCCTTTTTGTTCAAAAGGAATATAATCACTGGCTTCTGCAGGATCAACAGCGGTCTGAAGAGGAGAGTAGAGTGCCGTACAGTTTCTGAGCTGTTGAGTCACGGCAGCAGAGGCAGTATTATTACTGGAAACACCTCCCTGATCTTCATCACAATAGACTGTATTGTTGTTGTTTCCTTTCACGCCACCCACCTGATCAAGGTTAAAGACCAGTTTGATATCCAGTTTGCGGACACCTCCCTGATATACAACGTTATTTACATAATGCGTGCTTCCTATAAGTCCCTGCTCTTCACCGGAAAAATGGATAAACTTGATTGAATACTCGGTAGGGACATCCTTTAATATTCTTGCAGCTTCCAGGATAATAGAAGTACCGCTACCGTTATCATTTACACCTGGCCCGTTGAGGGTGTCATAGTGTCCGCAGATAATAACAAATTTGTTCGGATAAAGTGTTCCGGTTTTGGTGATGATCAGATTTTTAGAAGTTTTTGATCCGTACGTGAATGAGCTTTCTACCATTTGACTTGCCGTATACCCATAAGAAGTATATTTGTTTTTGATCCAATTCAGAGCATTGGTATTAGCAACAGACCCGGTTGTTTTTATCCCTAAATTTCCAAACTCCTGTAGATTGGTAGTGATATTTGTCTGGGTAACCATATCTGCTCTGTCCTTATAAGCCTGGATAAAGGTCTGGGCAGTAATACTCTGTAGCATTACTGAAACACATAAAATTGTTGTGATTTTTTTCATATTAATATTTTAGTTGTGGATTACGAATATAATAAATAAATCCCAAAACTGTGTTTAATTTTTTATAATTGAATGGTAATTTTCATTACTTCGTCAATGATTGTTGCGGTAAGGTTACATTTATTGTTATGATATAAGGTTATTCATAAAAAAACCTTTTGAAATATTTCAAAAGGTTTGTATGTAGAGTGCGGTCAATGAGGGGGAAAATTATTTTTTAACAAGAATCTTTCGCACCACAATCTGATTTCCGGATTTTAAAATCCCGATGTAAGCTCCGTTTTCCAAATTTGAAATATCAATTTCAGATTCGCTGACTTTTTTTAATAGAGAGTGTCCTGCTAAATCTGTGATTTCAAAACTAAAATTTTTTACAATAGAATCCGGGATGCGGATACGAATCATATCTTTTGCCGGATTGGGAGAAATTTTTATTTCTTCCAGTGCGTTTTTTGAGCGTACTTCATCAGTTCCCAGTGTACCGGTAGCGACAGCAAAGTGTTGTATAGCTCCTACAGCAGCTTTACCGATATTATAAATATAAACAGGGTCCGTATTGTCAAAAGTATCATCAGACGTATGCGGATAGCTGCTTCTTTTCCTTTCAAAAAAACCGGTAATCACTTCTCCTTTCTGTTCGAAAGGAATATAATCGGTTGATTCGGCCGGGTCAACAGCGGTCTGTAGCGGAGAGTAGAGTGCTGTACAATTTCTAAGTTCCTGAGTAACTGTAGCTGATGCGGCATTATTGCTGGAAACGCCTCCAAGATCCTGATCACAATACACCGTATTATTAAGATTTCCCATTACACCGCCTACCTGGTCCAGATTGAATACTAATCTGGTATCTAAAACACGTGTATTACCCTGATAGGCAACAGTATTTGCGTAATGTTTACTTCCTAATAACCCTTGTTCTTCCCCCGAAAAATGGATGAATTTTATCGAATATTCCGTAGGAACATCTCTCAGAATCCTTGCTGCTTCCAGGATAATCGAAGTTCCACTACCGTTATCATTAACGCCTGGACCATTAAGAGAATCAAAATGCCCGCAAACAATAACATATTTGTTAGGATATAGCGTTCCGGTCTTTGTAATTACTAAATTTTTGGAACTAATACTTCCTGAAGTAAAAGGGTCTTCTGTAATCTGGCCGGCAGTATATCCGAAGGAAACATATTTACTTTTAAGCCATTCTAAAGCATTGGTATTCGCAGGGGATCCGGTTGTCTTGATTCCCAGATTGGCAAAATCCTGAAGATTTGTCGTAATATTTGTCTGGGTCACCATATCAGCCCTGTCCTGGTAAGCCTGAATAAAGCTCTGGGCTCCCATGTTTTGTGCAATAATTCCTGTTAATAAAAGAACCGCGATTTTTTTCATTCGAAATAATAAAATAATGGCAAACTGATATTTATACGGACTATTTTTCAACAATTATTTTCTTAGTGATATCACCTTTGTCTGTTTTTATGGTGACTGTATACACTCCATTTGTCAATGCTGAAATATCTAATTTATTACGGTTGGCAATATTCATGACTCTGTTTCCTGTCATATCATTGATCTCTACACTGTACGATTGTACCTTTTGCGGCAATTCTATCATGAGTGTATCTTTAACAGGGTTAGGATATATTTTTATGGCGTCCAGTAATTTTTGATGGGCAATTTCAGCTGTCCCCAGATTATCAGAAGTTATAGAAGCTACTGCAAAATGCTGCAAAGCACCTACTGCTGCTTTACCCACATTCAAAACATAGACCGGATCTATATTCGCAAGAGTATCATTTACCGTATGTTCGTTATTACTTCTTGTGTATTCGTAAAAACCGGTGATCGTGTAGCCTTTGGCCTCGAAAGGCATATAATCAGAACTGTATGCATAAGATATAGAAGTTTGAAGAGGCGAGTAGAGGCCTGTACACGTCGCTAATTCCTGTGTAGCAGTATTGGAGGCTGCATTATTTCCGGGTACTCCGCCTGTATCTCTTTCACAGGTAATAGTGGTATTTGTATTTCCTATTTTTCCTCCTACCTGGTCAATATTAAGAACAAGCTTAATATCCAGCTGACGGGTATTTCCCTGGTAGGCAATATTGTCGGCATAATGATAACTGCCTTCCAGTCCCTGTTCTTCTCCGGAAAAATGGATGAATTTTATGGAATATTCTGTAGGAACATCTTTTAATATTCTTGCAGCCTCCAGTAAAATGGAAGTTCCGCTTCCGTTATCACTGACTCCTGGACCAACAATGGTATCGTAATGGCCACAAATGATAACATATTTATCGGGATAGACGGTTCCTGTTTTAGTGATCACAAGATTGGTACTGTTGACTGTTGTATTTCCAATGGTGAAACTGAAAGGATCTTCTGTAATCTGACCAGCCGTATATCCGTAAGAAACATATTTGTTCTTCAGCCAGTTTAAGGTGTTGGTATTCTGAACTGAACCCGTTTTTTTTACTCCAAGATCAGAAAATTCCTGGAGGTTGTTGCTGATATTAGCCTGGGTTACCATATCTGCTCTTTGCTTATAAGACTGAATAAGGCTTTGGGCAGTTATATGTTGTGTAATGACAGATGTCAGTAAAAAAGCAGCGATTTTTTTCATTTCTATATCCAGATTGTTTTTTGATTGCTAATATACCAAATAATCACTGTTTTATAAGATGAAATACAAATCAATTATCTTTGTTTATGTAAATAATTTATTATTATGAATTTTATACTATAAATAAATATTTTTATTGTTTAAAATTCAACAATACTCTATTTTATGTTTGTTTTTTTTACGAGATCTTACAGTATAGATATAACAAAAAATCCCGGATAAAATCCGGGACTATATTGATAACAAAAATAGTATTCTACATTATTTTACTTGATCTACAACAGCTTTGAAAGCTTCAGGGTGATTCATTGCTAAATCTGCTAAAACTTTTCTGTTAAGCTCAATGTTGTTCTTTTTAAGAGCTCCCATAAATTGAGAGTAAGACATTCCGTGCTCTCTGGTTCCCGCGTTGATACGAGTGATCCAAAGGGCTCTGAAGTTTCTCTTTTTCTCTTTTCTACCACGGTAAGCATATTGCATTGCTTTTTCTACCGCGTTTTTAGCTACTGTCCAAACGTTCTTTCTTCTACCGAAAAAACCTTTAGCTTGCTTTAAAACTTTCTTTCTGCGAGCTCTTGAAGCTACGGCATTTACTGATCTTGGCATAATTTAAATTGTTTTTTTGAAATGTGCGACAAACTGTTTCATTGTACTTGGTTGCTCCATTTCAGGGTTAAAATTTTGAATTTGTTTTGAATTCTTATAAACCGAATATAGATTTATAAAAACTACTTAATTGCTAATTGACGTTGAACGCTTTTCTCATCCACTTTAGCTACGTAAGAAGTAGTAGTAAGATTTCTCTTCTGCTTAGTTTCTTTCTTAGTTAAGATGTGGCTTTTGTAAGCGTTTTTTCTTTTGATCTTACCAGATCCGGTAAGAGCAAAACGTTTCTTAGCACCTGATTTCGTTTTTAATTTTGGCATTGTCTTGCTTTTTTATTGTTTTTGTTATCAATATCTGTTTTGGCTATCCCTAAGGACATTAGGAATAATGGTTTGCAAAGATACAAAAAAAATCAATGCAAATTTTTATAATCTGTGATTTTATTGTATTTATAGACGTATAGTAATATCTTCAACATCCACCTGGAATACATCATTCAGATTTTGATTGTTTCCTCCCAAAACAAATTTGATCCTATGTCCTACATAGCCAAATATATCTTTTTTTGAAAATAGCTGAAGCTTCATGTGTGGATCATTCACAAAAAAGTTAACTGTTTTATTGGTATTCCAGATTGGAATTCCATTGTTATAAATGACCATATTTCCGTCATTCTGTGCAATAAGCTGTGTAGAACCACCTTCGGGCCTGTAGCTGTTGGATTTCCATACCGGAGTAGTGCGATTTCCTGCTATCTGGTACAAGACAAGGTTATTATCGTACTGCATGACAAGCTGGTATTTTACACCTTGGTCCTCTACGGTAATGGCCTGCCCTGCGTTGAGTACAGAAGGATGGTATACTTCCTTTATTAAATTTACAGTTGTAGTACCAATACGGGAAGCCTTATCTCCGTTTACTGCGATTTGCTTTTCAGCTGGCATTACGTCATCACGGGTTTCATCCTGAGCACAAGATACCAATAGCATCGAAAGACTTAAGAAAGTCATTAATTTTAATTTCATAGGTTATTTTTTGACAGGAGCAAATATATAAAATTTTGCATTAATTCACTATGTTAAGATTTTAAATTTGTAACAAATGCTTTATTGATGGTGTTTTACAATTTTACTTAACACACTTTTTAGTGTTTATTTATGAAAATGTAAATAGATTCAGTGGTGAATTTTCAATAGTGCAGGGGAATTTAATTATGACTGAAAAAACTCCAATTAATCTTTACCGGTGATTTTTTGTGGTGTTACAGGGATAGAGTAGACCAAAATAAGTTTCCCGCTTCTGTTCAAGAAACGGGAAACATTTATATCTCTGTATTCTATATAATTAATTGAAGTCTTCCACAATTAAATCCTTTCTTTCTTCATTATTTCCACCAAGAATAACTTTAATTCTGTACCCTGAAGGAATGAAAGCTCCTGTTCTTGTATAGAGCTGGATTTTAATGTGTGGCGAGTCCACATGATAGTTAACGGTAGTATTAGAATGCCAGATTGGAATACTATTAACCGGAATACTATTACTAGCATAAATTACCAGATTCCCATCGGTTTGTGCAATAAGTTTCGGCTTTACAACATCGATCCTGTGGGTATTGGAATGCCATAATACAGTTTTGTGCCCTTGTCTTTCTCTGTAAAGAACCAGGTTGTTATCAATCTGCATGATTAATCGATACACACTACCATTGTGCTCCAACGTAAGAGACTCATCTGTGTTTAATACTTGCGGATGCATAGGACCGGATTCTTTGATGAATTTTACAGAGGTAAGACTTCCAAAACGATCGGTATTACTTCCATTTACAGCAACTTGTTTTTCAGTTGGCATTACCTCATCGCGGGTCTCATCCTGAGCACACGATGCCAATAGCATCGAAAGACTTAAGAAAGTCATTAATTTTAATTTCATAGGTTATTTTTTGACAGGGGCAAATATATGAAATTTATATATTAATTCACTATATTAAGATTTTTAATTGATAATAAATGCTGTATTGATGGTGTTTTACAATTGTATTTAACGCACTTTTTAGTGTGTTTTAATAAAATAACCACAGCCGTACGACTGTGGTTATTGAAAATTATAGGTATTATGTTATTAGGATTTGATAAAAGCCAAAAGATCTCTGTTAATCGTTTCAGCTTCTGTGGTCGGCATCCCGTGTGGGAAACCCGGATAAGAAATCAATTGACCATTCTTAAGCAGCGTGGCCGCTACTTTTCCGGTTGTTTCGAACGGAACAATCTGATCATCTTCACCATGCATTACCAGCACAGGAACATCCACACTTTTAAGGTCTTCTGTAAAATCTGTTTCTGAGAATGCTTTAACACAATCGTAATGGGCTTTGATGGAACCGCTCATTCCTTGTCTCCACCAGTTTCTCTGGATTCCGTCTGAAACTTTGGCACCTTCTCTGTTGTAGCCATAAAAAGGGAAGGTAATATCAAAGAAAAACTGGGATCTGTGCTTGGCTGTATTATTTCTGATATCATCAAAAACAGAGATAGGAACTCCATTTGGATTATTCTCGTTCTGAACCATCAGAGGAGTTACCGCACTTACGAGAACAGCTTTTGCAACTCTTCCCTTACCATGTTTAGCTACATATCGAATGACCTCTCCGCCACCTGTAGAGTGTCCTACATGGATAACATCTTTTAAATCCAGGGCTTCAACAAGTTCGGCGACGTCAGAAGCATACGTATCCATATCATGCCCGTAAGGTGTCTGCTCAGATCTTCCGTGTCCTCTTCTGTCATGGGCGATTACTCGGTATCCTTGCTCAAGGAAGAAAAACATCTGTGCATCCCAGTCGTCACTCGATAATGGCCATCCATGATGGAAGAAAATAGTTTGCCCCTTTCCCCAGTCTTTGTAATAAATCTCTGTTCCGTCTTTTAATGTAAGTGTGTTCATAAATTCTTTTTATAATTAATATGAGTGTGTTTGTATTTAAGATGAGAAATCCTCACCATATATTATATTACTCTAAGATACTATATTGGTGAAAATTTTAAAGCAACAGAAAGTGTGATTAACGTTAATTTAACAACTGATGTTCAGGTCGAAATTGGTCCCTGAAGAAAAATAAATGATTACCAATACGTATAATATAGCTGATAACCGGGATTGTATCATTCTTCACATCTTACTAATATTGACGGCTAATATGAGTAACAGATTGCACATGAATACGACAGGATAAAAAGATAACACAATTTTGGTCTGAGTTAAAAGCTATCCGGAATGGAATATTCGTGAAAGCGGTAACACAAAAAGACATACGTACCATAAACTAGAGATATCTTTTATACTTCGGCCTGTCAGAACTCATCAGGTTTCAGGACATATGACCTCACTCTATTAAAAAAATCTAAATATGCTTTCATCCGCAGACTTACATCTTGAAAGAATTTTGCTCCTCACCGCTCTGACTATATTTTTCGGGGCAGGTTTTTCTTGTATGCTCATTATTTTTATCATAAATTCTGTAAAAAAGAAACCGAAAAGTGGGCTTTATTACCTTCTTTGGTTTCTGATCCCCGGAATTACGGTATTAGCTTTGGCAACATTGTATTTGTATATGATGTTAATTTAAAAAGAAAAGAAATACATCAGAATGAATTAACCTGATTCATGATAAAGAAAAAATCAAGAAAACCTAATAGATTAAAAATTACAATTATGATTTTCAGAAAACTACTACCTGTTGTGGCTTGTGTGATAAGCTTGTCCTCTTTTGCGCAAATAAGAACAGCAGTATATTTTTCTTCAGATAAAAAATACAACGAAGTTATTGAGGAACTCGGAAATCCATTATCAGGCAAGCCGGTGCTCATAGCACAATCATTTGTGCCCAACTACGGAAGTTATGTCTGGTTTTTGAACGAAACTAAAGCTGTAAAACCCGCTTACTTCGGTGGAAATCCGAAAGATTTAGAAGCTGGTATTTTTCTGGAAGATCACGGCGGATTACTTCCGCAGATAAGCTTTAAAGACTTTGCCGAAGGGTTGTCTCAACCTCGTTACATGATTAATTTTTGTGAAATCCATGATGCTGATCATGATGGCTTTCCCGAATTTTACCTTACGTATTTTGAAGAATCAGACGGATTGGATGCCAAACCTTTAAAGGTAATTGTATACACGAGTCCGGATAAAAAAAAGTTCTCAAAATCAAAGATTACAGGCTGGATTCCCTTTCAGGAAGAAGATCAGTATCGTGAGCTAAAGGATGAAAATTTCAGGCTATTACCTAAAGAAATACGACTAAAGGCTGAAAAAATACTGAAAGACGCTAAAAAAGAAATAAAGTAAAAAATCACCAATATCAGGGATATTTTTGTGCGGGACCTTTGAGTATCTTTACCCCATAGATTTATTAAAGATAAAGCGGTGAAAAACCTTCTGATTTTAACGTCACTTTTAGCCTTGCCGGGCTGTACAGCTGATACTCAAAAACTGAAAGTTTCGCCTGTTTATACTGAGCTCCAAAGGGTTGCTAAAGAAATCCCGGAAACAGGTAAAACGCACACGTATACAACACGAAAGGAAGTTACAGAGCGTCTGAATCCTGTGATTATAATGCATTCTAAAAATGATAAAACATTAGCCTTCCGGATACAGGGAAATATCAGTTCAGACGGCCATGTGATCAATCAGATCAGAAAAATCCGGTCTAAAAAAGGAGAGCAGAACGGCAATACCGTCACACTGAGATACTATGCTGAGATCAAAAAAATTCCCGGTAAAGAAAGTGCAGATGTCGTGGGATATAACTATATCAAAGATGAAATTTATAAAGTACCGGATGATATTAAAATAATAAAAATAGAACTGTATGAAGGTCATAGCAATAATTCATCGGACATAAAACCAAAGATGATTGCGCAACAAACCTACAATTTCTTTGCAAAAATATAGATTCCGGTGATGCATAGACTTTAATTAATACATATCAGCCAAAGGAAGTGGTGACAGAATATTACAATACTGCAGAGTGCTGACAACCAATAGCCTTAAATAAATACTAATGATGTACTTTTATAGCTTTCTTTTTCACTCATAATGAAATGATCAATTCTTATTTCGGATAAAGACGACAACACACGTATGGGTAAAAACAATAACAAAATAAAATTGAGTGAAGAAGAGGCTATAAAATGAATACCGGGTTTCATTTCTTTCATTGACAGCTTTTGACTTGAAAAAAAGATGAAAATACCCTCGTGAATAAGACTTCTGATTGTATGGTGCAGGCCTCTGTTTGTACCAATTGAAAGAAAAATATCTTCAAAATTGATTGGCAGTATTTACTTATATTTACGTTTTTTATTACACTGAAATTCCATAAAGGTAAGGGTTTGATGCACAGGTTATTATTTATATTCGCTTTGTCTGTTTGTCCGTTTTTTGCACAGGCACAAGATGTTTTAAGCAAATTAGAAAGGGAGTATAGCCATGCATCGGGTAAAACCTCAGAGCAGATGAACCTGGCTCCCAAATATGCTACAGCCTTATTTTTTCACCAGCTTAAATCCAGATCTTATCAGATTTTAGATTCCAATATTGCCCTGGCGACCAAAGAAACTGACGGGAAATATGCTACCATTTTATATGCCGTTCAGGCGATGAACTATCGGCTTGATCATAAAGAAACCGAAGCTTTAAAAAGCCTTGATATGGCAAAAGCCTACAGCCTAAAAACGAATAATAACGAGGCTAAAGGGTATTTCCATTATGCAAAAGGCTGGATTCTGACCCGTAATAATAAAACGACAGAGGCCGTGGCAGCCTACCTAAAGGCCATCGAATATTATGAAAACTCACCCACCACTTCTACATTATACGGAAGATTTGGAAATGTAGCCAAAGAGCTGTCTACCATTTATTCCAATCTTAATGAATATCAGCTGGAAGAAAAATACAGTAAACAGTTTTTGTTGCTGGCCTCTAAACAGAATGATCCCAATCTTATCTTCGATTCATACATGCGAATGGGATATGTATATGAACAAAAGTATGCCCAGAATACATCAGAGATAGATTTCAGAACTAAGGCAGAGCAATATTATTTGCGGGCAATTAATACATTCAACAGAAATAAAGAGGCGATGGTCAATAAAACCAGCCTTTCATATGCAGCGATCAATTTGGCCAATCTATATACCGGTTTTGACAGAAGCAAGGCGATGCAATATGCCCGGTTAGCCAATACCGTTAGCCTTGAGACCGGTGATGCCATCCACATTGCTTCTTCGTTCGGAATCTTAGCCGAGCTGGCTATACAGGATAAAGACTATGATCTGGCCAAATCATATTTTCTAAAAGCCACTATGGAAATTGGAAAAAGCCCGGTCAGAGATCATAATATAGAATTGTCTCTTCTGGAATCTTTATCTCAGATCAGCGAAGAACAAGGAAACTATAAAGAAGCACTGACCTATTATAAAAGCTATGTTGATAAATACAAAAGTATTTATGACCAGGAAAAACTTGATATTACCAAAAGACTCGAATCCCAGTTTGATAAAGAAAGACAGGAGCAAAAGTACATTAAGCTGCAACTGGAAAGTGATAAAAAAGCACAGCAGATTAAGCTGATCAACATCCTGCGGGCTCAGCGTGAACAGGTTTATAACAACTTAAAGCTTGTAGAAGAAAATCAGCGGGAACGACTGAAATTTTCAGAACTTGAATCCGAAAAGAAAGAGCAACAGCTTCGCTTGGCAAAGTTGGAAACCGAACAAAAAAACAGCGATATCAACAGCTATAAAAAACTTCTGGCATTCAAGGAAAAGATCAATACCTACTATATTGTGTTTATTGTCATCTTTATTGTTCTGATTTTCTTATTGCTTTATGCCTATAAACAACGGGTCAAATCGATTAAACAAAGAGACGAGCTGCATGCGCTGGCCCTTGAAAAAGAAAAGCAAAATTCAAAAATCTCTACCCTTACCGCATTGCTTGAAGGTCAGGAACAGGAGCGTGGCCGCCTTGCCCGCGATCTTCATGACGGATTGGGAGGCTTGCTTTCCGGAACCAAACTTCAGTTATCATATTTAGATCCCCATCAGTCTGAAACAATAGAAGAAGGAATATCCAAGTCTATCAACCAGATCGATGGCGCCGTTGAAGAACTGAGAAGGGTAGCCCATAATCTAATGCCTGATTTACTCACGAAATATGGTCTGGAAGTAGCGATTAAAGAGTTTGCTACCCGAATTTCCAGTAGCGGATTGGATATTCATACAGAATTTATCAACTATACCAACTCCATATCACAGGAAAAGCAGCTGATATTGTACAGGATCATCCAGGAATTGGTCAATAACGCTATAAAACATGCCCATACGTCAGAAATCATTATCCAGATAAGTGAAGAAGAAGATATGCTTAACGTTACGATAGAAGATAATGGTAAAGGCTTTGATCCTGCAAGCTTAGACATGAGAAAAACAGCAGGTTTTCATAATATAGAATTAAGGGTCCAGTTTTTAAAAGGTACGATGCATATCACCTCTGAATTGAATATCGGGACCAGTATAGAACTTCAAATTCCCATTCATAATACATGATAAAAGTAGCTATAACAGACGATCACCCGCTTCTACTGGAAGGGTTGAAAAATATTTTAGGAAATAATGATGCCATAGATGTCGTAGATTGCTTCAAAGACGTTTCAGAAATGAATGCCGGCCTGGCAAAACAGACGATCGATATTTTATTGCTCGATATTAATCTTCAGGACACCAACAGCATTGAACTGATAAAGCCTTTAAAGAAAAAGTACGGGAATCTTCAGGTCATTATGCTCAGTGTTCATAATGAACTGCCTGTCATTAACAGTACTCTGGCAGAAGGAGCTTTGGGATACATTCAGAAAAATGCATCCGTGTCTGAAATTCTGGAAGGTATTACGACCGTGTATGCCGGTAATCGTTTTTTATGTTCGAAAACGCAGTCAGTTTTAGATAAAAAATCACCAGACGGATTGCATCAGGTTCCGAAATTAACCCGGAGAGAAAAGGAAATTTTAGCAGAGGCAGCCAAAGGTCTTACCACCAACCAAATGGCAGAAAAACTTTTTATAAGTCCCCACACCGTTGAAAGCCACCGAAAAAATCTTATTGAAAAATTTCAGACTTCCAACCTGAGTTCAGCCATCAAATTAGCCATAGAATACGGTCTGATCATGGAATAGAGTACTCATCATTACGGGTCCATTTTTAGACCTCTGTAGATTTTACAGATTTAAAAATCCATGTGTCTATCGGTAAATCCTGGACCTGACCGGAACCCATTTTATGTATGATACCAACAAAAAGGCCTGCTTACATCGTAAAAGCAGACCTTTTCTATATATAATCAAATAATTAGGTGTGTCATGATTAATCTTTGAATCGCAATGCCGCCTGGAACAGGTTTTTCTTTCCGGTTAAATCATACTCATCATTATAAGCAGGCTCATACATCAAAATATACACTCTGCTGTCAATATCTTTTAAATGGACAGGCTGATCTACCATTACATCATAAAACCTTGTAATAGTACGCGTAGCAGTCCACTGTTTTGAGTTACCTTTAGGATTTTTATCAAATCTGTGATCTTTAGCATCCGTATAATACCAATATGACGGTGCCTGATCCATCAGAAACATTTCCTTGTCTTTGTTATACAGTTCCTCTGCCATACCCGTACTCTGGAACCAAGGTACCTCGGCATTATAAACACCCAGCGCAGCGCCATAAATATCTTTATTCGTAGTGGTACCTACTAAAAAACCTTCAAGGTTATTCGCTGTGACTTCAAACAGGAAAGGCGACTTTTTCAGATCATATACATCGTTGGTTGGCTCAATTACCTTTCCGTCTTGTTTAATAACTACTTTTAACGATTGGGCAAAAATCATTGTACCCAGTAAAGAAAACAGGAGTGTTAAACTTATTTTTTTCATTGTTAATCTTTATAATAACTGGGGCAAAGATATCAGACTTTATCCCTCTAAACACTCGCTGATTTCAGGGGTTTTTATATTATTTTAAACTCAGATTCCAATAACCCGGCGTATTTAAAACAGATGGTCATTCAATTTAATTTTTATGAAAGCAGACTTTTGCTTCTTTCCTTTTGCAACAGCTGAGTTTATGGGATAAACTTCGGCAAAAAAAGTATCATGATCTATCCAGAATGCTTTCTTATCATCAGCTATTTTGAAGCTGGTAAAATTCACATACAAAAGATTTTCCTGTTTTTTAGTTTGCGGTGAGTATTGGGCGATCATAAAATCACTTCCCACATCATTATTGGAAGAGATGCAGGTAACCCAGCTTTTAGTGGGAAGAATCTGGGGATAGCCGTTTGTGCTTAGTTCAAATGTGATTGCATTTTTTACGTTGAAAAAAGAATAGTAAGAATCTAAAACTTCGTCAGAATTTTCTTTGAAAACCTCCAGGTCTAAGAAAGACGATCGTCCTACATACTCATTGGCAAGAGGTCCGGTTTCTGTAGATACATTTTCGTCTTGTGTAATGATTTCTTTTCTGTTATTGGCAAGGTATGTCCAATTGTGGCCCTGCAGTTTTATATTCGGGTTTTTCACCAATGTTTCATCGATCCGGTATTTTGAGCTGGCTGTAAATTCTTGTTCTGAGATCTCAGAAATACTACCGAATTTCTTAAAAGATTTATTTTTAAAATCATCCGATTCCTTGAAAGTACTGCTTCTGATGGCATAAAGATCCACATCTTTTAAAGTAAGCTCAAATGCTGCCTTGAATTCTGATTTCAGCACAAATGCTTCAATGCTGTTTGAAATAGTATTATTAATGCTGTAATGAATAGAGTAGAAGTCATCAAACTCTTCAAATCCGTAGTAATTATCGATTTTGTTGTATGCCACTTTCAGGTGTGCGGCTTCTTGATCCGGAGCTACAAAAAACCGTACAGAATCCAGTTTGGTCAATAATTGAAAAGGTACATCCTGTACATTATCCACACCTTTTATTCTTTTAAAATCGGTTAGTGTTATCTTTTTTTGCGTAATTTCAGTTTTCGCCTTGTGGGTATCTGATGTTGTCTTCTGCTGGTTACATCCTGCAAGAACCACCACAGATGATATAAAGAATTGGTTTACGATTTTCACTTTGTATATTTAAGGGCAAATGTATCAGTATTCAGGTCTGCAGCCAACAAAATATATGAATTTGGTCGATAAATAGCTGAAAACAGGGAGGTAAAGTATGGTATATTTTGGAGAATTTTACAAATAATAAATTAACTACCGTAAATTATTTTAGATTCAATGAAAAACGTAATAACCACCTTTTCAGCTGCAATGGTTTTGTTAGCTTCCTGTTCAACATCAACAGAAAAAAAGCAAAATAATGAAGATTCCACAGTGGTCAAAACAGAAACTTCATCAACTCCCGTGCTCAAAAAAAATAAAATTTCAGATGACGTGATACCGGCCGATTTTTCAGAACTGGTTCCTATTGATGTACTGGATACAAAAAGCAAGAATGTATATGAAAAATATGGTGTTGAGTTTTCCGGAAACTGCTATTCATGTGATTTAGCCAACTTATCGGTAACTAACAAAAGAATAATATGGGCTAATGTCTGTGATGAAAAGGACACTTTTGAAATCAATGATTTTTCTTTTATCAATGAAGGAAACAAAACTATTCTGAAAACGGCGGAAAGAACTTATATTCTTACACAAACAGATAAAGCTCCTGTTTACGAACTGGTTGTAGAAGGTAAAAAACTGGAGTTGAAAAATAAAAGACTATCCCGTTTTTTTACCACCAAAAAAGCTTTACCTCTTTTTAAAGAACATGATTGTGGAGATTTTGAAGGGTAAATATATCTTTTCAATAAACCTAACATATATAAAAAAACCTCAAATCACTTTGAGGTTTTTTTATATTAAATAACGATTGAATTATTTTGCTGGTTTTTTAGGACTCATCATCATAATCATCCTTTTTCCTTCAAGTTTAGGAAGCTGGTCTACCTTACCAACATGCTCAAGCTCCTGAGCAAGTTTTAAAAGCAAGATTTCTCCCTGATCCTTAAAGATAATCGAACGTCCTTTAAAAAATACGTAGGTCTTTAGCTTTGAACCTTCTTCAAGGAATTTTTCGGCATGCTTCTTCTTAAATTCATAATCATGGTCATCAGTCTGAGGTCCGAAACGAATCTCTTTTACGACCACTTTTACCTGCTTAGCCTTAAGTTCCTTTTGCTTTTTCTTTTGCTCATATAAGAATTTTTTATATTCCAATACTCTTGCAATGAAAGGTTCTGCCTTATCCGAAATTACTACCAGATCCAATTCCTGTTCTGCAGCAATTTGTCTTGCTTTGTCAATTGGATAAATTCCCGGCTCTACGTTATCGCCCACCAAACGAAGCTCTCTCACACGAATTTTATCGTTGATCAAGTGAGCGTCCTCTTGTACAGGACGTCTTTGTGGGCCCCTGTTGTTAAATCTTTGTGCTATTGTATTATAATTTTATTGGTTAATTACTAAATTTAATTGATTCAAATATTTAAAAATTGAAAGATTCCCAAAATATTTTAACCTTCGAATCCTTCAATCTTTTATTTTAAATTTATATGGCTGCTTCTTTTTTAAAGTAAGCAACGAAATCCTCCAGTTTCATTACTCCAAGATCTCCTTCACCACGTCTTCTTACAGAAATCGTGCCTTCTTTTTCTTCATTTTCTCCTACCACAAGCATGAAAGGAATCTTCTTCAATTCAGCATCACGGATCTTTTTACCCGTCTTCTCATTTCTGTCATCAATCTGACCGCTAATATCGTGATTTTCCAAAAATTGTGAAACTTTTTTTGAATAATCTACATATTTTTCACTGATTGGTAGAATAATAAACTGATCAGGGCTTAGCCACAACGGGAAGTCACCTGCTGTATTTTCAAGCAAGATAGCGATAAAACGTTCCATAGAACCAAAAGGAGCTCTGTGGATCATTACCGGTCTGTGCTTCTCATTATCATTTCCGATATAGTGCAGATCAAATCTTTCCGGAAGGTTATAATCTACCTGGATTGTTCCTAATTGCCATTTTCTTCCTAAAGCATCTTTCACCATAAAGTCAAGCTTAGGACCATAGAACGCTGCTTCACCGTATTCAATTACAGTTTTTAAGCCTTTCTTTTGAGCCGCATTGATGATGGCACTTTCCGCTTTCTCCCAGTTTTCATCAGAACCGATATACTTTTGTTTGTTTTCAGGATCCCTTAGTGATACCTGAGTCACAAAATCCTCAAATCCAAGAGACTTGAATACATAAAGGGTAAGGTCAATTACCTTTTCAAATTCTTCAGAAAGCTGGTCCGGAGTACAGAACAGGTGAGCATCATCCTGAGTAAACCCACGAACTCTTGTCAGGCCGTGAAGCTCTCCACTTTGCTCATATCTATATACTGTCCCGAATTCTGCATATCTTTTTGGTAAATCCCTGTAACTCCATTGTGAAGTCTTATAGATCTCACAGTGGTGCGGACAGTTCATTGGCTTCAATAAGAATTCTTCTCCTTCATTCGGAGTTTTGATCGGCTGGAAGCTGTCTTCTCCATACTTATCCCAGTGACCGGAAGTTACATATAATTCTTTTGCTCCGATGTGTGGAGACATTACAAACTCGTAACCTCCTTTTTTCTGAGCATCAGAAAGGAAATTCTCCAGTTTTCTTCTTAAAGCAGTTCCTTTTGGTAACCATAAGGGTAGACCGGCACCTACTTTTTCGGAAAATGCAAAAATTCCCAGTTCTTTACCTAGTTTTCTGTGATCTCTTCTTTTGGCTTCTTCCAATCTTTCAAGATATTCAGTAAGGTCTTTCTGTTTAGGGAAAGAAATACCATATACTCTTGTCAGCTGAGGATTTTTTTCATTTCCTCTCCAGTAAGCTCCTGCAGCATTCAGAATTTTAACGGCTTTTACAATTCCTGTATTCGGAATGTGTCCTCCACGACATAGGTCTGTGAAATTATCATGTGTTACAAAAGTGATTTCACCATCGTTCAGATTAGTGATCAGCTCTACTTTGTAAGGGTTGTCTGCATAGGTTTTTAAAGCATCCTCCTTAGAAACCGGGTACAGAGAGAAGGTTGATCCTTTTTTAGCGTTTTCAAGGATCTTCTTTTCAATCTTTTCAAAATCTTTTTCAGATAAACTTTCATCCCCGAAATCTACGTCATAATAGAATCCGCTTTCAATAGCCGGACCGATAGTCAACTTAGCATTAGGATAAAATTCAAGGATCGCCTGCGCCAAAAGGTGGGCAGAAGAATGCCAGAAAGCTTTCTTTCCAAGATCATCATTCCAGGTCAAAAGCTGTACCGTAGAATCCGTGGTTATAGGGGTGGTCGTCTCTACCTGTGTACCGTTAACAATTGCGGAAATGGTATTTCTAGCCAATCCCTCGCTTATCGATTTTGCCACATCTAGAGGAGTAACTGCTCCTTCGAATTCTTTGACACTATTGTCTGGAAGTGTAATTTTTATCATTGTTTACTAAGAAATTTTAAGATGCAAAAATACGCATTTTTTACATAATATACTATATCAACATCTATTTTAGAATGATAATTAATATAATCCTGTCAAAGAATTTTATGTTTAAAGTTTTGTGTGTGATGATACAAGACGGGATGAAGAAAATGGCAAAATAACAGGTATGTTTACTATCTTGCTTTTATTTTGTTTTTAAGTTGCGATATATCAATAATTTACAAACAGAATAAAGGTTGCTCTTTTACCCATAATATTTCACGGAACGATGCCACCAATTGCAGAGTGCAGTTTTTGATATCATTGCATTACAAAAACATCTTAAAGTCGATAGATATTTTAAATAATTTCCACTTATTATTAATATGACAAAAGAACATTAATAATAGTATTTTAATCTTTTCGGAAAGTCTTAAAAAAGACACAGGCTATGATTCATATTGTCAGCAATATAAGATCCGGAGGCACTGTATTTCCTGATAAAGAATCTCTGAAACACTATAGAAAGACCTGGCAAACTCTAGATTTAAGTGAAAAATATAAATACCAATTATGATAAATATTGATTTACATTGTGATCTCCTATATCATTTATTAAGAACGAATACAAGTATTGATGACAGGGAAATAGGATGTTCTTTGCCTTACCTGAAAGAAGGAAATGTAAAACTTCAGGTAATGGCCATTTATTCGGGAACTGGGAAGGATAGTACGCAGTATGGATTGCAACAAAGTCGGTTGTTTCCGGGATTGTTGGAGAATAAAAATTTTTTCCTTTTTAACAATGAGAATTATAAAGAACAAAAAAATGAAAATCGGGTAGGAGTAATTGCTTCTATAGAAAATGCATCATCTTTTTGTGATGAAAATGAAAATCTGGATTCCGGTTTTGAAAAGCTAGAGACAATCATTGAAAACACACAAAAGATTTTATACATAGGAATTACCCATCATACTGAAAACCGATTCGGAGGCGGCAATAATTCATCGGCAGGACTAAAAGATGATGGAAAAGTCCTGATGGATTATATTGCGGATAAAAACATTGCGATTGATTTGGCACATACCAGCGACCAGTTGGCTCATGATATCTTTAACTATGCTGATCAAAAAGGATATTCAATTCCTATTCTGGCCAGCCACTCCAATTACAGGGCAGTCTACAGGAATAACAGGAATCTTCCTGATGAATTAGCGAAAGAAGTGATCAGAAGAAAAGGACTGATCGGGCTTAACTTCATCAAGGATTATGTTGATCTTGAACATCCTGAAAGGCTCTACGATCATATACAGTATGCGCTTGATCTCGAAGGTGAAGACAGTATAGCTTACGGTGCAGATTATTTTTACTGGAAAGATCATCCGGACACTTCCCGTCATCCGTTCTTTTTTCCTGAACATGCTGATGCTTCAGTATATCCGACCATCAATAAAGAAATAGAAGAAAGATTTTCCCATAAATTAGCAGAAAAAATAAGTCATCAAAATGCATTGAATTTTATAGAAAAAATCTGCCAATAAATTGATTTTTAATAAATAACAATGTTTATATTCCTGAGGAATGACAATATAAGTTAATATCACCTATATTTATGAATTAACATTATGTTGTCATTCTGCAGGAATCATACTCTTACAATCGATTTCAGAGGATCTGTTAATTTTTTCTTTTATACTTTACTTTTTGCTTAATGATTTCAATTACATCTACGTTTTGAACTTTTGATTGTATCCATCCGTGGATGTCAATATAAAACAATGACCTTCGGTAATATTCATTATGAGAAAACTCTTCAAGCTT
The DNA here is from genome assembly GCF_000482305.1 of Chryseobacterium sp. UNC8MFCol. Taxonomy (NCBI): domain Bacteria; kingdom Pseudomonadati; phylum Bacteroidota; class Flavobacteriia; order Flavobacteriales; family Weeksellaceae; genus Chryseobacterium; species Chryseobacterium sp. UNC8MFCol. The sequence continues at coordinate 27,132 of NZ_AXUZ01000004.1, forward strand.
TTGATCAAAAACTTCAAACGCCTTCTGTTGTTGGTTTAAAACCTGATTGTTAAGATTTTTAAAGAATTGAATACTCTCAAAATGGAAGTCTTCCGGTTTTTTCATCTTTTTGGCAAATTTCAGGGTCGAGGCCACAAATTCATCATAATCTTCATCATTTCCAGATTCATGTTTAGCCATTAAAATCAGAATTCTTGTGTGAAACAGCAGGTCTTCCTGTACATTTCCTTTTGATTCAATAACCCTCATACAATACTGAATCGCTTTCTTGTACATTTTACTTCCGAAAAACATGGCAGCCATCTTAAGATATAAAATCATAAAATGGTGTTCGTCGATTCTTTCGCGAAGCTTTTCCATTTTAAGTTCTATTTCGGGAATAAGCTTGGTGCCTGTGAAAAATTCACCCTTGACGAAGTGAATATTCATCAATGTATTTGAATGAGTAAGGAAGATCAATGATTGCAGATTTTCATTTTGGGCAAAACTTTCAGCATGTACTGTTTTACTGAAATTTTCAAAATGTTCTTCAAGAATATCAATATTTCCGTATAGAAACAGGATCTTCAAGAGATAAGTATTTCCTTTAATATACCATACAGGGTGACTGAAAATCATTTCAGGCTTTTTATGGAACATATCCACCCATTGATAAGCATACTTTAAGGTATATTTATAATCCTGGAGAAGCTGGTTTTTCCATACGTGGGCTTTAAAATACCATAATTTCTCTGTAAAATTCAGATTTTCAAACCTAATTTTCTTGATCTCCTGATTGAAAATATTCATAACTTCTTCGCGATCAGTATCATTTTTTACATAACCGTGAGTTAGCATTTCACTGTATAATTTCAGGGAAAGATTGGATAGTTTTGTGGTATACCGGTTCTGCCTGCTCAGCTCCTGAGACTCTCTGATCAGCTCATCAGCACGGCCTTCAAAACTTCTTGTAATGAATTGGGATTCAATTACTTTTTCCAGGTCGATTACTTCGGAAGCAATACTTTTCTCATCCAGTTCAAGTGCTGTCTGTTTCGTTTTATCTAAAATTTTTAAAGCCTGTCTGTAAAGCCCTTTTTGATATAAAATATTAGCAAAATCAAGCTGTTCCCGAAGCTGAATTCTATAGTTTTGATGGCTCGGGTTCATGCGGAGGCTCACAAGAATCTGCTTATAGAGGTGCGCTTTCAGATTTGAGAGTTGCTGCTTTGTAGAAATCTTTTTTTCAATGATGATACTTTCGTCGTATTCTTTCATTTTATCCATTTCGGAAAACAGCAAAAGAAACTTGGCATCTACGTTAATCCCGAGACGGTTTACATACAACTTAAACTGACGTTTTTCTGAGGTGGTCAATGACTTTACCAATACAAACAAAAAATCTTTCTGCAATTCTGCCATTGTAAATTTTTGGAATTTAAATATTTAATTATCAGGTAAATATGTTCGTTTTTCAAACAGTTGAATATTGTAATTTTCTAAAAAGAGGAAAATCGAAAAATATTACAAGCTGTAGTTTTGGATCAAAATTAAGTAAAAAACTTCATTTATGAATTCCGAAAAAATTGAAATTTTTGATACCACGCTGAGAGATGGGGAACAGGTTCCGGGATGTAAACTGAATAAGGAACAAAAACTGATTATTGCTGAAAGGCTCGATGAGCTAGGGATTGATATCATTGAAGCAGGATTTCCAATTTCCAGTCCGGGAGATTTTGAATCTGTTTCTGAAATTTCAAAACTCGTGAAAAATGCCAGAGTTTGCGGATTGACAAGAGCCAACAAAAAAGATATTGATGTAGCAGCGGAATCTTTACAATTTGCAAAAAGACCAAGAATACATACGGGAATCGGAACTTCAGATTCCCACATCAGATATAAATTCAATTCTACAAGAGAAGATATCATAGAACGCGCAGCAGAAGCAGTAAAATATGCCAAAAGATATGTAGAAGATGTAGAATTTTATGCTGAAGATGCCGGCAGAACAGATAATGAATATCTGGCTCAGGTATGCGAAGCTGTTATAAAAGCCGGAGCTACAGTACTAAATATTCCCGATACTACGGGATATTGCCTGCCTGAAGAATACGGACAAAAGATAAAATACCTTAAAGAAAATGTAAAAGGCATCGAAAATGCGGTGTTGTCCTGTCACTGTCATAATGATCTTGGACTGGCCACTGCCAATTCTATTGCCGGAGCAATCAATGGAGCTCGGCAGATTGAATGTACCATCAACGGACTTGGGGAGAGAGCAGGAAATACAGCGTTGGAAGAAGTCGTCATGATTCTGAAGCAGCATAAAGACCTGAACCTCCATACCAATGTTAATTCCAGGATGCTGAACGAAATGAGCCAGATGGTTTCTGACCTGATGGGAATGTCTGTGCAGCCCAACAAAGCGATTGTAGGAGCCAATGCTTTTGCACACAGTTCAGGAATTCACCAGGACGGGGTCATTAAAAACAGGGAAACTTATGAAATCATCGATCCTGCAGAAGTTGGAGTAAATACTTCCTCTATTATTCTGACGGCAAGAAGCGGACGTTCTGCTCTGGCTTACAGATTCAAGCATATCGGCTATGAGGTTACCAAAAATGAGCTTGATTATTTATATGAAGAGTTTTTAAAAGTTGCCGATATGAAAAAAGAGATCGGTAATGATGATCTCAACCTGATGATGAATGCCTTCAGCAGAAAAATAGGATAGGGTTTGATTTAAATCAAGATAAAAGTAAAATGAACAAAGACAAAAAGACACTTTTTGATAAAGTCTGGGATGCTCACGTAGTGGAAAGTGTTCCAGATGGACCGCAAATTATATATATTGATAAACACCTGATTCATGAGGTAACCAGCCCTCAGGCATTTGCAGAACTGGAATCAAGGAACCTGGAAATATTCAGACCGGAGCAGATTGTAGCCACCGCAGATCACAATGTACCTACATTGAACCAGGATCAGCCGATCAGAGATGAATTGTCAAGAAATCAGGTTCAGCAACTCACAGAGAACTGTACAAAAAATCATATAGAGTTATTTGGTTTAGGGCATCAATACCAGGGTATTGTCCATATTATTGCTCCTGAATTGGGAATTACTCAACCCGGAATGAGCATTATGTGTGGAGATAGTCATACCTCTACACACGGCGCTTTCGGAAGCATTGCTTTCGGGATCGGAACAAGTCAGGTGGCACAGGTTTTTGCCAGCCAGTGTCTGTTGCTTAATAAGCCAAAGTCAATGAGAATTACCGTTAACGGGACGCTCAATGAAAATGTACAGCCTAAAGATGTCATTCTTTATATTATTTCAAAAATAGGAACAGACGGAGGAACAGGCTATTTCTGTGAATATGCAGGAAATGTATTCGAAGAAATGTCCATGGAAGGAAGAATGACTGTTTGCAATATGAGTATTGAAATGGGAGCTAGAGGAGGAATGATAGCACCTGATGCTACCACTTTTGAATATGTGAAGGGAAGAAAATATGCACCGTCAGGAGAAGAATGGGCGGAGAAAGTGGCATACTGGGAAACATTAAAAACAGATGAAGGTGCTCCTTTTGATAAAGAACTCAGCTTTGATGCAAAAGATATTTTTCCGATGATCACCTATGGGACAAATCCGGGGATGGGAATTTCCATTCGTGAAACGATTCCGGTACCGCAAAATGAATCAGAAGAAAAAGCCTTGCAATACATGGGCTTGAAAGCCGGGCAAACTCCTTCTAATATTACAGTTAATTATGTATTCATAGGAAGTTGTACCAATGCAAGAATTGAAGATTTCCGTTCTGCAGCTCAGTATATTAAAGGGAAATCAAAATCGGCAGCAGTAACAGCACTGATCGTGCCGGGATCACAGCAGGTGGTCAAACAGATTTATGAAGAAGGTCTGGATAAAATATTCAGTGACGCGGGATTTCAGATTCGTCAGCCGGGATGTTCAGCATGTCTGGCGATGAATGATGATAAGATTCCTGAAGGAGAATATTGTGTTTCTACTTCCAACAGGAATTTTGAGGGCCGGCAGGGGCAGGGTGCCAGAACAATACTTGCAAGCCCGCTTACAGCAGCGAAAGCAGCAATTGAAGGTAGAATCTCAGCTTTTGAAAGCTTAAACTAAACAGAAAAATTACATGCAAAAACTAATTATAATAAAATCGACTGCAGTTCCTTTGCCTGCGGAAAATATAGATACAGATCAGATTATTCCGGCAAGGTTTCTTAAAAGTATAGACCGGAAAGGGTTTGGAGAAAACCTGTTCAGGGATTGGAGATTCAATATTCACACCGGTGAACCTAATGCAGATTTTGTTCTTAATAATCCAAAATACAGCGGAGAAATTCTGGTGGCAGGAAATAATTTCGGATGTGGCAGCAGTAGGGAGCATGCCGCCTGGGCACTAACCGATTATGGATTTAAAGTTATCATTTCCAGTTATTTTGCTGATATTTTTAAAGGAAATGCTCTGAATAACGGGCTTCTTCCGGTAAAGGTTTCCGAAGGTTTTTTAAAGGAAATTCTGGAAGGAATCACTGAAAACCCAAACAATCAAATAGCTATTGATGTAGAATTGCAGTCTATCAGTTTTAAAGATACCACTGAAACCTTTGAGCTCGATTCATATAAAAAAATATGCCTTTTAAACGGGTATGATGATATTGATTTTTTAATCAGCAAAAAACAGGCGATTACTGAATTTGAACTAAAAACACAGAAAAAAAATGAGCGACAAGTATTTTAAAATTGCAGTACTTCCGGGAGACGGAATTGGCCCGGAAATTATTAACGAAAGCATCAAAATATTAGATGTCATCGCAGAAGTTTTTGAGTATAAGTTTCAATTTGATTATGGATTGATTGGAGCGGATGCTATTTTTAAAACCGGTGATCCGCTTCCTGAAGAGACTTTGAAAATCTGCAGAGAATCTGATGCCGTTCTTTTCGGAGCGATAGGAGATCCTTCTTTTGACAATAATCCCGAAGCGAAGGTAAGACCGGAACAAGGTTTATTAAAACTCCGCAAAGAATTAGGATTATTTGCCAATCTTCGCCCTTTGAAAACCTATGCTTCACTGATTGAGAAAAGCCCGTTGAAAAGAGAAATCATTGAAGGTGCCGATATCCAGATATTCAGGGAATTGGTGAGCGGAATTTATTTCGGAGAAAAATTTACAGATCCTGAAGGGAATTATGCTTATGACATCTGCAAATACAGCCGTGAAGATATTCTTCCTATTGCCCACATGGCATTCCAGGAGGCTCAGAAGAGAAATAAAAAGCTGACGCTTATTGACAAAGCTAATGTATTGGATACTTCAAGATTATGGAGAAAGATCTGTCAGGAAATTGCACAGGAATATCCTGATGTACAATTAGACTATATGTTTGTCGACAACGCAGCAATGCAGTTGATCCTTAACCCAAAACAATTTGACGTGATCCTGACAGAAAATATGTTTGGTGATATTATTTCTGATGAAGCAAGTGTTATCGGCGGTTCAATCGGATTGCTTCCGTCTGCTTCTGTAGGAGAGAAGAATGCTTTATTTGAACCTATCCACGGTTCATATCCACAAGCGAAAGGAAAAGGGATCGCGAATCCGGTTGCTTCCATTCTGAGTGTAGCGATGATGCTGGATCATCTTAACCTGAAGCCTGCCGCAGATAAGCTGAGACAATCGGTAGAACATGCTATTGAAAATAAGTATGTCACTATTGATCTTAATACCAAGCAATATTATTCTACTAGCGAGGTAGGAAGCTTTATTGCGGATCATATCAGATATTCTGAAAAATCTTATTATAATTTTGAAAATGTAAAAATCGGGAAATCAACCATCGTATAGATCAATTATAGTTCACTTAGATAGATAGTTAGAAGAAAGGTTCTGCCTCGTACGAGACAGAACCTTTCGCTTTTTATTCAACATTGTTATTGCAAGTAATCTCAACGTAACAAATCCTTCTGTGATATTTAATCTTTTGTATTATCCGTTTTTCCTGATTTGTTTTTAGATGCCTTTTGAACATCTTCTTTATCAATATCAGGTGGGTTGGTTTTCTTTGATGACGCAGGAATATTCTGGAAATCCTGATTCTGTTTTTTTGTTTCTGCGCTACTTGCAGATTCTTTCTTTGTGATACCTTTTGAGTTCATAACCTGAATTTTTAGAGTCCAAGAATACCGATCTTTCCGGTTTTATCTTCTATCGTATAATTCAAAGCCTTTGCCAAAACAAAAATATTATCAAGATTTTCCATTAATTGTTTACGTCCTTCAGTTCTCAATTGGTTTTGGTCAATTGATTTAACCGCAGTTTCTTTAGCCTTTTCCGTTACTCCTTTGATATCTTTTTCAGAAATTCTGTTGAAGAAAGAATCATCTAAAGACTGAATTTCGACACTTGGAGTGATTCTGATATCGGCATCGGGAAGTTCTGTAATAACCAATTTTTTATTGATGGAATCCACTTCGATCTTCATTTTGTTAAGATCATAAGAAACCTGTGCATTGGTTTTGGTATAGGTGATAATGCTATTGCTTGAAACTTCCTTCCCAAATACTTCATAGCCCATTTTGGTTTTCTGCATGCTTGAGATATTCTGTTCCATCACTACCATCTTATTCATTTTGGCAATCTGGTTGGTCAGAATGTAATAATCTGACTTCTCCGTTTTTCCTCCAAGATTTAAACAGGATTTCAGGCCAAAGAACAAAAGCAAAACTGCTCCCGCACCGGCTACAAATGATATGATAACTTTATAATTTCTCAAAATCTATTTAAAAATTTCTTTGATTACTGAGGTGTCGTTCTTTTTCAAAATTTCTGCAAGATCTCTTTCGATATATCCTGAAGTGGGCATCTCTACAATTCTTCCTACTTCATGGCCATATTTTTTAAGAATGATGGTAGGTACTTTCTGTATATTATAAAGTCCTTCGTCACCCGTTGGAGATTCCTTCTTACGATTAACAGCAATGATGGTTAATTTGCTATCCGGATAGCCTACTTCTTCCAATATTTTCATCAACCTTGGGAAGTCTCTATGACTGTCTTCGCACCATGTTCCCATGAAAACGATAATATCATATAAACCGATCTTTTCCTTTTTCAGCTCGCTGATGGCTTTTTGGTCAAGAGCATATTCGTCATGTTCTTTCACATACCAGTCCGCATAGGGAGCTTTCAGAAACTGTGATTTAGATTGATGTCCCAGAAGCATTTTACCGTCTTTCTGAGAATCAACTTCGCGGTTGATAACTACTTTTTGGGCACTCACTTGCTGAGCAGCAAAAAAAAGACTTGAAACGGCAACAAAACGGGTAACAAATTTTTTCATATTTATTTTTCGATGATTGATTTTAAATCAGCAGGAGAGTAGTATTTATTTTTTAATACTTTATGATCCGCCTGTCTGTATACATTGAATTTTTCTCCTGACTTTTCATAAAAAGATTCCACTTCCTTTGCTTTATAGAATTCAACAGTTTCCTTTGCCTGTTCTTCATTATCACATGCTTTCGACATATTGGAACGCTGAACTTCGTTGAATAGTTCTACAAATTTGTTGCCAAGCCCGAATTCAAGCACTGCACCGCTCAAAACATATTGAAGATCACACAGAGCATCCGCTATTTCTACAATATTATTATCTGCAATCGCCTGCTTAAGCTCATTCAATTCTTCCTGTAAAAGCTCTACTCTAAGGTTGCATCTTTCGGGAGAAGGAATTTGCGGGGTATCTAAAATAGGGGCTTTGAAAGTAGTATGGAATTCTGCTACTTGGTTCAGACTATCAATTTTATCCATGAATTTTTTTATTTCCTACAAAGATAGAAAACGATTTGTAAATTTTGAAATGTCACGCTATGAAATGTCGGAATATGGGCAATCACAGGGTAAATTACTTTTTATAAGAAAATCCACAACCTGAGATTGTGGATTTTATACTTAGAACTTATTTTATTGTCAGTATTCAAAAATAAATTATTACAATTCTTTGTATTTCCATATTCCTGAAATATTCAGAATGGTTAAGCCCGGTTGCTTTTCACCATATCCAAAGACACAGATGTATTTTGAATGGCAGGTTTTACAGGCCGTTCCAAAATATAAACTGGGTAGATCATCTACCGTCACCTCTCCAAAGTGAATCATACGTGGGGAAGTTTCAGAAACCATTTTATTATTTAAAAGTTCACTTTTTGAGAGTACATGATCTCTGTCATAAATCTGAAAAATGGGAAATCCTGAAGTATAGGGAATGATTTCAATGCTGTTTTCATGATTACAGTCACAACAAATAAATTGGGTGACAACGGATGGAGAGGTTTCTTCATTTGTGAAAACGTTTTTTGCTACAAGTGCTTTTTTACCTAGGCTTATTTTTTTTGATATTGAATACATTTGATTTTATTTAAGACTGAATGACAGTACCTACTAAATTGTTATATTTCCCGCTGGGACTTTTTTTAATGGTGACTTTTATATATCCTTCTTCGGCTAATTTGTTCCATGTTTTCGGGTATCCCGTTGTGATATCAATAGGGATTTTCCACATAGTTTGCTTTCCGTTACCGGTTTGGCCAAACCATGGAATAATATCAGCTGTTTGCGACTTAAAAGATAAGGAATTATTCAATACATCGATCTCATAGTAAAAATCATAGCTGTTTTCCGGTTGATTAAGGGCTCTTTGCGTGAATGTGTACACATATCCGTTGATGATAGGGCTGGTAAAACTTCCTCCCAATGTAGGAACTCCGGATCCGTTATATGCTCCGACCGCTCCGCTGTATCTGTCAAATTTTTGGCCTGCTGATAAAGGAACATCGTCGACAATATTGTATCCTCCATTTGCCGGCGGCCATCCTCCGTTTAGTTGGTTAGCCTTAAAAAGAGCTTCAAGTTCGCCCCATTTTCCTTGTTTGTACAAATCAAATGCCTGATTTCTGATAGATTGACTGACTGTTCCTTTCGAGTCATACGTTAATGCAAATTCATCTGCATTTTTGTAGTATACGATTTTAACGGGGTTTGTATCGATAATCTCATCATTATCCGAGCTGCAGGCTACAGAAAAGAATGTCACCGTTACAAGAAAAAAGTACTTCAATAAATGTTTCATATGTAAAATTTTAATAGTTTAAAAATCTTAGAGAACATTATTCAGACACACATTGACAACCGTTATTAATTGAAAAACATTCACTTTTCCCTATCTTTTCGTAATCCGTTTTTGAGGTGTTGATTATGCTCTGCTGATAAAAACGATTTATTAAGCAGCTTTTACGTGAGAATTCTGGTAGAATGATTATGAAATCACATAATAAATAAGACAGTACTATTACAAGCCGCCATAATGCTTTTAAATGCTCCCGGGGATGAACAGTACAATACCAGAAAAATATTGAAGTGTAAATTTAAATTAAAAAATTAAGATATAGAATTATTTTAATCAAATAAATAGTAATAATTAAATTAATTTTGATTATTAATTTAATATATGTTATAATTGAATAATATGAATGCTTAGTATGTATTTTATCTAATTTTAATAAATAGGTAACCGCAATATAAAAAAGCTACCTCCAAAAGAAGCAGCCTGTGTACATGATATAATTTGATATGATTAATTCTTAATGAATTTTTTCCTAAACTGATCAAGATGAATGAGGTAAATGCCGTTTGCCAGGTCACTGACGCGTACAGTTCCGTTTTGGAGTGTTCCTTCTTTTACGAGTCTGCCTGACATATCATAAATTTTATATGCTGAATCAGTGATGTTGGTAACGGTCAGGATATCCTGCACCGGATTAGGATAAAGATTAATTTCCGACGATCCTGAACCTGAATCACCCGTTATAGGTTTTCCATCGGATGGTGTAACTGAGATATCAGCAGTATTAACGTTAAAGAAAATATGGTGACTCCCTTTTACCATAATCCTTCCTGAAGTGGTAGAAGCATCCGGAATTGTAACGGCACGCATCCCGTTGTTGGGGATCCCGGACACAAGTGTTGTCCAGGAATTGCCACTGTCGGTAGACCAAAGAATATCAACATTGGTAGCATTGATACCGTTGGACGTCGTTCCTGCTACATTCCAGGTGACGGTTTGGGAACTTCCGCCCGTATAAGTTACAGGTGTATTTTGTGAAGTAACAATAAATGGTCCTGCTCCCCCTGAGACCGTAATCCTGGTGTCGTCTGAATTATTTCCTGCGCCTCCTGTTTTGTTATCACGTACTGTAAATCTGAAGTTTAAATTTCGTGCTACGGATGGCAAAGCTTCTACATTGATTTCATCGCCAGCTGTAATCGTTTGTCCCGCCAAAACACTGGACATTCTCGGAAAATATCGTATAGGAGAAGTACTCGGGGTCCATGATCTGAATAAAGGACCATTGATTTTAGTTTCTACCGCAGCCGAACTAAAACCGGTCTCAGTAGAACTTCCCTTATCCATTTGCTCCCAGATGTAAGTCAGAGGATCACCGTCTGCATCTGCTCCCGATCCGGTTAGCATGAAAGGAGTGCTTTTAGGTATCGTATAATCTGAACCTGCATCTGCGATTGGAATTGAATTTCCTGTAGCAGTATTTACAGAACATGTATTCGCTTTAATGGTGTTGGTGATCTGCTCAATGCTTAGCGCATGAAAGAACGGATCAGATTTTTTCTGAACATCAAAGTTGGTAATACCTGCATAGCCCATAATGGTGGATCCTGATCCCGGTTCTACGGGTTTTAAACCGGATTGGGTAGTGTAGGACCACGTGTGGTTTCCGCCAAACTGATGCCCCATTTCGTGGGCAACAAAATCAATATCAAACGAATCTCCCGACGGAATTCCATTAGAAGGTGAGGTATATCCGCTTCCTTTGTAAGCATTGGGATATGTAATTCCCTGGTAGACATAGGTAGACATATCATCACTGCATATACAGCCGATACATCCTGCATTTCCGCCACCGCCGTCTCTTCCGAACAGATGCCCAATGTCAAAATTGGCATTGCCAATAGTTGAACTTAACGTATTCATAAGCTGAAAATTCCAGTTTTCCATCTGGGCAGAAGGTGAATAAGGATCTGTCGCAGCATTGGTATAAATGATGGCATCATTATTCGGGATAAGGACCATTCTTGCGGCAAATTCATTTTGAAAAATACCATTGACACGGGTAAGGGTATTATTCATCGCTGCAAGAGCCTGAGCTTTTGTCCCTCCGAAATATCCGGCATATTCTCCTGTACATGAAAGAGCCAGTCTGAATGTCCTTAATGTAGCATCATTTGCATTTTTGGCTGTTGCAGAAATTGCTGATCCTTTTTGTGCAGATTCAAGGACTGTACATTCAAAAGTATTTAAGTTGTCTTTTCTATCGGATTTTTTATATACGATATAAGAAGATAAATCTTGTGTATACGGTTCAATAAAAACGGCTGATTTATCACTGTAAATTTCCATTGATGAAAGACCTAAGGAAGAGATACTGAAAAAAACACTGGAGGTCTTATCTATACTTTCGCCGGTGTACGATTTGATATCCGGGTATTTTGCTGCCAGTTCAGGATCAAAATTTGAATTTTCGATAACTTGAAAGTCTTCCATTTCTCCTTTAGAATTAGGAAAGGAAATAAGAATGTCTGACTTTTTACTACCTGCAGTTCTTTGGCTGGCCTTTGATAATATATTTTTTAATGCATGGATATCCAGTTTGTATATTCTTGGATTGTCAATATCAGCTACGTTTTTAAAGACAGGTGAAGGGGTCTTCAGGGATCCTCTGGTCCATAAACGGTCTGTTTGAGCGAATGACATACCTGACAAAGCAAGCATTCCCATCATCAATAATTGTTTTTTCATGTAAGAGTGAATTTTTCACTTGTGTCCCGCAAAGCTAATAAAAAAATAACAGGAAGAGAATATTTTAAGAAGAAAATTAAATGTAGATCACGCTGAAACTATAGTTTTTTTAAATTGTCAACTTACAAAAAAAAAAGCTGCCCTCGTACGGGCAGCCTTCACATCGTTTAAATTTAAAGTTCCTAATTCTTTACAAATCTTTTAGCACTTTCTCCGACCTGAATCATATAAGCACCTTTAACAAGACCACTTACATTCACAGAACTTCTCTGAAGTTTTCCTGAGTCAATAAGTTTTCCTCCCATGTCGAAGATTTTATAATCCTCTGAGGTTGTATTGGAAATGTATAAGATATCTTTTACAGGATTAGGATATAGCTTAATATCAGTGATCAGATCTTTTGTATTAGTCAGGTCACCTTTTCCTGAAGAAACGATATTAAGAGTGTAATCTTCTACCTGCCCGTAAGTATATGCTTCGCAAGATGACGTAGGAATAGAACTGTACTTCATCATCACTCTCATTCTCGTAGAGCCGATAGTTGCTGTTGACGGAATGGTAACAGATCCTGTAACCGGAGAAGTTGTTGATCCTGCTTTTGACCAAACCAGTTCACCACTGTCAGCAAAGCTTCCGTTACCATTGTAGTCAATGTAAACAGCATATGCTTCACTATATTTTGTAGAAGTCCAGACTGGTGTGATGGAAAGGGTATATGCCGTACCTCTGGTAACATTGGTGGAAACCGAAGTAAAGTCTTCATAACCAGCTGTTCCTGTTGAAGTATTATTGATCGTTCCGAATTTCACATTTCCGATTCTTTCGTCAGCCGTGTTGGATGCTGAAGAAGAGCAGTAAGTCACCGTTCCTCCTGAAAGGGTTGTTACAGTCACTGTATTGCTGGCAACAGAAGCATTTCCAGCTGCATCTTTGGCTTTAACAGTGAAAGAATAAGTCGTAGCCGGACTTAATGAAGTCACGGTGTAGGCAGTAGAAGCTGTAGAGCCTATCAAAGATGACCCCTGATACACATCGTATCCTGTAACCCCTACATTGTCTGTAGCCCCTGACCAGGAAAGATTCGTTGTGGTAGCTGTAGTTCCCGAAGCGGCAAGGGTAGGTGGAGTAGGCGCAACCGTGTCAGGGGTTCCTGATCCTGCGTTGACACTGATATTGGCATTATTAACATCGAAGAAAATGTGATTGGAGCCTTTCACCATAATTCTACCTGTTGTCGTTGTAGCATTGGGAATGGTTACCGCTTGTGAACCATCGTTTGGAGTTCCTGCCAGTAGGGTAGTCCATGTATTTCCGCTGTCTGTAGACCATAAAATATCTACATTTGCGGTATTGACTCCGTTAGCGGTAGTTCCGGCAACATCCCAGGTTACATTCTGGGAACTGCCTCCTGTGTAGGTGGTTGCTGAGTTTTGTGAAGTTACTGCAAATGGACCTGCAGTGCTATTTACTGTGATTACCGCATCATCAGAATTATTTCCTGAGCCTCCTGCCTTATTATCACGAACGGTAAATCTGAAATTCAACGTTCTGGCTACCGAAGAAAGAGCCTCAACTGTGATTTCTGAACCTGCCGTAGTAGTAGCGCCTGTTAATACAGAAGCCATTCTCGGGAAATATCTTACCGGTACCGTTGTCGGAGTCCATGATCTGAAGTTAGGTCCTGAGGCTTTTGTAGCACTTGCTGCCGAGCTTGCTCCTGTCTGAGAAGAGGAAGCATTGTCCATCTGTTCCCAGATATAAGTTAAAGAATCTCCGTCAGCGTCAGTGCCTGTTCCGGTTAATACGAATGGAGTCCCCTTAGGGATTGTATAGTCTAAACCTGCATTTGCGGTAGGAATTGAATTTCCTGTATTGGTGTTAACGGAGCAGGTTTTAGCCTTGATATTATTGGTGATCTGCTGGATGCTTATGGCATGAAAGAATGCATCTGAGTGCGGCTGAACATCCTGACTTGTAATTCCCGCATATCCCATGATAGTGGATCCGGATCCCGGTTCCATATTAGCTCCCGTACCTTCATTACTCATAGAAAAAGTGTGGTTTCCTCCAAATTGATGTCCCATTTCATGGGCTACATAATCAATATCAAAGTTATCTCCTGATGGAATAGCATCGGCAGGAGAGGTGTAACCGCTTCCTTTAGATCCGTTGGTACAGATACATCCGATACAGCCTGCATTTCCTCCGCCTCCTGATGCACCAAACAGGTGTCCGATATCATAATTGGCTTCTCCGATTACAGACGTTAGGGTGCTTTGAAGCTGTGAATTCCAGTTGCTCATTCCTGATGATGGAGAATAAGGGTCAGTGGAAGCATTAGTATATACAACAGCATCATTGTTAGCGATAAGAACCATTCTCGCTGCAAAATCTTTTTCAAAAACACCGTTTACACGGGTCATGGTATTGTTCATAGCGGCTAAAGCCTGAGCTTTTGTTCCTCCAAAGTACGTTGTATATTCTCCGGTACATGAAAGAGCCAGTCTGAAAGTTCTTAATTTTGCGTCATCTGCATTAGGCCTTGCTGAAAGACTTGAATTGCTTACTCCTTTTTGAGCTGCATCAATTACAGTACATTCAAATTTGTTAAGATCTTCTTTTTTATCTGATTTTTTATAAACCACATAGGTTGAAAGGTCTTTTGAATAAGGTTCGATAAATACTGCTGATTTGTCGCCGTAGATCTCCATAGAAGATAAACCTAATGATGAAATACTGAAATATACCGTAGAGTTCGGATCATCCAGGCCTTGGCCTACATAAGATTTGATGTCCGGATATTTTGCTGCCAGCTCGGGAGCAAAGTTGGAATTCTCTCTCACCTTAAAGTTTTCCATTCTGCCATCAGAATTTGGAAAAGAAATGATGAGTTCTGATTTTTCGCCCACTGCCAATCTTTTTGGAGCTTTAGCAAGAGCGCTTTTTAATCCGTTGATGTTCAGGCTGTAAACCTTAGGATTTGTAATGCCGGATTTGTTTTCAAAGATCTCTGCTGAGCTTTTTCTGGAGTTTTCAGACCAAAGACGGTCAGTCTGTGCGAAAGAAACGCCCGTAATGAGGAGCATCCCAATCAGGGTTAATTGTTTTTTCATATTAAATGTAAATTTTGGTTGTGGAATACCAAAACTAATGAAAAATACGTTACGAAAAACATAATTTTTTAAGAATAATTTAGAATGCTGCTTTAAAATATTATGCAATACATTGAATGTAATTGAAAAAGCTTATTAACACAAGAAAACTGAAAAACCTAAATTGGATTTTAATTTCAATAAAAATGAAATTGATACATATTATTATTAATTTATTAAAATGAGACAATAATATTTATGAAATAATTAAAATATCACTGCTAAAATTAGCATTATAATATTGTGTTGGATTACAGAAGTACTAGATTTGATGCTAAAAAAAGCTGCTTCAAAATGAAACAGCTTAGTTTTTTTATCATTCAAAATTAGATTCTATCATCCGCAGTAGGGCCATAAAGTCCCGGAACTGTATTCCCGGTTGATCGTAAATATACTACCAGCTCTCCTCTGTGATGATACAAATGATTGTAAAGAAAACCTCTTATAACCTGTACTTTAGGAGAGGGAGGAAAAAGAATATTTCCGTTCATCACCATTTTCCATTCGTTAAAGTATGTATTTTCATCAGAATCTTCAAGCACTTTTTGTGCCTTGGCGACATTTTCTTCAAATTTTGCAAGAATATTTTCAGCTTTGGAAATATCCCCTTTGTCATACACATATAAACCCATATCAAAGGTATCCTGATTGAAAGTGGGCTCATACCAATTGTATACTTCTGCAATATGAGAGGCCAGCTGACCGGTAGTCCAGTTCTTTTCAGATGGTTTCCAGTCTAAAGCGCTGTCAGGGATTGCTTTTAAAATTTTCCTGGTGTTTTCCGCTTCATGCAGAAACTCACCTAAAAGTGCCTGTTTAATCATTTGTATAGAGAGATTAAGATTATTTAGTAATATCTCTTCCGATCACCAGTCTCTGGATTTCAGAAGTTCCTTCTCCGATAGTACAAAGCTTAGAATCTCTGTAGAATTTTTCAGCAGGGAAATCTTTTGTATATCCATATCCTCCGAAGATCTGAACCGCATTGTTGGCAATTCTTACACAAGCCTCAGAAGCATATAATTTTGCCATGGCACCTTCTTTTGTCATTTTCTGCTTAGCATTTTTTAAGGTAGCAGCTCTTTGAATCAGAAGTTCCGCAGCATCAATTTCTGTGGCCATATCCGCCAGCATAAAGTTGATTGCCTGGAATTCAGAGATTGCTTTTCCAAACTGATGTCTTTCTTTAGCATATTTTAAAGCAGCTTTGTAAGCACCTCTTGCTGTACCTAAACTTAAGGCAGCGATAGAAATTCTCCCTCCGTCCAAAATTTTCATTGCTTGTTTGAAACCTTCACCTACTTCACCTAAACGATGAGAATCCGGTACACGGACATTATCAAAAATAAGTTCAGCTGTTTCTGAGGCACGCATTCCGAGTTTATTTTCTTTCTTTCCGGAAGTAAAGCCCGGCATTCCTTTTTCTAAAACAAAAGCTGTAGAATTGTTTTTTGCTCCTTTTTCTCCTGTTCTTGTCATGACTACAGCGATATCTCCTGAAATAGCATGCGTAATGAAATTTTTAGCACCGTTGATGATCCAGTCATCGCCGTCTTTTACGGCTGTGGTAGACATACCTCCTGAATCCGAACCTGTATTATGTTCCGTTAATCCCCAGGCTCCGATTACTTTCCCGGAAGCCAGCTGAGGAAGCCATTTGTTTCTTTGCTCTTCATTACCGAATTCATAAATATGATTGGTACAAAGCGAGTTGTGTGCTGCTACAGAAAGTCCAATTGACGGATCTACCTGAGAAATTTCATCAAGAATTGTAACATATTCATGATATCCCAAACCGGAACCTCCATATTGCTCAGGAACTACGACGCCCATAAATCCCATTTCTCCCAACTGGTGAAATAGGTCTTTTGGAAATGTCTGGCTCTCATCCCATTCCATAATATTCGGACGGATATTCTTTTCTGCAAATTCTCTAGCTGTCTCCGCTATCATTTTGATGTTGTCAATAGTCTCTGTATTCATATAGATAATAGTTAGTTCTCAAAGATAATTAAATTGGCGGAATGCTAAAAAATTATTTTATTCATAATATTTTATACCTTAATATGATAATTGCTAGTTTTTTATATTCTAAAAAATAATGGTTTCTTAATAAAACATTCTCTTCTAAAGTGTTTTTATTTTAATATTTTAGAGGTCCAATTTTTAAGGCATGAAAAAAATTCTACTTCCTGTTATTTTTATTTCTTCTTATATGGCAGCTCAGGCTCCTGCCGGATATTATAATGGCACTGCCGGATTAACCGGTTATGCCCTAAAATCTAAGCTGCATGATATTATTTCTGAAAAATCTATAAGCTGGCATTACAGTACTCATCTTCCCAATCTTTATAACCAAACAGATCTCGATGTTTACTATGACCATACTCCGGCAGACAATACCAGTTTTCTTTTGGATATTTATTCTGAAATACCGAACGGCCCGGATGCGTATGAGTATACCAGCAGTCAATTAGGGGGTGGCAGCGCAGAGGGTACAGGATACAACAGAGAGCATATGATGCCTCAAAGTACATTCTACAGTAACTATCCCATGTATTCGGATCTGTTCTATGTAATTCCTACTGATGCTAAAATCAATCAGATGAGGAGCAATTATCCTTATGGAATTGCCAGTACAGTTCCGGCTAACATTCTGGCTACCTTTACCAATACTTCTAAAATAGGGAAGAGCGCTATTCCCAACTTGGCCTATACAGGATATGTATATGAACCTATTGACGAATTTAAAGGCGATGTGGCAAGGTCCATACTTTATTTTGCGTTAAGGTATGAAGGAAAGTTGGGAACTTTTAAATATACAGCTAATGCTAATCCTACCTTAGACACCAACCCATTTGACGGAACTGAAGAAAGAGCTATGGATCCGGCTTATCTTGCCATGTTAATTC
Organism: Chryseobacterium sp. UNC8MFCol; assembly: GCF_000482305.1. Classification (NCBI taxonomy): domain Bacteria; kingdom Pseudomonadati; phylum Bacteroidota; class Flavobacteriia; order Flavobacteriales; family Weeksellaceae; genus Chryseobacterium; species Chryseobacterium sp. UNC8MFCol. Next base: position 45,079 of record NZ_AXUZ01000004.1, read on the forward strand.
AATGGCACCAGCAGGATCCTGTTTCATTAAGAGAAATCAACAGAAACAACGCGGTTTATGCCCTTCAGAAAAACAGAAATCCTTTTATAGACAATCCAGGATGGGTAGATGTAATCTGGAACCAAACACCGGATGTTATTGCTCCTCAAGCGCCTTCCAATCTTACTTCTACTCAGACAAGCGCTTATTTCACAAACTTAAGCTGGGCTCCAAGTCCTGATGCTGATGTTATTGGATATCAGGTGTACCAGAACGGTACTTTAGTAGCTTCTACAAAAAGAAATTCTATCAGTATTGATCATCTGACCCCCTCAACAACCTATAATTACACTGTAAAAGCATATGACAATGGATATCTTCAATCTTCTGAGAGTAATCCAGTATCAGTAACCACACTGGCTACTGATATTTACGCTAAGGATCTATATATTTCGAAATACCTGGAAGGATCAACCAATGAGAACAGAGCTCTTGAAATCACCAATAAAACAGGACACCCTGTAGATTTGAATAATTACAGATTGTCTATTCAATTACAAGGACAAAATAACAGCCTTTATTTTCCAGCTCCATTTGAAATGGAGGGTACCATTCAAAATAATGAAACATTTGTGGTGATAAACCCTTCTGCTGCTTTCTCATGTTTTGCTAACGGACAGGCAAAATTTGTAACAGCGGCTCCTCAAATGACATTTTATGGATATAATTATCTTGAATTAAGGTATAAGTCTACTACAGTAGATGCATTAGGTGTCGTAGGACAAAATAATTCCACGAATCTTAAAGATGTTTCTTTATACAGAAAGTCTACTATCAGCCAGCCTACCAATACATTTAATATTAATGAATGGGATGCTTATCCCATAGATTACTGCCAGAATCTAGGAACACTTTCCACTACGGAATTTATTGCATCAAAAGATAAAAAGTTAGGAATATATCCCAATCCGGTATATGATCGTCTTTTTGTAAACGGAGATACTGAAAAGATAAAAATAGCCCAAATTATTGATTTTTCGGGAAAAGTGATCTTTACAGAGAAAGATCCGTTCAGACACAAGAAAGAAATTTCTGTACAGGGAATTTCAACAGGAACTTATATCTTAAGGCTGGACGAGCATACTCAACAATTTATAAAAAAATAGTAAAAAATACATAAAACTCATATCTTAATGATACCCAACCTAACAGGTTTTTGAAACCTGTTAGGTTTTATTTTTTTTAGAGATCCTAGTCTTAACCTTGCCGGGACTTCAGACCCTGGCAAGGTTGAAATTGGCCCTGACAGCAGCGGCTCCCCAACAGCTGGCAGCAGGAAAAGAAAAGAGAGAGGAGTATGAGCGGATAGCAGGAAGCAGATCCTCAGACAAAAAATCAATAAAAAAGTTGAGTTAATATTCAATTTATCATGAAAATTTTTCACTCTATTTTACTTTTTCATAATTTTTACATTTGACATAACGTCTTAGAAACCTTATGATTACTACAATATTGATATAAGCAGATTCACTAATAATTAATATCTATAAGTGTTTCTGCTTATATTTTTTATTTATAAGTAATTATGCTTATATTTGCAGTATGATAGCGGTCATTACCGGTGATATTATAAATTCACAGCATGCGGATACTGAGGTTTGGATTACCAGACTTAAAAATCTTCTCGAAAAATGGGGGAGCGTTCCTCACACATGGGAAATTTACAGGGGTGATGAATTTCAGTTCAAATGCAATATTGATGACGTTTTCTGGCGGTTTCTAGCCATAAAATCTCTTATTAAAAGTCAGGAAAATTTAGATGTAAGAATGGCCATAGGTATTGGTGAAGAGAGTTTTTCTTCCGAAAAAATTACCGAGTCCAACGGGACTGCCTATGTAAATTCCGGAAGGTTACTGAACGACCTGAAAAATGATGGTCATACCGTTGCGATTAAAACATCGAATGAGGCTGTAGACAGAGATCTTAATATCCTTCTGAAATGGTCATCAAAAGATTTTGATAACTGGACGATGGCCACCTCAGAGATTATCCATGAAATGATTATGAATCAGGATATCACCCAGGAAGACCTTGCCAAGAAATTTACTATTTCACAGTCCTCGATAAGCCAGAGACTGAAGCGAGCCAACTATGAGCTCATCGTAGAAACCAACCAGTATTTTAGAAAGAAAATCTCAGAATTATAGCATGATCTTTATTAAACTCATATTGGCACATCTACTCGGAGATTTTACTCTTCAGCCAGACTCTTGGGTTGCAGATAAGGAAAACTATAAACTAAAAAGTAAATTTTTATACCTTCACGTTCTCATTCACACGGTTTTAAGCCTTATTTTTCTTTGGGACTTACAGCTTTGGTGGGTAGCAATTCTGGTGGGTATTTCTCATTTTATTATTGATACGGCAAAGCTTACTTTTCAAAATGTCAAAACAAAGAAAAGATGGTTCTTTATCGATCAGGTACTGCATGTTCTGGTGATCGCAGGTATTTCTTTTTATTTCGGAGAATTTGATATCAGCTTTCTGCAGAACCAGGAATTTTTGAAAATCATAATGGCAGCTTTGTTTCTGACAACGCCAGCTTCTATTTTCATTAAACTCCTTTTATCATCCTGGACGCCCTCTCCGGATGGTCCCAACACTATTCAAACCGAATCTTTAACAAGTGCCGGAAAATATATCGGAATTTTAGAACGTTTACTGGTTTTCACCTTTATTATGGTGAATCACTGGGAAGGCGTAGGTTTCATGGTGGCTGCAAAATCTGTTTTCAGGTTCAGCGACCTTGCACAGGCAAAACAGAGAAAGCTTACAGAATATGTATTGATAGGTACATTGCTGAGTTTTGGACTGGCTGTCTTAACAGGAATAATAATTAAATAAATCAATAAATCTAACTACAATTTAGAAAGTAAAATTATGAGTCAAAAGAAAGAAATGTTGTACGAAGGGAAAGCGAAACAAGTATTTGCTACCGATAATCCTGATGAAGTAGTAGTACGTTTCAAAGACGATGCTACAGCATTTAATGCTCAAAAGAAAGGCCAGGTTGACCTGAAAGGGGAAATGAACAACGCCATCACTACTCTTATTTTTGAATATTTAAATGAAAAAGGAATCAAAACTCATTTCATTAAGCAATTGGACGAAAGAGAGCAATTGGTAAGAAAAGTATCAATCATTCCTTTGGAAATGGTCGTGAGAAACTACTCTGCAGGAAGCATGGCACAAAGATTAGGGGTTGAAGAGGGAATCAAATCTCCGGTAACGATCTTTGATATCTGCTATAAAAAAGACGAGCTGGGAGATCCGCTTATCAACGACCACCACGCGGTGTTCCTGGGAGCAGCTACTTACGAGGAGCTTGATGAAATGTATGAATTAACATCAGACATCAACGAGATCCTTATTGACCTTTTTGATAAAATTAATATCATCCTGGTAGATTTCAAAATCGAATTAGGCAAAACTTCAGATGGCGAAATCATCCTGGCAGACGAAATTTCTCCTGATACCTGTAGACTTTGGGATAAAGACACCATGAAGAAGCTTGACAAAGACAGATTCAGAAGAGACCTTGGAGAGGTAACTGAGGCTTATGTAGAAATATACAACCGTCTTAAAAATCTTTTACAGAAGTAAGATTCAGATACCGGATTTCAGATATCGGATGTTAGTACTGAAAATACTTTGTTAGTTAAAAACAAAATTAAAATGTGAAGTCAGCTTTTAGTCTGAGGTCTGAAATCTGACATCTAAGATCTATAATTAGAAAAAATAGAAATGAAAAGTTTAGACATTCATAAAAGTGAATATTTAAAACAGTTTGAAAACCAGGTTTACGGAAGAAATCTGTTCAGAACTCAGGAAGAGGAAAGACTGGATGCTCCGAATGAAGAATGTGGTATTTTCGGATTATATTCAGATAATGATCTGGATACGTTTTCTCTTTCACAATTCGGGCTTTTTGCTTTGCAGCACAGAGGTCAGGAGGCTTGTGGTATTTCCGTCCTGAAAGAGGGGAGAATTACCAATATGAAGGATGAAGGCCTGGTTTTAGATGTTTATAAAGACATTCAGGAACCTGAAACTTTTATGGGAAATTCTGCAATCGGTCACACCCGTTATACGACTGCAGGAGATAAAAAGAAATATAATTTCCAGCCATTTTTCGCAAAAAACGAATATGACCAGATTATACTTTCTATAGCGCACAACGGTAACCTTACCAATGCGAAAGAATTAAAAGCAGAATTAGAGGCTGAAGGCGTTGTTTTCAGGGCAACTTCCGATTCTGAAGTGATCTTAAGACTGATCCAGAAAAACCTTGATCTTGGACTTCGTGGTGCAATTAAGGCAACTATGGAAAAAATTGAAGGTGCTTATTCTGTAGTAGGAATGACCAGAAACAAATTCTTCGCCTTCAGAGATTTCAACGGGATCCGTCCGCTGGTTTTAGGAGCTATTGATGAGAAATCATATGTGGTGGCTTCTGAATCTGTAGCTCTGGATGCTGTAGGAGCTCAATATGTGCGTGATATCCTTCCTGGAGAGATCATTTATACAAATGAAAACGAACCCGGAAAGCTGAATTCTTACATGATGGATGAAGCAAAAGGGAAACAAAGAATCTGTTCTTTTGAATACATCTACTTTGCAAGACCTGACTCTACTTTAGAAAACATTAATGTATATGAGATCAGAGAAAAGTCCGGTGAAAAGATCTGGGAACAGGCTCCGGTAGATGCCGACCTTGTAATAGGTGTTCCTGACTCGGGAGTTCCTGCTGCTATCGGTTTTTCTAAAGCTTCAGGAATTCCATTCCGTCCTGTATTGATCAAAAACAGATATATTGGAAGAAGTTTCATTGTCCCTACCCAGGAAATGAGAGAAAGGGTAGTCAACCTGAAGCTGAACCCGATTATTTCTGAAATGAAAGATAAAAGAGTGGTTATCATTGATGACTCTATCGTTCGTGGAACAACCTCAAAGAGATTGGTTAAAATCTTGAAAGATGCAGGAGTAAAAGAAATCCACTTCAGAAGTGTTTCCCCACCTATTATTGCCCCTTGCTATTTAGGGATCGATACTCCTTCAAAAGATGATCTGATCTCTGCCAATATGACTACAGAAGAGCTTAAAAATTATTTAGGCGTTGATTCGTTGGAATTTTTAAGCATAGACAATCTAAAGGAAATTTTAGGATCTGCCAACCACTGCTTCGGATGTTTTACAGAAGAATATCCAGTAGGAAAAGGAGAGGAGATAGAATTATTCAATTAAAATATTTCTAAAATCAAAATAGAGAGCCAGGCATTTGTCTGGCTCTTTTTTGTTGCCAGGTTGTTAATTAGGATATCGAAGATCGAGTGAAGAAATATTGCCCTATCAATAACATGAACTAACTTAACTTTTCCTAATTCCTTAAAAATATTAACGGTTTAAAATTTTATGGTCTTTTTAAAGAACCAGCTTATCAGGTTATGAAATATAGCACAATCTTAATATTCATGTATTATACAGGACACAAGTAAATTTTAATTTTACCGGATTAAAATCTTAGGTTTATGAAGAACGCATTCTTAGCAAGTATTTGTTTTGTCGGTATTCAGTTATATTCAGGTCAGTCTTTCGATAATCAGGCTCATCGTGGCGGCAAATCACTGTATCCGGAGAATACAATTCCGGCCATGAAAAACGCTTTAAAAATGAATGTCACCACCCTGGAAATGGATCTGGCGATCACAAAGGATAAAAAGGTAATTCTTTCTCATGATGCTTTTCTTTCACCTGAATTGGTTACCAAGCCCGATGGAACATATATTCCGGAAGATTCAGGATTTTATTATAAGATTTATGACATGCCCTATGCTAAAATTAAAACATTTGACGTTGGTTTAAAGAAACTGGACCGATATCCGGACCAAAAGAAAATGAAGGTGCAAAAACCCCTTTTTTCCGAGGTAATTGACGCTTGTGAGGCTTATGCCCGTGAATTGAAAAGACCATTGCCATTTTATAATATTGAAACCAAAACACGGCCGTTTTCAGATAATATTTTTCACCCCGAACCCAGAGAATTTGTAGATCTGATGATGAAAATTATCACTGACAAACACATCCAGGACCGCGTAATTATCCAGTCATTCGATCCCAGAACATTAGAAATCATTCACAAAGAATATCCCGGAGTAACGACCGCTTTACTGGTTGAAAAAGTAGATGATAAAAAGCTTGCGCAACAACAGATGCATTTTAAAAACATACCGCTTGAAAAGTTCAAGCTATATCCTGATCATCTTAACGGTGTAGCAGGAGATTTGAAATTTTTAAGCTTTACTCCTACCATTTACAGCCCGGAACATCATCTTGTTACTCCGGAAATGGTCAGAGAATGCCATGCATCAGGAATGAAAGTTATCCCATGGACAGTGAATACCAAAGAAAGGCTACAGGAATTGAAAGATATGGGGACTGACGGAGTGATCAGTGATGATCCCAGAATATTTTAAATTAAAAATGGCCGGAAGAAATTCTTCCGGCCATTTTATATCATGCAGAAATCTGCATTTAAAGTTAAAAAATTGGTTTTTTTACTTAGAACTTGTAGTTCAGACCCAACTGGAATACTCTGTTGTTGTTTTCAGCGGCAGGTCTGCTCTTATCAATTTTAGTCAAGCTATTTACATATCTTGCACTAATACCGATGTTATTAGTAATATCATATCCAAGACCTAATCCTAAACCGAAGTTGAATCTGTTGATTTGATCTTTGTCAAGATCTTCAGAGTGAGATTCTGTTCTTGTTGTAGTAACACCTCCTGTTGTAGTAGAAACTGTAGATTCACCTTTGTTTTTCCCATTGATGAAATAGCTGAATTCAGGTCCTGCCTCAATATAGAATTTCTCTGTTGGTCTCATTTGTAGCATTAAAGGAACTGAAATATAGTTCATAGTTACTTTATCTTCTCCTTTTGTTTTAGTAGTAACTGAACCTACTGTGTTTTCTGTAGAATAGTTTACAGCTCTGGCACCCATTTGGTTATATAATACCTCTGGCTGTAAGCTGAATTGTTTAGAGATTGGAATATTTACGAATGCACCAGCGTGGAATCCTAGCTGTTGGCTGTTCATTCCAAAACTTTGTGCACTGAAGTAGGCTGAGTTTCCTCCTGCTTTAATACCAAATCTCACTGGTTGAACGTCGCTTTTTAATGGAGATGTAGCTACCGTTTTTGTTGTTGTTTCCTGTGCGAAAGCTAATGTACCAGCAGTTAATGCTAATCCTAAAAATAACTTCTTCATAATTTTATTCTTTTAATTTTTTTACTATTTGCTTGTTGTATGATTTATCAATCAGACTTGAATTATTTTGCAAATAGCTTGCCAAAGTCGAAAAAGTCTCATCTGCAGGGCTATGAGAGCTGTTTTTCAAAGATGTTTCTTTTGTACTTTTAAGCTTTTTTTATGAAAAAATATGTAATGCAAATTTATGTTTCGTAAACATTTTTAAATTATAACGGGTTTTAGGTGTATAATTTTAATATGATTCTTTTTTTTAAAAAAATCATATCTGTAATCAATATAAATAAGCATTTGCAGATTTTCAATACAGTGGGAAATATATTTTGTATTGTATTTGAAAATCATTGAAACAAGAAGAAATTCTGCCAAAATGTTTATGTGATTGAAATCCAGTGTAATGAATCATTTCGAATAATAGTTTTCTAATAGGAGCTGCCTTTTTCCCATACCAATCGTGCGGTATTTTTACACAATTGTTTTAAAAAACTATAGAGGCTGGGGTGGAATATGTATGTAAATATATTCGCCTGCCATACTTTACGAAAGCGAAAAAGTCAGGCCTAAACAAGCAGACCTGACTTTTTCTATTGAAATCAAAATGTATTTTACTCGGGTTGCAGCACGAAATCTTTACCTACCATTTGTCATTGATGAACTAAAAATTTTTAATCAAAAATAAATATCTGGAATATTCCTGTTCTGAAATAAATTATTGTATTTATGTCAATTGTATTCATCATAAATAAAATACAGGAATTAAAAGATGGTACTGCGGAATGGGATACAATCTTAAAGTGATAGGCAAATTTCTTGCCAAAGATGTTGATTTAAAAAAAAAATATACACAAAAAAGCCGGATTATAGAATCCGGCTCTCTGTAATTATAAAATTTGTTATTGAAAACAAGCTTATTAGAATTTATAAGCCAGTCCAACCTGGAATACTCCGTTTTTAGAAGAATCACCACCGATTCGGTTCTTAACAACGTCAGTTAATCCTGCAACATATCTTACGTTAACTCCGATGTTAGGAGTAAAGTAATATCCTGCTCCAAGACCTAATCCGAAATCAAAAGTTTTGAAACCGTCTTTAACATCTACAGAACCATTGTTGTCTTTTCCTTTAGCACTTACAAGGAAGCTGAATTGTGGTCCTGCTTCTACATATAGGTTAGGAAGTGCATTGTACTGCAACATTACCGGTACAGCGATATAATCCATGTTCAATTTAACATCGCTGTTAGCTTTCGCTTTAGCACCCATACCGCTGTATAATACTTCCGGTTGTACAGAGAAGTCTTGTGCTACAGGAATGTTTGCGAAAACACCACCATAAAATCCAGCTTTTGAATTGGTATCACTGTTAGAAAGGCTTGAAACATTAAGACCAGCTTTTAATCCAAATCTAACCGGAGAAGATGCTGTATTTGATGAAGTTTTTTGTGCGAAAGTAAAAGTACCTGCTACGAGTGCCAGGCCTAAAAAAATCTTTTTCATAAGTTTTTATTTAATAGTTTTTAAGTTTTATTTAACAGTTTGTTTATTAGCAAACACCGTGCCAGAAATAATGTTGTTTTATAATTTTATATAAATAAGCAGATTGTGGCGAAAAAAGTAAATAACAAATATTAACAGATATGATTAAATTCTAATTATCACAGATTTGTATTTATATTTTATTTTACTTGTTTTTAAAATTCTTGCATAAAAAAAAGATCAGATTATAAGTAATCTGACCTTTTATTGAATATAAAAATTTGTTAGTGAGCGTTGCGGCTTATTTAAATTTATAAGCCAATCCTACTTGGAATACATTGTTTTTTACAGCATCACCTGAATTGTTTTTATAAATATCAGTAAGACCTGCTGTATATCTTGCGGTAATTCCTAAGTTCTGTGTGAAATAGTATCCTGCACCAAGACCGATACCGAAGTTGAACGTTTTGAAGTCATCTTTATTAAGACTTGCTACCTGCGAACTGGTGTTGCTGTTGGTAGAGCTTTTGAATTTATCATTAGCACTTACTAAGAATCCAAATTCAGGTCCTGCTTCAAGATAAAATTCAGGAGTTGCGTTGTACTGGAACATTACCGGTACTGCAATATATCCCAGATTTCTTGAATATTCATCTTTATATTTATTTCCTACGATTGAATACTCTCTTGTTACTTTTGAACCTAAGTCATTATAAATAACCTCAGGTTGTACACTAAATGAACTAGCTAGCGGGATGTTGGCAAATACACCGGCGTTAAAACCGATTTTAGATTTAGAATCACTCAAATCAGCTCCGTTTGAAAGGGAAGATACGTTCATTCCCCCTTTAATACCAAATGTTGCTGCCCCTACTGAAGAAGGTGTTTGCTGAGCGAATGCTAATGTTCCTGCAGTTACTGCCAATCCTAAAATTAACTTTTTCATAACTTTAATTTTTTAAATTTTACTCTTTCTTAATTTTAAATTTTACTCTGTTTCAACATTTTTAGTTGAACGCAGAATATCTTTCAAATTACTTGCCAAAAATATTTTTTATGACTTAAATCAATAAAAAATCTGCTCTCTGTTTAAATTATTTCATATTTAATCTGTTGAATTTCAAACGAATATATAATTAAATAAACATTTGTTTAGAGAAGCTCTAAATTGACAATTTTGTTAAAAACGGAAGTAAGAAATAGTGCGCAGCCCATAATAATGTTCAAAAACCTTAATGCAGATGACGAAACAAAGTATCTTTAAACAATATTTGCTTTATTTTCTTTACTAATTTTGTCATCCTCATAAAATGATAACCTGATACTCTTACAATAATGATTGATTGAATTTGTAAGAATTACTTAATGTCTACAACATGAAAAAATGCACACAGCTGTTGGTATTCCTTTTTTTTGAAACTGCTTTGCAAGCCCAGGTGGGAATCAATACCACGACACCTGATCCGTCCTCAGTACTTGATGTTTCTGGTTTTGACAAAGGGATTTTAATTCCCAGGATTGCGTTGACAGGAAGTCTGGATACTACGACAATACTGTCAAGAACGAATTCTTTACTGATTTATAACACAAAAGATATCAATGATGTTCATCCAGGATACTATTATTGGAGCGCAGCCGCAGGACGATGGACAAAAGTGCTGGATGATTTAACGCCGATTGTCATGACAGGATGGAGCCTCACCGGAAATTCAGGGATGGTAAACGGAGTGAATTTCATAGGAACTTCAGATAATGTGGATGTTATTTTTAAGAGGAATAATATTGTATCCGGAGTCTTAAATACTACGAATACAATTTTTGGAGTCAACAGTCTGACAGCGAATACATCAGGACTTAATAATACTGCGGTAGGCGTTAATAATTTAATCTCTAATACCATAGGAAGCATGAATACAGCGATAGGGGCAGAAGTCTTGAGCAGCAATAAGACCGGGATACAGAATACCGGTTACGGATACCGGGCTTTATATTCGAATCTCGACGGAAATAATAATGTTGCCAACGGCTATTTTTCACTCTTTTCTGCTAAAAGTACCATAGGTAATATAGGAATTGGGGCAAGCTCACTCCGCGAGCTTATCTCTGGAGACTATAATATAGGAATAGGAGGGGACGCTTTTAGAATGATTCCCGGTGGTAGGGGAAATACGGCGATTGGCGGATCTGCAGGATATAATTTGAATACGGCAAATAACTACAATACTTTTATAGGCTTCCGGGCCGGAGCAGGGCTTGTTTCCGGAAAATCAAACACCATTATAGGAGCTAATGTGACCGGACTTCCGGCTTCGCTTTCAAATAATATTATAATCGCTGATGGTGATGGCAACCGAAGGATTAATATTGACCAGAACGGAAATATCGGTATTGGAACCGATACTCCAAAATTCCCGCTCGATATCCGGTTGAAGACCTCTGTATGGCCTTTAGCGGCATCAAGTCTTACGTATTACGGAATAAATCCTGAGACAGGTTCATCCGACGGAACTTTAACTACTTATCCGAATTATACCAATGATATAGGTGCTTTCAATAGCAATACTTCTATTTATGCAGATGGAAATATCATTTCGGTAGGGAAATTGAGTGTGGCACAAACTTCACTGTTTTCAGATAAAAGGATCAAAAATATCATAGGGAAATCAGATAATGCAAAAGATTTGATGACCCTACAGAAGCTCAGTATTACAGACTATATCATGAAAGATGAAACATTGTATGGTACACAAAAATTTAAAAAGGTAATTGCTCAGGAGGTGGAAACAGTCTACCCGCAAGCAGTCAGTAAAAGTGGTGTAAAGACTTTTATCCCCAATATCTATCAATTGGCAATACAAAACGGTAATATCCTTACGGTTGAAAAGTCATTTGCCATTTCCAAAGAAGATAAATTGCTTAAAATCTATGATGAAACAGGGGAAATTATTTTGGAAATTCAAAATACTACTTCCAATAGTCTCACTGTGAATTTAGGGGATAAAAAGCTTAAAGGCAGACTCTTTGTCTACGGAACTGAAGTTTCAGATCTCAGAACAGTAGATTATGATGCTTTATCTATGTTGAATATCTCTGCAACCCAGGAGCTGGCAAAAAAAATTGAGGCATTGGAACGTGAAAATGAAGCATTGAAACAAGTCAACAGAGAAATACAGTACAAACAATCTCTTTTTGAAGAACGGTTAAAGCAGTTGGAGTTGTCTTTTCAAAAGAAAAATAACTTATAAAGGAAGTCATAAAAAGCCTGATTTAAATGATCAGGCTTTTGTAGTTTTATGAAAAAGAAATATCTGACTTAGAAATCATTGAGTTTTCTATAAAAATGTAATGATTCCAGAATATTTTTCTGGCTGCATTGATGGTCATATATACATGATCCGATCCCTGAAAGCAGCGAAAAATTGATTTTACTGTCGGTATTCTTTTTATCATTTAAAAGTAATGCAGTGATGTCCTCATCTTTAAAGTCACTGATATCAAGGTAAGGATAGTATCTCTGGATATTTTCAATAATAATCTTTGAATCTTCCTCCGTGATAAGACCTTCCAGGTATGCCAGGTGTGCTTCGGAAATCATTCCCATGGCAACGGCTTCACCATGCAAAATAGGATTGCCTTGCTGCAGGCATAAACTCTCAACTGCATGCCCGATCGTATGTCCGAAGTTGAGTGTTTTTCTGATATTGCTTTCATGGAAATCCTTCTCTACAACATCCTGTTTGATGTTCATAGAAGTCTGGATATGAGGAATTATCGTTTCTACATCCAGTTTATGGATCTGTGTCAGTTGATTCCAGTGTTCTTTATCGGCTATGAGTCCGTGCTTCAGCATTTCTGCAAATCCACTTCTTAATTCTTTAAAAGGTAATGTTTCCAAAAATTGGGGATAAATAAATATCTGTTGGGGAAAGGCAAAGGTTCCCACCATATTTTTATAGTGCATCAGGTCAATTCCTGTTTTCCCGCCAATAGAAGCATCACACATGGATAAAAGGGTAGTAGGAATATTGATGAACTGTATTCCTCTTTTATAAGTAGAAGCAACAAAGCCACCCATATCTGTAATAACACCGCCTCCAAGGTTGATAACCAGTGCTTTTCTGTCTGCCTGCATCTCGGTAAGAATTTCCCAAAGTTGATTGGCTGTCTGAATATTTTTCATTTCCTCGCCTGCTTCAATTTCCAAAATCTCAAACCCCAGATCAGTTTCCATATTCCCTAAGAGAACAGGAAGACAGTATTCATGGGTATTCTCATCAACCAGAATAAAAATTTTACTGAATGATTTTTCATGAAGAAAGTCGTTTAACTGAGAAAAATTATCGTTTAATATTGTTATCATCTCCAAATATATGTAAGGTTAAAATGTAAACTATACTGCAAAGTTATGATTCTTAATTTTTAACTCGTAACTAAATTACTATCTTTGCAGAAATTTTTAGAATGAGCAGAGATAATAATAATTCAGACAGACCAAAGAGACCAAGAATTTCAACCAAGAAAAGTTCTGATGATTCTCGTGCTTCCAGATCTGGAAATTCTTCAGGATCAAAACCTTTTAAGAAATCTTTTTCTAAAGACGGAGGAAGAACAGCCCCGGAACATAAAGGATCCAACTCAAAATTTGAAAAGAAACCATTCAAGAAAAATACCGGAAGTTTTGAAGGTTCCGGTGAGGAGTCCGGTTCAAAATCTGAAAGAAAACCCTATATCACGAATAAAAGTGAGAGCTATGAGAAAAAATCTTTCGGAAAACCTAAGAGAGGTGGAAAAAGCTTTGATACAAGAGACAAGTACGAAAGAGGGAGTCTGAAATATGGCAGAAGACCTTCTAGTGGAGATGACAGAAATGAGGATAAAACAAGATCTTTTGTACAGAAAAGAAGGCTAAATAAAATAGAAAAGGACGTTTATAAAGACAGCATCCGTCTTAATAAGTATATTGCCAACTCGGGAATCTGCAGCAGGAGAGAAGCTGATGAGCTGATTACTCAGGGACTTGTGGAGGTAAACGGCGTAGTCGTAACGGAAATGGGTTATCAGGTTCAGAAAACAGACAGAGTCGTTTTTGACGGACAAGGTATTACTCCTGAAAAACCTGTTTATGTACTTTTGAATAAGCCAAAAGGTTATATCTCAACAACAAAAGACGATAAGGCAAGAAAAACCGTAATGGATCTTGTGGCGAATGCTTCTCCTTACAGACTATTCCCTGTGGGAAGACTGGACCGTTCGACGACAGGGGTTATTTTGTTAACCAATGACGGACATATGACCAAGAAATTAACGCATCCATCTTTTAATGCTAAAAAAATCTATCATGTGACGTTAGACAAAAAACTTACTGCTGAAGATTTACGTCTTATTGCAGAAGGAATCCGTCTGGATGAAGGACTGGCGGTTGTTGATCAGATCTCATATATTGAAGGTAAGCCGAAAAATGAGATCGGAATTGAGATTCATATCGGATGGAACCGTGTGATCAGAAGAATATTCCAAAGATTAGGTTATGAAGTAGAAGCTCTGGACAGAGTAATGTTCTCAGGATTAACGAAGAAAAACATCAAGAGAGGACACTGGAGAATTCTTACAGACCTGGAAGTAAATAATCTTAAAATGCTTTAATAAAGGCCAATATTTTAAGTTTAAAAATAGAAAGCGCAGGAATTAATTTCTGCGCTTTTGTTTTATATAGCAAACTGATTTACTGTTCGGTTAAGAATTCAGGTACTTTTCTTTGGGGATTGGTTTGCTCAAAAGTATAGGCCATATTGATAAGCTTTCCTTCTTCCCATTTTCCGGCCGAAAACAGAATACCTACCGGCAACCCATCGATATATCCCATCGGCAGTGTAATACTTGGGTAGCCTGCAATGGCGGCGGCATCTGCGCTGCCAAATGAATACTGATCTCCTGTTTTCAGGTTTGTTTTCCAGGCTTCAGTGGTTGCGGGAGAAATAATGGCATCGAGTTTATATTTTTTCATGACAAGGTCAATCCCTTTTTCACGGCTTCCTGTCTGCGCTATTTTTAGATTCTTAGTATATTCTTTATCATTTATTCCGTTGCTTTTAGCGGCAAGTTCAAGATATTCCTGTCCGAAATATTGCAATTCTTCCTTATTGTTTTTATTGAAAGCAATTAAGTCATCAATATTTTTGACAGCGGCATCCTTTCCTAAAGACGAAAAGTATGTATTCAAACCATCTTTAAATTCATTAACCATAATCTGAAAAGACTTTTGATGAGTTTCATCTGAGATAAAGTCATTGTCTATGGTAACAATTGTTGCCCCCTGAGCTTCCAGAACTTTTAAAGTCTGCAGAAATAATTCGTCAACTTTTTTACTGGCTCCTTTTGTAATTTCTTTTATATATCCGAATCTTTTTCCTTTTAATCCGTTTAAAGTGAGGAATCTCGTGTAATCGGTGTGTGAAAAAGCTGTATTTCCAATAGTTTTGGTGTCATTTTTATCTTCACCTACCATCGCTCCCAGGCTTATCGCAATGTCTCTGACAGTTCTCGCCATCGGTCCTGCAGTATCCTGTGAAAATGAAATAGGAATAATGCCCTGTCTGGAAATCAGGCCGACAGTAGGCTTCAACCCTACAATTCCATTGATGCTGGAAGGACAGATGATAGAGCCATTAGTTTCGGTACCGATTGCTATGATACCAAGATTGGCTGATATGGCAGCTCCTGAACCGGCGCTTGATCCACAGGTATTTCTATTGAGGATATAAGGGTTTTTGGTCAGTCCGCCTAATCCGCTCCATCCGCTTGTAGATTTTTCGCCCCTGAAATTGGCCCATTCGCTTAGATTCGTTTTTCCTATAATTACGGCTCCGGCCTCCCTGAGTTTCTTGACTATATAGCTGTCTTGTAGAGGAAAAGAATTCTTTAATGCCAGAGAGCCTGCTGTATTAGGCATTTTATCATGAGTATCTATATTATCTTTAAGCAGAACAGGGATGCCAAATAATGGTTTATTTCTAAATTTTGCATCCAGATGGTCTAAAGAATCGGCGATCTTTACAGCGTCAGGATTAACGGTAATGACAGAATTCAGCTGTACTCCCGTTTGGTCAATATCATGGATTCTTTTCAGATAACTTTCAACAACCTCCTTTACGGTAGCTGTGTTATTTTTATATAAGTTTTGGATTTTCTCAATATCATATTCCGGATATTTGAACTGGGCATCCGCTATATTTTGAGCCTTTGAAATTACTCCTGTAAAGAGGATTACCGATAAAATGATTTTTTTCATTACGGATGTTTCTTTCAAATATAGATAATTATCCTGAATGCATATTCATTTATAGTAAAAGCCCGGAGATTGATCTCCGGGCTTTTACATATGCTTGTTGATGTTTTAAAATAAATAATCAGCTGATATTGATTATCCGAGTACAGTTACTCCTTTTTCGATCATTTCGTAGATGGCGTCTCTGCCATTATCCGGTTTTACGTTCACTGCACGGGTACCATTAAAGTGCAGACATGTAATATATCCGTTAGCTACAGCATCTAAAGCTGTAAACTTCACACAATAGTCCATGGCAAGGCCTACAATTTCCACCAATTGAATTTCATGGTATTTTAAGAAATCATCCAGTCCTGTTTTCATGAAGTGATTATTATCCTGGAAGCCGCTATAACTGTCTATTTCAATATTTTTTCCTTTCTGAATAACGTGAGTTACCTTATCTCTGTTCAGATCCTTATGAAACTCCGCTCCGAAAGTTCCCTGAACACAATGATCCGGCCACATGAATTGTGGAACTCCGTTTAAAATAATACTTTCTCCAACGTTTCTTCCGTTGCTGCTGGCAAAGCTTTTATGGCCCGCAGGATGCCAATCCTGAGTCAAAACAATCTGATCGTACTCATTTTCTTCCATCAGGAGATTGATATAAGGGATGACTTCATTTGCCCCGGGAACTGCCAATGCACCGCCTTCACAAAAATCATTCTGTACATCGACTATTATTAACGCTTTTTTCATATTTAGAATTCTCGAATTTTTGATAAATTTACAAAACTAATCCACAAAAATTTGTCCAAAATAAAATTATCGGACAAATCGGCAATATATTTTTTTCAGATGTCTTATCATCAAGTGCTGGAAAGTAATGTAAAGCGTAAACTACTTGTTTTTTTCTGAAATATTGGCCGGAGTCTTCCTAATGCAGCGTGAAGCCAAATTTCAATAGCTTATCTTTGCACTAAATAATTATTTTTATGTCATTTGAATCGTTAGGATTATCACACAATATTATTCGTTCTGTTAAAAAATTAGGTTATCTGAAGCCGTTTCCCATTCAGGAACAGGCTGTACCGGTTATTTTGCAGGGAAAGGATCTGATGGGTATCGCCCGGACAGGTTCAGGGAAAACAGCATGTTTTGTGATGCCGATTTTAGAAAAATTACAGAATTCAGAAGTTAAAAAAGGTCGTAACATTCAGGTTTTAATACTGGTGCCTACCCGCGAGCTGGCTATTCAGATCGATGAAGTCTTCAGGGCTTTTACAGAAAATCTGAAACGTGAGGTCCGTACAATGGCGGTTTATGGTGGAGTATCTATTAATCCACAGATGAAAGGGATGTTTGGCGTGGAGGTTCTCATTGCGACTCCGGGACGTTTATTGGATCTGATTGATCATAATGCCGTGAAAATTTCGGAAATCCAGCATCTGGTGGTAGATGAGGCAGATAAAATGTTTCAGCTCGGATTTGGCGAGGAAATGAATAAACTCTTTGCTCTCATGCCTGCAGTGAAGCAAACAACCTTATTTTCGGCAACTTTAAATGATAAAGTTGAGGAAATGAAAGAACGATTATCCATCAATCCTGTCATCATTGAAATAAAAAAAGAAGAAGTTGAAATTGATAATATCGAGCAGTTGGCATACCATGTCGCTCCTGAGAACAAAGGTCCTTTTTTACGTTATTTAATTAAAGAAAAGAAAGTAGAAAAAGCACTGATTTTTGTTTCATCTACAAGAGCTGCAGACAATCTGGTTGAAAAACTTAAAAAAAATAAAATCAAAGCAGTAGCGATTCACAGCCAGAAGTCACAAGGTGCCCGTAGAAATAATTTAGAAGAATTTAAAGGTAATGGAGCTCAGTTTTTGGTCGCCACAGATTTGATTGGCCGTGGAATTCACATTGAATCTTTACCATGTGTCATCAATTATGAGTTGCCGCGCTCGCCTTTAGACTATATTCACCGTATTGGTAGAACAGGACGCGCCAACGAAAAAGGAACTGCCATTACTATTTTGACAGATGATGAATTACAGCATTTCAGAGTAATTCAGAAGAAAATGGGTAAAAAAGTAACGTTGCAGAGAACGGAAGGCATTGATTTGCATGGTTATTAATATATATAATCAAATAATAAAGGCTTCAGGGGTATATAACTGAAGCCTTTATTATTTGGTAAAAATATCTTGTTATAATTAATGCTTTCTTCACTTTAGATTCTTGAATTTTTGATACATTTACATGCTCTGTTATGTAGAAATTATTCAACCTGGCAGAGGCATAGTTAATCGACAATTTAAAAAATTAAAACCTGTACAATGAGTGATTTAGAGAATAAAAAATTTCCGATAGGACAATTTGAAACCCCTGAAAACATTAATGATACTACACTCGATACTTACATTAAAGTCATTAAAGATTTTCCCGGAAGGCTCAAAAACCTCATTGAACATTTTACGGATGATCAGCTGGATACCCCTTACAGAGAAGGAGGATGGACGGTAAGGCAGCTTGTTAATCACCTTTCAGACAGTCATATCAACAGTTTTATCCGCTTCAAACTGGCACTTACCGAAGATAATCCCACCATTAAACCCTATGATGAGGCACAGTGGGCCGAGCTTCAGGATAGTTTTCATATGCCTGTAAAACCAGCCATGCGAATGTTGAAAGGAACGCATCAAAGGTGGACAACACTTCTGAAAACCCTGACCAATAAACAGTTTGAAAGGACTTTTCATCATCCTGAACACAACAAAAATTATAATTTAAGGGAAAGTCTTGCCCTGTATGCCTGGCATTGTAATCATCATTTTGCACATATTGAAAATCTGAAGAAAGAAAAAGGTTGGTAAGAAAAAGACTTAGTAATCCCACCTATTACAGGGAAATTGTAGACAGAATTTCCGGACTTTCCGGGAACTCATCCGCAAAATGGGGAAAAATGAATGTATGCCAGATGCTCAGACATTGCGATCTGGTCCTCCAGGTTGCCTTAGCAAAAATAGAACTTCCCGAGATTAATATCCTGTTCAGGGTGATAGGAGCCGTGACTAAAGTAGAAATGTATGTTTTTAATAACGGAATTCCCAGAAACATGCCTACTTTTCAAAAACTAATCGTTAATTTTGAGTGTGATTTTGATGAATCAAAAACCAATCTGCTGAAAACACTGAAAGAATTCCGGGTGGCCTGTGAAAACAAAAAGCTGCCGGAAAACCACAGGTTATTTGGAAACATGACTGAAAAAGACTGGGAATTTTTAGAGTATAAACATCTTGATCATCATTTAAAACAATTTAATGTATGAGTTTTTTTGATAAAATATTCGGAGGAAAAAATGAAACCCCTGATCAAAAATCTTTCTGGAAAAAGATCGAGTCTGAAGAAGATCTGGCAAAAGCCATTGAAAGCTCTTTTGACCATAAAATAGCCATATTCAAACATTCAACAAGCTGTTTTATCAGCAGGACCGTATTGAAAAACTTTGAAAAGGAGGTTGAAAACTCAGATCAGCCGGTGGAGATCTATTTTCTGGACTTACTGGCTCACAGACCTGTTTCCAATAAAATTGCCACAGATCTTGAGATAAGACATGAAAGCCCACAGCTGATTGTTATTGAGAACGGAAAGCCTGTCAACAGTGCTTCACATCAGGATATTTCATTTAGCCAGATCATATAATGAAGAATATTAATAATTATTTAGCCAAAGTCCTGAATGTTCCTCTTCAGAATGTGAATACCTGCAGCCTGCATTATGAAGTAAAAAAGATCCCTAAAAATCAGTTTCTGCTTCAATATGGAGAGATTTGCCGGCATATTTTTTTCGTAGAAAAAGGTCTTCTGAAGATGTATTCTATAGATAAAAACGGAAAAGAGCATATCATTCAGTTTGCCCCGGAAAGCTGGCTTATTTCGGACAGAAGCAGTCTTTATTTTAATGAAAAATCAAATTATTATATAGAAGCTGTGGAAGACTCTGAAGTATTATTCCTTCATCCCGATTTCTTCAATAAACTGGTGGAACAGTTTCCGAACAGTATTGAAAGAAGTGACTTCCTGTTGCAGAAACATATCAGAAGCCTTCAAAACAGAATCAATTCTCTATTGGGCGAGACCGCAGAAGAAAGATATATGAAATTTATTAAAATGTATCCGGATTTATTGTTGAGAGTTCCCCAATGGATGATTGCCTCTTACCTGGGAATTACCCCTGAAAGTTTGAGCAGGGTAAGAAAAGAACTGGCAAGGAAAAATTTCGTTCCCGATAAAAAATAGAAAAAGGCCGGAAGAAGGAGGCTTTGATCACTGTTGACAAAAAACTTTGGTCAATAGTGTTAGATCTCTTTTATAGTAAAGTAGTAGACCTTCCATCTTCCAGCCTTCTTTTCCCTTACTTCACATAAATCTTTTTAGCAAGGCTTCCGATTTGTCTGAGCTTCGTTTTTGTGTCTTCCGACCATGGGAGCCCGATGCAGAGCCTCATGCAGTTTTCAAACTGATCCTGGAAGGTAAACATTCTTCCTGGGGCAATACTTATGTTCTGTTTAATAGCCAGATCATAAAGCTGGGTTGTTCGGATAGATTCATCAAATTCTACCCACAGCGATAATCCTCCCTGCGGGCGGCTTGTTTTTGTTCCTTCAGGAAAAGATTCTGCAATGGTTTGCACATAATTCTGATAATTACTTTGCAGGGTTTTGCGAAGTTGATGGAGATGTTTTTCATATCTGCCAGATTTCAGAAAGTTGGCGACAGCTTCATTTACAATGGAAATCGAAGATGTGGAATGCAAAAGTTTAAGCTTTAAAATTTTATCGATGTATTTTCCCGGAGCAATCCATCCGACACGGTAACCGGGAGCCAGAGTTTTTGAAATAGAACTGCAGTACAGTACACTTCCGTTTTTATCAAATGACTTACAACATTTTGGGCGGGAATTTCCAAAATAAAGATCTCCATAGACATCATCTTCAATCAGCGGAATATTATTTTCAGAGAGAATTCTTACGACTTCCTTCTTATTTTCATCTGGCATGCAGCTTCCCAAGGGAGAGTTAAAATTGGGAATCAGCAGGCACAGATCAATTTTAGGAATTACTTTCTTTAAAGCCTCAATTTCAATTCCTGTGGTAGGATGGGTAGGGATTTCCAATACTTTTAATCCTAATCCGTTGGCCAACTGCAAAATTCCGGGATAACAAGGGCTTTCAATGGCAATAGTATCTCCAGGCTTACCTAAGGCCATCAGGCAGAACGAAAGGGCATTCATTCCGCCATTGGTTGTCACGAGATCCTTTTCATGGAGGTTTCCGCCCCATTGCAGAGATCGCACAGCAATCATCCGTCTTAATTTCAGGTTTCCCTGTAATTCTTCATATTCGGTTCCGCCTTCTTTTAATTCGCGGATCGCATGTACAATTTCTTTTTTGAGCTTCGCCTGAGGCAACAGATCTCCGGACGGAATTCCGATGGAGAAAAAGGTAACATCTTTCCGCCCCATATTTTCATAGACTTTACTGATCAGCTCGTTCGGTTCGTCATTATTGGCCATCAAAGACGGGCGGCTTACCTCAGGCAAGGGAAGTTTTACCGATAGTAGCTGGCTTACAAAGTAACCGGATTGCGGTTTTGATTCTACCAATGACTGGGATTCAAGTTCCAGAAAGACCCGTTTGGCAGTGTTCATACTTACCTGATGCTCCTGGCATAGCATCCTCACTGACGGAAGCTTGTCTCCAGCTTTTAAAACCCCTGTTTTGATCTGGCTGGCAATACCTTCCGCAATCTCCGTATATAAAAATTCTTTACTCATTTTTTTAAACTGTGCTCATGCAAATATACAAAACTGATACTGTGTTTATTTATTTTTCCTTTCTAATTTTGCTCCATACAATTAAAACTTTAAAAAATGATGACAGATACAATTTCAAAAGATCAGGCAGTAAGTGGATGGATCAATGGTTTCATAGGGGTATTGCTGTTTAGTGGTTCAATGCCCGCAACAAAATTGGCAGTCATGGAAATGAATCCCATATTTGTTACGATTGCCCGGGCCGTCATTGCAGGGATATTGGCGCTTTCGGTCTTATTACTATATAAAGAAAGGAGGCCGGCCAAAAATCAGATATTTTCATTGGTATTGGTCTCTATAGGATGTGTTATAGGGTTTCCGCTGCTTTCTTCACTGGCATTGCAGTATCTGACTTCCGCTCATTCGATTGTTTTCCTGGGAATGCTTCCTCTGGCTACAGCTATTTTTGGTGTTTTCCGTGGAGGAGAAAGGCCACATCCGATCTTTTGGTTCTTTTCTGTTATCGGAAGTCTTCTGGTGATAGGATATGCTGTATCACAAGGGATTTCAGCTTCGCCGGTAGGAGATATTCTCATGCTGCTGGCAGTGATCTTATGCGGGCTTGGCTATGCAGAAGGGGCTAAGCTTTCGAAAACTTTAGGCGGATGGCAGGTGATTTCATGGGCTTTGGTGCTGTCATTACCTGTTATGCTCCCGTTATTCTTCATTTACTTTCCGGCAAATCTGGAAACTGTTAGCTTTAAAGGCTGGTTTGGTCTGGGATATATTTCTTTGTTCAGCATGTTTATCGGGTTTATATTCTGGTATAAAGGATTGGCGCAGGGAGGAATTACTTCTGTGGGACAGCTTCAGTTATTACAACCATTCTTTGGATTAGCTTTGGCTGCCTATCTTCTACACGAGCAAGTGAGCATGGGAATGCTAGGCGTTACAGTGGGTGTGATTTTATGTGTAGTAGGAACAAAAAGATTTGCGAAATAATAAAAAATAATCAATTATGATTGAAATCATAAGCTAGCATAATGATATTAGCCTACATTTGATAGACCACTAAAAAATATTATTATGAAATTGATTATGCTTCTACTGCTTACAGGACTTTTGGTTCTCAGCTGTAAAAAAGAAATAAAGACGGAACGTTCGGTCAGGACAGACAGTGTAATTATTGATACGGTTAGAACAGATACTGTAGTCACCGGAAATCATGTATCTCCACCTGGCAAAACAGATACAATAGTAACAAGAGGCGATAACGGCTCTAAAAAGTTTAGCGATACCGCTACAATGCCTAAGAGCAAAAAATCCAAGTAATAAAATTTACCCGTCATATTTGCAAAAAACCCGTTTTCGCTTTATGGAAATGGGTTTTTAATTTTTTAGATATTACGGAAAATCTAATAATTTCTTTTTAAAATAATGTTAATGATAAGATTAATTTAGTATTAAATTATAAACAATAAAATTATATACAATGATAATTAATAATAAAATTAACTTTATTTAACGTTTAGATAAATATACAAGGCTCGATATTTGCATGGTAAACAAAGCGTCCCAATGATATTTTTACTAAGATTAAGAAGAAGAAACCAACACCAAAAACAATTATTATGGTTATCAATGAGAGCATTTTACGATCAGCGGGAGCAGAAACGAGAGATTACAGACCCACAGAAAACTTATTCTGTGAGGGAGATATACCCAGTTATTACTATCAGATCATCACAGGGGAAGTAAAACTGAACAATTATAATGAAGAAGGCAAAGAGTTTATCCAGAATTTTTTATCTGAAGGGCAAAGTTGCGGAGAATCGGTACTTTTTATAGATAAGCCTTACCCGATGAATGCTGAAGCTATTACAGATTGTAGTGTTCTGAGACTTCATAAATCTGTTTTTTTACAATTATTAAAAAATTCCCCCGAATTATACATGGAGGTAAATAGTTTTTTATCTGAACGCCTCTATTACAAATTTGTAATGATGATGAATAATTCTTCCCAACATCCTTTCACCCGATTGAAAGGTCTTATGGATTATCTTAAAAGTTTCCAGGAAGATATGAGCCCGTATTCTTTTGTCGTTCCGTTTACGAGGCAGCAAATGGCCAGTCTAACGGGAATATGCG
The DNA here is from genome assembly GCF_000482305.1 of Chryseobacterium sp. UNC8MFCol. Classification (NCBI taxonomy): domain Bacteria; kingdom Pseudomonadati; phylum Bacteroidota; class Flavobacteriia; order Flavobacteriales; family Weeksellaceae; genus Chryseobacterium; species Chryseobacterium sp. UNC8MFCol. Next base: position 69,092 of record NZ_AXUZ01000004.1, read on the forward strand.
TAGAAACCGCGATAAGAACAATCAAACATATGGAAAGGGACAATATTGTCAGAATTAAAAATCGTAAAATACTCTATTAAAGATTGTTACGAACAAATTTATTTTCCTCATCTCCTTTGGAATTGATGAATTCTTCCGCACGTATCAGGTGCGGAAGATAAATATAACACCTGAAATACAATATTTAGAAGAAGATCAAGTAAACTTACGATAAAAAGCGAAAATTCTTGATGAATATCAGTTAACATGATTCAGGTCATAAAAAAAATGACTTATTATCACTTACATTTGATATATAATTTTCAGTACAACTTCTTACAGCTTAGTAAAAAAGGAGCGTAGACAGGCATTACCTTTTTATTATCAATTCGAGTTATGCGAATCAAATGGGTTGCCGTCTCTTACGAGTCACGGGGCTGCATATCATTTAATATTAACATATGGAATTATAGTATGAATTACCATTTTTAAAAATAGTATTTCAGTAAAAAATATATGTCGGACCACAGAAACTGATAGAATATTATGAGTTTGGGATAAGCTTCAACATTAAAAAACATACTCCGGACCGGTAAGTCTGAGAGCAAATCTTCCGAACAATAGGCATTCGGAGGCAGACGTAATTCATAATTCTTTTTCCTTGATTGTCCCTTCGATCAGCAAAGTGGAGGGACGATCTTTAAAAACAATAAACACCACTTCAACCATGACACACAATATCACTAACACCAAAAATTTCTCTTCTACAAAGACGACAACAACAAAAATAGACAATGCCACTGTAAAACGTGAAGAGATGAAAAATTCTCCGCTCCACAAGTTCTTTGTAAATGCTCTGAAAGATATTTACTATGCTGAAAATGCAATTCTTGAAGCCTTGGAAAAAATGCAGGATGCAGCCACTACAGAAGAATTAAAAGATGCCTTTGAAGACCATCATCTCCAAACTCAGAAGCATGTAAAACGTCTCGAAAAGGTTTTCCAACTTATCGATGAAAAACCTGAAAAGAAAGAATGTAAGGCTATCAAGGAAATCATCGAAGAGGGAGAAGAAGTCATCAAATCCACAGAAGAAGGAACCGCCACAAGAGATGCTGCACTCATTATTGCTGCCCAAAAGGTAGAACATTATGAAATCGCCACGTATGGAGGCCTTGCCCAGCTGGCCATTACCATGGGGCATGATAAAGCCGCCGATCTTCTTGAACGGACTCTTGAAGAAGAGGAAGACACTGATTACCATCTTACGGAAATCGCAGAGACATCCATCAATTTTGATGCGGAACAGGAAGACTAAACGTTTGGCCTTGCGGCTTGTTTTATTTGGCTTATTCTAACCATGAAATCAAAAAGTATGGATTGTCAGAAAATAATAAGAACCTTGAAACACAAAGACTTTATCAAAGTAACCAACGAGGGAAAGTGGTTTGAAGACGGAGCAGCGATCTATGCCAAAGAAATAAAAGACAATATCTTTTTATTATTTGTCATTCTGAAAGATATAGACATCGAAAATATTCAGGCCCTTATCGCTCATTTTGACAGCTTCGGTAGTATCGGCTTAAAAAAACCGGAACAGATCATGTTTTACCTCTCCATCAGGGATAAAGAAGACCTTCATTATTTTGAGCAATATTTAAAGACGTCCACAAACTAATAACCTTATCAATATGATTTTTGAAAATGAAACTTTACAGCATTCCGGGTTGTACGACAAAAATAATGCGCTGGAAAATGAATCTTTATTTCCGGTTATTATTAATTCTTATGGGGTTACTGCTTTTCTGATCAAGTCATTGGAAAAGATAAAAAATAACGCAACATGTGAAATCCTGAAAGGAGCAATAAATACTTACATAGAAGAATATCTCCTTCATATCCGTGAGTTTCATACTCAAAACACCAGTGAAATCAATGACGCAGATGCAGAAATACGATATGAATCTCCCTCTTTTACTTTATATGCTAAAACAGCCTATTACAAAGTATTGAAGGAAGAAGAATACATCAATAAGCTTCTGGGTGTTCTGGAAAAAGGCAGCACGGAGTAATTTGCTGACCAACCTTTCTGAACTGCTTTTATAATAGACCAACACAAAAAAAGAATATGAATATGAACATTAATGAAAAAAACAACAAAAAGACAGACCAACTTCAATCTCATACCACTTCCAACGAAGGCGAAAAACTGACAACCAATCAGGGATTAAAGATCAATAATAACCAGGATTCCCTTAAAGCCGGAGAAAGAGGTCCGTCATTGCTGGAAGATTTTATCCTAAGAGAGAAAATTACTCATTTTGATCATGAAAGAATTCCTGAAAGGGTAGTACATGCCAGAGGATCCGGAGCCCATGGTGTATTTAAGCTGACCAAAAGTATGGCGGCCTACACAAAAGCAAAATTTTTAACAGAATTAGGAAAAGAAACTCCGGTTTTTGTACGATTTTCTACAGTAGCAGGAAGCAAAGGAAGTACAGATCTGGCCAGAGATGTCCGTGGATTTGCCATTAAATTTTACACTGAGGAAGGAAACTATGACCTTGTAGCCAATAATATGCCTGTATTTTTCATTCAGGACGCAATTAAATTCCCGGATCTTATCCATGCAGTAAAACCTGAACCGGACAACGAAATTCCACAGGCGGCTTCTGCCCATGATACATTCTGGGATTTTATCTCTCTGATGCCTGAAAGTATGCATATGATCATGTGGCTGATGAGCGACAGGGCCATACCGAGAAGCCTCAGAATGATGGAAGGATTTGGAGTTCATTCCTTTAAATTTATTAATGAAGAAGGAAAAGTTCATTTTGTGAAATTTCATTTCAAACCCAAATTAGGTGTTCATTCAGTAGCATGGAACGAAGCTCAGATTATTTCAGGAGTAGATTCCGATTTTCATAAAAGAGATCTGTGGGAAGCTATAGAAAACGGAGACTATCCGGAATGGGATTTTGGTGTACAGCTGATTCCCGAAGAAGATGAGCATAAATTTGATTTTGACCTTCTTGATCCTACTAAACTGGTGCCGGAAGAAGAAGTTCCCGTAGAAATCTTCGGAACATTAACGTTAAACAGAAATCCGGATAATTTCTTTGCAGAAACAGAACAGATCGCATTCCATCCCGGACATATTATTCCCGGAATAGACTTTACCAATGACCCGCTTTTGCAGGGAAGATTATTCTCATACACCGACACCCAATTATCGAGACTCGGCTCCCCGAACTTCCATGAAATCCCCATCAACAGATCGATCAATACTGTTCACAATAACCAAAGGGACGGGCATATGAGACAACAGATCGTCAAGGGAAAAAGCAGCTACGAGCCCAATTCTACCGGAGGAGGATGTCCTTTTCAGGCTATGATGTCGGAAGGAGGTTTTGTATCCCAGCAGGAAAGAGTTTCAGGAGTTAAAATCAGGGAAAGAAGCAAGAGTTTTGTGGATCATTATTCGCAGGCAAAGCTATTCTACAACAGCCAATCAAAACCGGAAAAAGAACACCTTCAGAATGCGCTTATTTTTGAACTGTCTAAGGTCACATTACCGGAAGTTAGAGAGCGCCTCGTCGGACAGCTTGCCTACATTGATATGACACTTGCTTCAAGAGTAGCAGAAAAATTAGGCGTAGAAGTAAAAAAACTGGAATGGCCGAATCAGAGCTTACCTGCAGACAGTAATATCATAGAGCTTCAAAGCGAAGAGAGAGAACCCAATACAAAGACATCCGGGGCCTTAAGTATGCAGAATACCGTAAAGAATACGATCAAAAGCAGAAAGATAGGATTTATTATGGCTAACGGTATCAACGGCGGATCCGTAAATGACATGAAAGTAGCACTTGAAAAAGAAGGTGCCGGAGTTGAATTTATTGCACCGAGTCTTGCTAAAATAAAAGCCGATGACGGCTCAGAAGTTACTCCCAAACATTCTTTGACCAGTACTGCCAGTGTTTGTTTTGACGCCCTTTTTATTTGCCCGGGAGAAGGATCAGTAAAAGAACTGATGATTCCGGAAAATAAACATCTTGTACTCCATTTTATTAACGAAGCTTATAAACATTGTAAAGCTATTTACTTCGGGGCAGATACAGAACCGTTATATCATAACAGCAACGTTGCTTCAAAAAAACATGAAGATCCGGCAATCGTTACCTGGGAAGATAAAACCCCGATGGAAAAATTCATCAAAGCAATAGAAAAGCACAGAGTCTGGGATCTGGAAATGGAGCGAAATGCGCAATCATAACATATCCTTCACACCAATCACTTAAATATAAAATAGTTATGAAAGCAGCCGTTTTTCATTCACCCGGTAATATTACCTGTGATACCGTTGAGGATCCCAGGATTCAGGATGAACGTGATATCATTTTAAAAGTTACTTCCACCGCAATCTGCGGCAGTGATCTGCACATGTACTCAGGAGGGATCCCTCAGTCCAGGCCAATGGTAATGGGTCATGAATTTATGGGAATAGTGGAAGAAACCGGGAAAAATATCACCCATCTAAAAGCAGGCGACAGGGTAGTTGTTCCCTTTCCCATTGCCTGTGGAAGCTGCTTTTTTTGCCAGCATGACCTTCCTACCGCCTGCGAACACAGCAATCCCGATCATTATGGTCCGGAGGGAGGAATCATTACAGAAAAAGGCGGTGCTTTATTTGGATATACAGATTTATATGGTGGCTATGACGGAGGGCAAGCTCAATATGTAAGAGTTCCTTATGCTCACTTTGGCCCCAGAAAAGTCCCGGAAAACCTATCTGATGAACAGGTTTTATTCCTTACCGATATCTTTCCGACAGGTTATACCGGCGTTATGTGGGGAGAACTGAAAGGAGGAGAAACGGTAGTTGTCTTTGGTGCAGGTCCTGTAGGCTCTATGGCAGTGAAAAGTGCTATTCTTTATAATGCTAAAAAAGTAATAGTCGTTGATACTCTACAGTACAGATTAGATCAGCTCAGAAAGCTGACCGGTTGCGAAACAATTTTATGGAAAGACGCAGAAAGTACCATTGAGCAAATAAGGGATATGACAGACGGCAGGGGTGCTGATCTATGTATTGAAGCAGTCGGCTTCGAGCCGGAAAGAAGTTTTATAGACAGAGCAAAAGCTGTTATCAACTTCGAAAAAGGATCTGTAAAAGTACTGGAAGCCTGCATGAGCGCCGTAAGAAGAGGAGGAATTGTCTCTGTACTCGGTGTTTATCCCGCTAATTATGATAATTTCAGACTCGGCCAGATTTTCGATAAGGGAATTACCATTAAAGCAGGACAATGCAACGTTCATCCTATTATTGACCGTCTGATGGGATATGTTCAAAACGGACAGGTGATCCTTGACGACATTATTACCCATCGCTTACCTCTGGATACCGTAGACAAAGGCTACGAAATCTTTAATAAAAAAGAGGACGGATGCGTAAAGGTTGTACTCGACCCATGGAAGCTCTCAAGCTTTTAATATCAATCCAAACCAACTCTTCAAAAGATTATATTATGGAATTTCAAAAGAATCTTCTCGATTATATAAGTCAATCACTGCTGACTACAGATGAAACTATTTCAATTGCTGAAAGCGTTACATCAGGATGCTTGCAACTTGCATTTTCACAGATGAAGAATGCTTCTCTGTTCTACAAAGGCGGAATGACAGCATACACATTGCCTCAGAAAGTAAATTTACTGAAGGTGAATAAACAGGAAGCAGAAGAATGTGATTGCGTTTCAGGACATATTGCAGAAACGATGGCCCTGAATGTTGCCAAATTATATGAATCCGACTGGTCTATTGCTACGACGGGATATTGTACTCCCATCCGAAACTCTGACTATAAGATTTTCGCCTATTTCTCATTCTCATATAAAGGGGAAATTATCCTTACTAAAAAACTCGAACTACACCCTAAAACGCAGTCTCTGAATGCACAGATGTATTATACGGAATTTATTTTAGGCTGCTTTAAAAGTGAACTCAACAGGTTGCTAATCTTACAATAAAAAACTAATGGAACGCAGGAATCAATACGCCCTGGTCACCGGAGCTACAAGCGGAATAGGCTATGAACTGGCAAAACAATTGGCTCAGAACGGCTATGATCTTGTTATGGTAGCCAGGGATCATGAAGAACTCAGAAAAAAGGCTAATGATTTTAAAGAATACGGCATCAATGTCATCAGTATTTCCAAAAATTTATTCCTGCAGGAGGAAGCCTATTCCCTCTATTCTGAACTCACATTAAACGGAATAAGTCCTGAGATTCTTGTCAATGACGCAGGACAAGGCGTCTATGGGAAATTTCAGGAAACAGATATTCATAGGGAAACAGATATTATCAATCTAAATATTATCTCTGTTATTATATTGACCAAACTGTTTATTAAGGACCGACTGTCTAAAGGATCGGGTAAAATTTTGAATCTGGCTTCCGTGGCCAGTAAACTTCCCGGTCCATGGCATTCGGTATACCATGGTACCAAAGCTTTTATATTATCATGGTCTGAGGCTATCCGTGAAGAACTGAAAGATTCGGGAATAAGTGTAACCGCACTTTTGCCCGGGCCCACCGATACTGATTTTTTTAATAAAGCAGATATGAACAGAAGCAAATTGCTTGAAGATAGAGAAATACTCGCTTCCCCTGAAGAAGTTGCCAGGGATGGATACAATGCCTTGATGAACGGAGATGACAAAGTGATATCCGGATTGAAAAATAAATTATCCATAGCTATGGCCAACTTGGCCACAGATAGTATGGTGGCCCACAGAATGGCTGAGATGCAAAAACCCGTTACAGAAAACAAATGATAAATTATGGGAAAATTAGAAGATAAATCAGCCCTGATTACCGGTGCAGACAGTGGAATAGGAAAGGCCGTAGCACTCCTTTTCGCATTGGAAGGAGCAGATATCGCTATTATTTACCATTCGAGTGAAACTGATGCCGAACAGACCAAAAAAGAAATTGAAAATCTGGGCAGGAAATGTGTCATTTTTCAGGGAGACATTAATGATTATGAATTTTGTGAAGAAACAACCCGAAAAGTAATTGCAGCATTCGGAAAGATCGATATTCTGGTGAACAACGCCGGCATTCAGTTTCCCGCTAAAAAGATTGAAGAACTCGAAGAAAAAAATATCCGGAAAACATTCGATTCCAATATTGTCGGAATGATATTATTGACAAAAGTTGTTTTTTCTTACCTGAAAGAGGGAAGCTCTGTGATTAATACGACCTCTGTTTCTGCTTATCAGGGGCATCCCGAGTTGCTGGATTATTCAGCAACAAAGGGTGCCATTGTATCTTTTACACGTTCACTGGCATTACAGGCAAAACCGAAAGGTGTCAGGATCAACGCCGTAGCTCCGGGACCTGTAGCAACACCGCTTACCGAAGAAACTTTTGATGAAGAAGAAGAAAATCCGGATAAACCGCCCTTTGAAAGGAATGCAACACCCGAAGAGATTGCTTTTAGCTTTCTTTTTTTAGCCAGTTCCGATGCGGCGCAGATGACTGGTCAGGTCCTTCATCCCAACGGCGGAATCATTATAAACGGATAACATAAAAGTCCGATTATAAAACAGCAGCCGGGCCTGATTCTTTACAGAGCCCATAAGTTTAACTTTAAAATATGATGGATATGTATAGAGACGGAGCAAGAAAGAGTATATGGCAGGACGAAATCAGGAAATTTTCTATGGAAACTGATCTTAGCCACTTATTTGACGTTGTGATTGTAGGAGGCGGAATCACAGGGGTATCAACAGCCCTGAAGTTACAGGAATCAGGGAAAAAATGTATTATTCTGGAAGCTGCCAATATTGGCTTCGGAACCACGGGTGGAACAACTGCTCATTTAAACGACTTCTTTGATACCACTTTTACTCAGGCAATCGAAGATTTTGGGCTGGACAATGCCAAATTGTATGCAGAATCCGGTAAAGATGCCATTGCAATCATCGAAACTAATATCGACAAATATAAAATAAGCTGCGATTTTACACGGAAATCAGCTTATCTTTTTGCTTTGGATGACAAACAGGAAGAACAATTAAAAAATATTGCTGAAGGAGCTGCCAAAGTTGGCTATGAGATGACCTACGTTAATGAAATTCCATTTCCCATCCCTTTTAAAGAAGCAGTCTTAATCCCTGAGCAGGGGCATTTTCATCCGATAAAATATATCAGAGGACTTTGTGAAGCTTTCATACAATTAGGAGGGGAAATTCTTGAGAACTGTCGTTGTGAAGATTGTAATGAACAGGGTGACTATGTGGTGATAAAAACTTCACGTGGCGAAATAAAAACAAAACATATCGTTTACGCCACCCATATTCCTCCGGGAATTAATGTTCTTCATTTTACCAATGCACCCTACCGGAGCTATGCCATGGCTTTTACATTAAAAGACGACAGATATCCGTGGGAGCTAGGCTACGATCTTTGCGATCCCTATCATTACTATAGAATTCAGGAATGTGACGGTGAAAATCTTTTAATCGCAGGTGGCGAAGATCATAAAACCGGCCATGCTGATGATACGGGAGAACATTTTTCGAAGCTTGAAAATTATGTGAGACAGTATTTTAAGGTGGAAACGGTGCATTATAGCTGGTCAAGCCAATATTACGAGCCTGTGGATGGCTTTCCTTATATCGGAAAACTCCCTGGCAGTAAAGGAAGAATTTGGGTAGCTACCGGATTCAGAGGCAACGGAATGATATTCGGGACACTCTCTTCACAGATCCTTCATGATCTGATCACTACGGGAAAAAATAAATATGGTGACTTGTTTAATCCTTCGAGAATAAAACCGGTTGCTGGATTTTCAGATTTTGTAAAAGAAGCTTCTGCTGTGGTGTTTGATTTTATAAAAGATAAAATTTTCGTTGAAAAAATTGCATCTTTCTCAGAAATAAAAGAAGGTGAAGCAAAAGTTATCCGTTATGAATCTGAATCATATGCTCTCTATAAAGAAAATGACGGAACACTGCATCTTTTAAAAAGCACCTGCCCGCATGCTGCCTGCGAAGTTCGGTGGAACAGTGCCGAACTGAGCTGGGATTGTCCATGCCATGGCTCCAGATTTAATGTTAATGGTAAAATGTTGACGGGGCCTTCCACCAATGACCTGAAGAAAGTATTTCCTTATCAGAAACATTAGACAATACGTTAAATATATACTTCTATGTCCCGCACAGGTTTTTTCTATCGTAACAGTCTGAGCATTGTTTTGATCGTCTTAATGATTTGCTCTCTTATCGGGCAATTCCTGACAGGCTGGAAAACAGAAAATAAGGAATTGGCTGAAAGTGGGCAGGAGGCTCTACGCATATACGAATATCTTCATAGCGGTCACTTCATACAGGCTACATTTGAAAACTGGGAAAGCGAATTTTTACAGATGATGCTCTACGTTCTTTTAACCATTTCTTTGAGGCAAAAAGGCTCCAGCGAGTCAAAACCTATGACGGGTAAAGACGATGTTGATCGGGAGCCTGAAGCACACCCCAACGCTCCATGGCCGGTCAGAAAAGGAGGGGTATGGCTAAAAATTTACAAACATTCCTTATCGATAGCTTTAGGTTTATTCTTTCTGATCAGCCTTATTCTCCATTTTTATGGAAGTATGAAAGATTTTAATCAGGAGCAGTTATTAAAAAATAAGCCGTCATTAAGCGCTTGGCAATATATCAGTGAATCAAGGTTCTGGTTCGAATCATTTCAAAACTGGCAAAGTGAATTTCTGGCCGTTGCCTGTCTGGTTTTATTTTCCATTTGGCTACGCGAAAAAGGATCTCCCCAGTCTAAACCTGTCGATATGCCTCACGATGAAACTCCCTGAAATTTCCCTGATCTGGGTTTCGTTTTCATCACGGAAAAACAGGATGAGGTAAAATCTGAAATACTCTAATAACAAGCCTTTTACGATACTTTATTTAAAGTAAATTGCCGGGTATCTATGAGCTCAATGCTTTTTAAGATTCTTGTCAGTTGATAGTACTTCTGGACTGTAATTCCTGTGCCTCATTTTCGATCATAGATTTATTCCATTTTGAGACAGACGACAACATTTCCCTGAGAACAGTCGCAACGGCAAAAACCTGTACATTCTGATAAAATTCTTCTTCAAATACAGATCTGAACAGAAATACCATCAGGTTCACCGTTTGTGCTTCAGACGTTATTTTATGAGCTTTCCCGGAAGAGATCCAGATGATATGATATTGTGGAACCAGATAAATCTTGTGATCAATATGAAAATATTGATAGCCTTCTTCCACAAAAAGTAAGCTGAGCACGACCGTATACATGTTCATTATGGTCATGTTTCCGGTCTTTTTCGCACGATAAATAAGCTTCTTTGTCGATGGTGCTTTTTGTCTTTTTAATTAGTCCACATTTCATTCTGTCGTTTCAAATATATTTTTTGGCAAATTTAATAGAAACGTCACTATTAATTTTGTAAAATCAAAGAAATAGAGTATTTCATTGATTCTGTTTTACCCTTAAAGTAATTCAAAAGTTATGGGTTAAAAACCGGCAAAAGCAAAATATAAATTTATATCTTATTCATAATGAAAAAACTATGTTCTTTTTTTATCTTAATTTTATTATTAAACACCATCAACATCATGGCACAAAATAAAGCGAATATATTGGTTCTTATTCATTCAGATACTGGAGGAACCTACGAGCTGGCCAAAGAAATCGCAAAAGGTATTGAAAGTGAAAACAATGCAACTGCAAGCCTTAAACTTGTGAAAGCATCTCAAAATCCTAATCTCAAAAAATTACCTGTGGCAACCGTAGAAGAGCTGACCTCTTGCGATGGAATTGCTTTCGGTTCTCCTGTTTATTTTGGAAATATCAGTACGGGAATGAGTGAATTTTTATCCAAAACAGTTCCGTTGTGGACCAACCATGCACTGGAAGGAGTTCCCGCTACTGTTTTTATGTCTGCCGGCAGCGGAGCAGGGAAAGAACTGGCCCTTCAAGGCTTCTGGAACAGCCTGGCAGTACATGGAATGGTATTAGTTTCTAACGGAATCAGAGGGACAGAAGAACTCAATAAAGCAATTCCGCAAGGGAATTCTGTATTAGGAATTACAAGTATGGCTTCCTTAAAAGATGTGGAACGTCCTACAAAAGGAGAAAGGCACTTAGCAGAGCTTCAGGGTAAAAACTTTGCAAAAATTGCTTTTGCCTTAAAGGATACCCATCCTAAAAAAAGAGTTCCGGTTGCTGAACACCATCAGAATTTTAATGACATTTTAAAACAAAAAAATATTACACTTCCCCAGGTTCCCAAGCCGGCAGGAAATTATCAACCGTTTGTACGTTCCGGAAATCTGGTATTCATCAATCAGGTTGCATTAAAGGACGGAAAAATTGTAAATCCGGGAAAATTAGGGGTAGATGTAAATGAACAACAGGTAAAGGATGCTACAGAAGTAACAATGCTGAATGTGATATCTGTATTGAATGAAGCTGTAGGAGGGGATTTGAGCCGTGTAAAGCAATGTGTTCAACTGACAGGAATTTTTAATACAAAAGACGATTACACCAAGCATGCAGATCTCATGAATGTTGCATCAGATCTGACCGTTGACATTTTCGGAGATAAAGGAAAGCATGCAAGAGGAACGCTGGGAGCATCGTCCATCCCTGTTAATTCTTCCGTGGAGATCCAGGCTATTTTTGAAGTCGAATAAATATCTGTATTATTTTGCAACGAATGCACGAATTATGCTATGTTTCTAAAGTCTTTCGTGCATTCGTGGCAATTAATATATTCCCGGAAGTGTACAGGATTTTACTGGTTTTTAGGAACTTTATGAGGACTTACTGGACATATTGGTGAAAACTTCAGCAATAACAGGTATACTTTGTTCCAATTGCTCCTCAGAAAGGGCCCCATAACTTAATCTAAAACCATTGACAGATGTTCTGCTGTATTGCTTCGGATGGATGATTTTTATTTTTTTTTCTGACAGACAACTTACAACGGCATTCCAGTCCAACTGTACCTTAGGAGTGATCCAAAAGGCGAGTCCGCCCTCAGGTAAAGTAAAATCAGCAAGCTCTTTCAGGTGTTTGTTCAAAAGATCAAATACAAAATCCCTTTTATTCTTGTAATGAGCCGTTGCTTTTCTAATATGTTTTTTTACCGCTCCTTCCCTGATCAATTGAAGAACGGCCTGTTCCATAATGACATCCCCATGAACATCAATAATCTTTCTCAGATTTCCTATTTTTTGTAACAGCCCTTCATTTTTTGTGGCCAGGTAACCAATCCGGAGGGCAGGAGCTACCACCTTGCTTAGTGTTCCGATGTATACATAATTATTAAGTTCTTCATAACTTGAAACAGGCAGAACCGGACGATATCCGAAATGAAACTCATTGTCATAATCATCTTCAATGATCGTAATATTGTGCTGGTTAGACAATTCTATAAGTTTTAATCTCCTAGCAAGACTTAATGTAACAGTAGTAGGATACTGTCTGTGAGGAGTGATATATATCGCTTTGATATTCTTATGCTGAATCAGTAATTCTTCAATGGCTTTAATATCTATACCTTCCTCATCTACAGATACCGGCAAAAGTCGGGCACCTGCATACTCAAATGCCTGCCATGCAGGCTGATATCCGGGATCTTCTACAATGATCTGATCGCCTCCTTTCAATAGGGTCTGAGCCGTCAGAAACATACCCATCTGGCTTCCACGCGTAATGGTAAGTTCGCTTTCATCAATATTCATTCCACGTTGATGATTGAGCATCTGGGAAATGGTTTTCCTGAATTCTATATCACCATGTTCATTGGCATAGCCCATCATCTGCCATTTTGCTTTGATACTGAATATCTGCCGATAAGCTCTGGCCAACTCCGTTACAGGTGCAATTTTACTGTCCGGATGCCCGTCATCAAATTTGATGAAAACTTCTCCTGGTGCTATTGAACGTCCACCAATCTTATCGATACGATTGGTCATATGTTCATGTAAAGCCGGAAGCTTATTGGATACAAAAATACCTTTTCGTTCTTTTGAAATCACCCATTCCTCGTTGATCAGAACCTGGTAGGCTTCTACAACCGTATTTCTGTTGATTTTCAACGTGATCGCAAGGTTCCTGCTGCCGGGAAGGGCATCTCCGGCTTTCAATCTGCCGGAGCGGATATCAGTAATAATGCTATCTGCGATCTGTAAATAGACTGCTTTCTCAAGCTTTTTGTCAATTTCAAATTCTAATTTCCAAGGTCGGAGCATCTGGACTACTTATTTATATAAAAACTGAGTTATTTAAACAGTCCAAATATAGAATAATTTTGTCTTGCAATTAAGCACAAAACCATTAAAATTTTAAAATCATGGACAAGAAACAATTTAGTTCTAAAGATTTTCACCAGACCTTTGCGAGACCAACGTATGTAAAACCTACTCATTTAATTCATAAAAATGTAGAAAATGCGGGGGAACACAACCAATTTTCAACAGAAAGAAAGCATCCTGTTTTCTTTGTAGATCTTCCAAGCAAAAATGTAAGCATGACCATTGGCGGTCTTTTACCGGGCCAGCAAACCAACAGGCACCGTCATACTTATGAAACGGTGTTATTTGTGATTGAAGGAAAAGGATGGACGGAAGTAGAAGACGAAAAAGTGTATTGGGAAGCTGGAGATGCTGTTTACATTCCTTCATGGGCATGGCACAAGCACCAGAATCTCAGTGATACTGACCCCGCCAAATATATTGCCTGTGAAAATGCTCCCCAGCTTCAAAACTTAGGAGTAGCTTTGAGAGAAGAAGAGGGAAGAGATCTTTAATTTTAGTTTAATTATCTATGAAAAACGTTCCTTTTAAAGGCATTATTGCCTATCCCATCACACCATTTGATGATCACGAAAAAGTGGATATCCCTCTTTTTAAACACCTTGTAGAGAGATTGATTGAGTCAGGAAACCACGGAATCGCTCCTTTGGGAAGCACAGGTGTAATGCCTTATCTGTCTGATGATGAGAAAGAAGCTATTACTGAAGCCACTATACAGCAGGTAAAAGGCAGAATTCCCACTTTGGTAGGAGTATCTAATCTGACAACGGAAAAGACCATCCATCATGCACAGTTTGCAGAAAATGCCGGTGCTGATGCGGTTATGATTATTCCGATGAGTTATTGGAAACTGACTGACGATGAGATTGTTTCCCATTATGATGCTGTTGCCGGTAAAATTTCTATTCCGATTATGGCATATAATAATCCGTCAACAAGTGGAGTAGATATGTCTCCGGCTCTTTTGAAAAGATTATTGGAAATTCCAAATGTCACAATGATCAAAGAAAGCTCCGGTGATGTCCAGAGAATGCATTATCTGAGGAGAGAGCTGGGGGAAGATGTAGCATTCTATAATGGCTCCAATCCTTTGGCGCTGGCCGCTTTCTCTGCCGGAGCGAGAGGCTGGTGTACAGCAGCACCCAATCTGATTCCTGAGCTTACTCTTAAATTATATGAAGCGGTGGAAGCGGGTGACCTGGAAAAAGCTAAGGAAACTTTTTATCAGCAATTTGACCTTTTAAAATTTATTGTGAATAAAGGGCTGCCAAGAGCAGTGAAAGCTGGTCTTAGTATTCTCGGAGAACAAGGCGGGAATTTAAGAAGCCCGTTGAGACCTCTTCAACAATCAGAGACAGAAGAATTAAAAAGAATTATTCAAAACATTACTAATTAAAAGAACATTATGAAAAAGTCAGTTTTTTATCATGCAGGATGCCCGGTTTGCATCAGTGCGGAGCATGATATCGTTAACCTTATAGGTACAGAGAATGTAGAAATCATTCATTTGGGGAATGATAAAGCAAAAATTGCACAGGCAGAAGAATCCGGAGTACGCTCAGTACCAGCCTTGGTAACGCCTAGCGGAAATGTTCTTCATATCAATTTCGGAGCCAGCATGGAAGAGGTGAAAAAATAGCAGTTTGATTTTATAAAGGCGGGGCTTCATAATGCTCCGCCTTTTTTGTGATCAATAATTTTAGCTGCAATAAAATCTAATTGCCACTCATAAACCATACAATGATCGTTGATAAGTGGCAATTAAAGGTTGCATCCCTTATGAAGTTTTCAACTATAATATTGCTGATAATCAGGAATTATGAATTAAATCGTTGCATTTCCTTCTACACCATCTGAATTATCGGTTTTCTTTCCGGTAATTGCTGAAGCCACAAAGCTAAACAGGCTCACAAGTTTACCGGCCTTCGTGTCCCAATAATATGTCTCCTTAGGTTCTACACGGATGATGGTAACATTCGGATCATCTTTTCCGTCAAACCAGGCATTGGCCAAAGGAGACCATTTATCTTCAATAGTCGCTTTGTCTTTGTAAACAGAGGCTTCTCCGTATACGGAAAGATACTCGGCATCACTATTATTCATAAAAAACAACTGAACCCTGCGGTCTTCTTTGATTTCAAAATTTTTATTGCTGGTTCCGCTGCTGATAAACCACAAGTTTCCGCTGTCATCAGTTTCCTGTAAAGACATTGGTCTGGAATTGACAGGTACACGGTCTAATTCTGTACAGAACATACACGTTCTTGCTTTTTCCGACAGTTCTTTAATTTTTTTGATCGCTTCAAGGTGGGTAAGATTCTGTGTTGACATAATAATATATTTAAGTGATTGGTTGTTTTGTATAAAAAGATTCTTACGAAAGAATCAAGATTACTGCGGTAAATATTCAAATATCTGACCAAAAGAATCGAAAATGTGGTACGTGCTATGAAATATTATAAAAATTATTTACTGATATGATGGGTAAAGAACCCGCTTATGGTTTATAGCTCAATAATATTTACAGCTCATGAAATTTGTGTACATTTGAATATGCAGATTTCGCCCCCTCCACATCTGGCACCGTTTATCAGGCATTATATCTATCTGGAAAATTCCCGAGAGGCTGGTGAAAATATGAGATTGTTTACTGACGGAAGTACCGGGCTGATCCTGTCTGGTGATATGAATCTGTATTCCAAAATTTCAGGAGATCAAATGCCCCTTTCATTTTTTTATGGGGTGCCGGATACGTACAAAGATTTTTATTCAAAAGGAAAATTTTCACTGATAGCGGTGGTATTTCAACCTTACTTTTTAAACATCCTTCTAAAGACTTCAGCCAAAGAGGTTCGAAACCAGATTATTTCTGTGGAAGATGTTGTAAGAGATAAGTTACAGCCGTTTCAGGAAAAACTTTTTACCCAGACAAACCCGTTATCTGTAATCAATGGTCTTAATCTCTTTTTCAGCGAATTTTTAGCACAGGAAACAAAATCCGATTACAGCTTTATTTCTACAGTTCAGCAGTATATTCTTAAAAACAAAGGTTCCGTATCATCCAAAGAACTGGAGCTGTTTACAGGATATTCTGAGCGACATCTGGAAAGAAAATTTGAGGATTTCATGGGCGTTTCTCCGAAGAAATATAGTACTATCATCCGGCTTCATTATTTTTTAAGCCTTATCAACAGAGGAATAGCCGGTGATAATATGACAGCCCTTTCTTACAATGCAGGATATTCTGATCAATCTCATCTCATCAGGGATTTTAAAACCAGTGTAGGACTCACTCCGCGACAGTATATCAAAACAAAAAATAAAATGGCTGTCAATTTCATTGAATTGTAAACCAAAATGTCGGTTTTATACAATTTTTCAGTACTTCAAATGCTTTAGTTTTGCTGAAAAAAATAATGAATATTAAAATTTCCACTGCCCAATTTGAAAACAAAAGCGGAGATAAGGACTATAATCTTTCCGTTATAGAAAAACTCGCTGCCGAAGCAGCTTCCAAAGGTTCTGATGTTATTGCTTTTCATGAATGTTCAATTACGGGATATACTTTTGCCAGAAAACTTTCCAAAGAACAGCTTCTTGATATTGCGGAACTAATTCCTGAAGGAGAAAGTATTCACAAACTCCAACAGATTGCCGGCGAACATGATATTACCATATTGGCAGGCCTTTTTGAAAAAGATGAGAACAATAATCTCTTTAAAGCCTATGTATGTGTTGATAAAACAGGACTGAAAGCCAAGTACAGAAAATTACATCCATTCATTAATCCTCATCTTACTCCCGGAAATGAATATTGCGTTTTTGATATTCAGGGATGGAAATGTGGTATTCTGATCTGCTATGACAATAATATCGTCGAAAACGTAAGAGCAACCAGACTTCTTGGTGCCGACATCATTTTTATGCCTCATGTAACAATGTGTACCCCTTCTACAAGACCCGGAGCAGGATTTGTGGATCCAAAACTTTGGGAAAACAGAGAAAATGATCCTACCTCATTACGCCTGGAGTTTAATGGCATGAAAGGCCGTGATTGGCTGATGAAATGGCTTCCGGCAAGAGCTTATGATAACGGATCTTACATTGTTTTTTCTAATCCTATCGGTATGGATGATGATCAGCTTAAAAACGGTTGCTCTATGATTATTGATCCTTTTGGTGATATCATAGCAGAATGTCATTCGTTTGATGACAGTTTTGAAACGGCTTCTATCACATCTGAAAAATTGACGCAGGCAGGAGGATACAGGTATATCAAAGCCCGCAGACCGGAATTGTACAAAAATATTATTGGTCAGGACCATGTGCCTGATCAGAAAGTGGTCTGGCTGAATGACCAGCAAGGTAAATGATTTTATCCTTCTACAAGGTAAAGAAGCGACGAATTGTATTTTTTCCCTGTCATTTTCTGCTTTTGCCATGACTGCACGAATTATTCTATTTGTGCAGTCATGATACTATTCCCATTAATTATCTGAGAGGATTTGAGGATTTTAAACCTCATAAATTTCTGAATCTGTAAAAACAAAAAACTTACTTTTGCCGGGCAGGTTCTTAGTGTCTAATCCTGTAAATTCACTGAAAGCAGGCAACAGCAATTGGTTATGACTAAGCGCAAAACAGGGAAGCCTGATACTTTTTACTGCAGAATTCAGCACTATTCCGGGATGAATATGACCGGTAATTTGAAATGTCTGTAAAGACGAATCAAAGTCGTGAATAAATGTAAAGTTTTTAATCGTAAGCGAAGCTTCTTTACCATTTAAACACAGTTTTTTCTCCAGGGATTTTGAAATTCTGTCGTGATTTCCTTCGATAAGACAGAAGTGAATATCAGGATACTGGTTCCGCCATGCGCAGAATTCATCAACATCAGAATTATCCCCTGCGTGAAGCAGATCTCCGACCACTATAAATTTTTCAGGCTGAAAAAATTCAATCAGGGCAGATAATCTTTCCAGATCACTTTTCATAATATGATTGGCTAAGGCAATTCCATTTTTACGGAAATGAGCGGTTTTTCCGATATGCAGGTCAGAAAGAATCAAAGCTTTCTCTTTTTCCCAAAAAACAGCACGTTGATTGGTTAAAGTAAAAATTTCGTTCTGAACGGACAGGTTTCTGGTGACTATAAACACTTGTTAATAAGTTGATAATTGATTATTTATACTGTTTTTCTAAGTATACTTGAGATTTCTAGCAGGAGGATTCAGCTTAGTTGTCTATTCTGCTGATGTGAAAATTCTCATCAAAGATATAGGTTAGCGGAATTCCGGTAGCGATTTCACGTTCCAGGATTTCTTCAGGAGAAAGATTCTCAAGGTACATAATCAGAGCGCGGAGACTGTTACCATGAGCGACAATCAGTACATTTTCACCTTTTTTCAAAAGAGGAAGAATATGCATTTCATAATACGGGATAACCCTGCTATACGTAATCTTCAGACTTTCACCTCCCGGCGGAACTACATCAAAGGACCTTCGCCACGTACGAACCTTGTCGTCACCGTATTTAAGGGCGGTTTCAGCTTTATTCAACCCTTCCAGATTTCCGTATGAACGCTCGTTGAGTGCTTTATCCATGATGACCGGGATATTGGGTTTCCCCATTTCGTCCAGAATGATGCTGAGAGTATGCTGGGCTCTGATTAGGGCCGAAGTAAAAGCTACATCTATTTTTTCCCCTTTCAATGCAATACCTGCTTTCTTTGCCTCTTCGATACCCGCTTCAGTTATATCGATATCCTGCCAACCTGTGAACCTGTTTTCAAGATTCCAGAGTGACTGTCCGTGACGGACTAAGAATAATTTTGTCATTGTGTATATTTTATTTTATTCTTTCCCAAGAAGATATTCTAATTTACGATAATTATTGGGAGGAGTCAAGTGATTTTTGTCATCAATCGGTACAAATACTGCTCATTGTGTCCTTTCACAAAAGTGTTTTATAGTTTAAGCATTCTCCTGATCCTTGCGTCTAATCCTTCACTGGAAAGCGTTTGTCTCAGGCTGTCTACTTTTATAGGAAAGCTGAGTGGGGTAAAGGAACGGGAACGTTTCAGAATAATCTGAGATTTTTCGATTCTTTTAAAAGCTTCCACAAGCCTTTGTTCCTGAAGCTGCATATTAAACACTTCAGTATATGCCTGTTTGATAAGAAAATGATTGGAATCGTAATCTTCAAGGACTTTAAAAATAAGACCTGCAGAACTTTGCAGAGACTTATTAGACCGTTGCTGGCCCGCATAGTTCTGAATGACCATTCCTGAAATCACAGCAATATCACGGAATTTCCTTCTTGCCATTTCTGCAGAATTGATACTGGCAATCACATCTGTCATCAACTGATCCCTTGTCAGCACCTGATGGAGATTTTCTTCGTTAAGAGGTATTTCTTTATCGCTGAAAAGCTCAAATCCATAATCATTCATTGCCATGGAAAAGGATATGGGAGCCAGTTTTGAAATCCGGTAGGCGATCAGAGCAGCCATGACTTCATGTACCAGGCGACCTTCAAAAGGATACATAAAAAGATGATATCCTTCACGGTTTTTAATCAATTCGACAAGGAATTCGTTCTCCTTGGGAATGTGTGAGTTTTTTTCCTGATTGGTTAATAACGGATGTAAAAATTTCAGCTCTTTTTCCGAAGTCTTCGGGCTTAACGCATGCGAAAGTTTTTCCCTTAAAAAATGTCCAAGATTAGAACTTAAGGGTAATCTTCCTCCAAGATAACTTGGCACCAGTGCTTTTCCTTTGGCAGACCTTACATAGACGGTCATATCTTTGATCATGGCTACTTCAAGAGTTCGTCCTGCCAGAATAAATTTTTCTTCTTTTTTTAATTTTGAAATAAAGTATTCTTCAATCATTCCGATATACCCGCCGGAAATAAATTTTACTTTCAGCATGGCATCACTTACGATCACTCCCATATTCATACGGTGCAGCATTGCTATTTTCCTGGAAGTCACTTTGTAGAGCCCGTCGTCCATGATGACAATTTTATGGAATTCTTCATAACTTTTTAAAACACTTCCACCAATAGTCAGAAATTCCAGGATACTTTTCCATTCTTCATCCATTATTTCCTGGAATGCATATACTTTTTTGATTCTTTCGTAGGTTTCATCAGGATAAAAACCATCTCCTACAGCAAGTGTCATCAGAAACTGCACCAGCACATCAAAACACAGAACCTGAGGCTCCCGGGGCTCTACCACTTTTTGTTTTACCGCTTCTTTCAATGCAGCCACTTCAATCAGCTCTAAAGAATGGGTTGGGACACAATAAATTTTAGAGGTTTCAAAAGGGGAGTGCCCGCTACGTCCTGCCCGCTGTAAAAACCGCGCTACTCCTTTTGCAGAACCAATTTGAATGACAGTATCCACAGGCTTAAAATCTATTCCCAAGTCTAAAGAAGAAGTGGAAACAACGGCTTTTAGTTTTCCGGAACTCAGGTTTTCTTCAATCCAGATTCGTAAATGAGCGTCAATAGAACTGTGATGGATGGCGATCTGGCCTGCAAAATCAGGATAGGCTTCCAGTAATAACTGATACCACATTTCACTCTGGCTTCGCGTATTTGTAAAAACGATGGTCGATTTTGAATCTAGAATAATGGGAACTACTTTATCAGCCAGCTTATTCCCGAGATGACCTGCCCAGGGCAATATTTCTATTTCATTAGGAAATACAGGGATGATATCGATTTTTTTATGTTCTTTTGCCGTGATTTTTACCTTTTTAATGTCATAGGGAATGAGAATATGCATGGCATCATCCAGATTCCCAATGGTTGCCGTAATTCCCCATATTTTCATTTTTGGAACATACTTTCTCAGTTGTGATATGGCCAGCTCTACCATGACACCACGTTTTGATCCCAGGAGCTCATGCCACTCATCTACAACAATGGATTTCATATCACGGAAAAAAGTTCCATGATTTTTCTGTGCTAAAAGTAAATGGAGACTTTCAGGAGTGACCACCAGAATTTCGGGCATTTTCTTCACCTGTTGCTGCCTTACTTTAGGATCAGTATCTCCGTTTCGTACCCCGACAACCCAATCCAGTCCGATTTCGTCCATCGCTTCCTGCATGGCTTTGGCAATATCTTTTGATAAGGATCTCAGAGGCGTGATCCAGATCATCTGCAGTCCTTTTTTATAGTTTTCGGGATGATTGAGAAAATCTGAAATCAGTGCCAAAAAAACAGAAAATGTCTTTCCGAATCCCGTAGGTGCCACTACCATTCCGCTATAGCCGTTTTGAAATTTGCGCCATGTATCGGTCTGGAATTTAAAAGGAGACATTCCTTTATCTGTCATCCATTGCTGAATGATTTTAAAACCATCTGTATGTTCAAATGCTGCCAAATTATTGTATCAGTTTTTTAATTTCTTCAAGGTCATCAATTTCGTTCACTGTTTTATCTTTCCGCCATCTTACAATTCTCGGAAAACGAAGGGCGACACCACTTTTATGTCGGTTGCTGAAGCCTATTCCTTCAAAAGCAATCTCAAAAACGAGTTCTGCTTTTACCGTTCGTACAGGACCAAACTTTTCAATGGCGTTTTTGGTAACAAAACGGCTGACTTCCATAATTTCTTTATCTGTAAGCCCCGAATAGGCTTTTGCTATTGTTACAAGGCTGTCTCCATTCTTTACGGCAAAGGTATAATCAGTATAATAGGCACTTCGCCTGCCACTTCCTTTTTGAGCATAGATCAAAACGGCATCTATGGTAAAAGGATTTATTTTCCATTTCCACCAGTCACCTTTCTTACGACCGGCATGATAGGGAGATCTTTTTTGTTTCAGCATTAATCCTTCGCTATTGACTGATCTTGAGCTCTCACGGATGGCATCCAGCTCATCCCATTTTTCAAAATCTACTATTGTTGAAATTCTTATGTTTTCAGGGTTTTCATTTAATAATAATTCTTCCAGCATGGCTCTTCTTCCTGAAATGGGTTTGTCTCTCAAATCATTATTCTCAAGTTCCAAAAGGTCATAGGCAAACACTTGGACAGGAATTTCAGAAAGCATTTTTTTTGTTAAGGTTTTTCTGTTTAATCTTTTTTGTAATTCATTAAAATTTAAAACCTTATCATCTTTTACGGCAAGTATTTCACCGTCTAAAACAAAACTTCCTTTCATATTTTTTACAGTTTCCACAATTTCAGGAAATTGTTCGGTAATGAGTTCTTCTCCCCGTGACCATATAAAGATTTCATCATTTCTCCGGATAATCTGCCCGCGGATTCCGTCCCATTTGTATTCTGCCATCCACTCGCCGGGCTCTCCAAGCTCATCTAGAGCTTTTTCCAAAGGATAGGCGAGGCAGAACGGATAGGGTTTTGAATCGTCAGGATTGATATTTTCAGCGGTTATCAGCTCCCGGAAAGACGTTTCATCCGGAAGCCATTTTCCCATCAGGCTGTGCATAAGAGCACTGGATTCCTGTCCCGAAAATTTTGTCAGGGCGTTAATCAATGTTTTATCGGAAACCCCGATCCGAAAACTGCCTCCGATCAATTTATTGAAAATTAAACGTTCTGTATAATCGAGACCGTTCCATGATTGAAGTACAAATTCTTTCTTCCCAGCCTCTGTCTTATTTTTTAAATCCACAATGTCATTCATCCATTGTGATAATGTACGGTCTATTTTTTCCCCGGGTGGAGGAAGGATTAGTGAAAGGGTCTCGCCAAGATCTCCTACGGAAGAATAGCTTTCCTGAAACAGCCATAATGGAAGTTTTGTGATTTCCAAAGCCCATTCCTTCATATAATTAGTGTTGACATTCCTTTTGGGGCGTTTACCGGTAAACAAAGCGATAAACCATACTTTATCATCGTCAGGAGCACGCTCAAGATAGTCAATGATCGCATCAATTTTTGCATTGGTTTTGTTGGTGGTTTCCAGCGCGTTGATTAATTCTGCAAAATGTCTCATGGTTCCGGGGTTTCTAAGGTTTCCTTTTCAGTTTCTTCCTCATCTTCGCCAAAGAGAGTTTCCACCACATCCGACCGAATTCCTATTTCATTCAGATACTTGGAAAAAACCTCTGTCTGCCCATGGGTCACATGTACAAGCTCTGCTTCTGTGGCTTTTACCGTTTGCAATAATCCTTTCCAGTCGGCATGGTCACTCATGGCAAATCCGGCGTCAGCGCTTCGCCATCTTCGTGCACCGCGCACCTGCATCCAACCTGAACAGATTGCTGTTGCCGGATCTGGAATTTTCTTGATAATATTGCTGTCCAGCAGAGCCGGCGGTACTATCACTATTTCATGTTGCGTTTCTTTGGGGCGTTCCCTGAAATCCGCGATGGTATATTCCGGAAGGGCAACTCCCACTGCCTCAAATGCTTCATTTAATTTTCCGATAGAATAGTGGACATAGATTTGTCCCAAACCTTCCACCGCTTTCATAATTCGCTGTGCTTTTCCTAAAGAATAGCCGATAAAGACGGATGTTTTATTGTTTTCTTTATTTTTTAATACCCAGTTTTGAAGTTTCTTATTTAAATCCGGAACTTCAAGCCAGTTGTAAATAGGAAGTCCAAATGTACTTTCAGTGACAAACTCATTGCATTTCACCAGTTCAAACGGAGTGCTTAAACCATCTTCCTGGACTTTGTAATCACCTGAGATAACAGCTACATAACCCTTATATTCAAGCCTTATCTGGGCCGAGCCAATAATATGACCTGCAGGATGCAATGACAATTGTACACCATTCATATTGATTTTCTCTCCATATTCAAGACTCTGGCATTCAATATCCGGGCTTATGCGTTGATGCAAAATAGGTTTTGTAAAATGATGACAAAGATATTTTTTCATTCCCCACCGGGCATGATCAGCGTGTCCGTGGGTAATGACGGCCATGTCTACAGGTCTCCAGGGGTCTATATAAAATTTCCCCTGAGGACAGTAAATTCCTTTTTTAGTAAATGTGATTAATTTCAATGGTGTGATTGGGTTTATAGGATATGCTTCAAAAACTTAACCAAATTACAATAAAGTATTGATTTTATTCTAACTCCTCATCAGTAACTGAGCTTACGTGGTATGTTTTTAAACATTTTGAAGATGACCGGCTATAAGGTTTAACCGTAATAAAGCCAAGCTCTAAAGTGTGTATACTGATTGAAATAAAGTGGGCCTCTGGACACTAAAACAATGAACTTTACAGCAATATATACAGACCGGAAATCTTTGAAATTTGTATTATGATTTTAAAAAAGATACAATGAATAAAACAATTCTGATTACAGGAGCAGCAAGTGGATTCGGAAAGATTGCCGCTTTCGATCTTGCTAAGAAAGGGCATAAAGTAATTGCCACTGCACAGGTTTATCCTCAAATGAGTGATCTGATCCGTGAAGCCAAAGAACTGGGAATCGACCTGACCGTTGATAAACTTGATGTAACCAGTTCTACAGATATTGCTTATATCTTGAAAAAGTATGACATTGATATTTTAATAAGCAATGCAGGAATTATGGAAGGAGGGCCTATAGCCGAACAACCAATAGAATTAATCCGTTCCATGTTTGATGTTAACGTATTTGGGGGACTGGAACTGGCTCAGGGTTTTGTTAAAAAATTTATTGAACAGAAAAAAGCCGGTAAGATTGTGTTTACCACATCGATGGGAGGTCTCTGGACGGTACCTTATGTTGCTGCTTATTGTGCTTCAAAACATGCGATGGAAGCTATTGCCGAGGGTTTAAAAACGGAACTTGCCCCTTTTAATATCAAAATCGCGACCTGCAATCCTGGAGTATTCGGTACAGGTTTCAATGATAGAGGGGTAGATTCTATATTCCGTTGGTATGATCCTGCTATCAATTTCACACCTGAATCAGCATTTGATGGCGCTGCAGAATCTCTTGCCCATCAGCTTGATCCACAATCTATGGCAGAGGTCATTGTAAATGTAGCATTGGATGAAAACAGCAACTTCAGAAATGTGCATCCGAAGGAAACAGAGGATTTTGTAAAACAACTTCAGGCAGAAGCCTGGACTGCAAAAAGCTAATGATATGGATTTAAGCTATGATCTCGCACAAAAGGCACTGCAATCTGCAGTAGAAAAAGCAAAATCACTGGGAATTCCGGTAAGTATCGCCGTGGTAGATAAAGGAGGCCACATAGTTGCTTTCGCAAGGCTCGACAGCGTGTATGGAGTGATAGAATTTGCGATAAAAAAAGCCCGTACAGCCGCTATGTTTGGAGTTGACAGTGATATGATGGGAAGTATTGTTGCCGGAGCAGAAATGCACGGATACGGTATGATTAACTCGAATGACGGTCTTTTAACCATCGCAGGCGGTGTGGTGATTAAAGATTATGATGGAAAAATCATGGGTGCTATTGCGTCTTCCGGCGGAAGTCCCGGACAGGATAAAGAAATTGCTTCAGCAGGAGCGTCTGTTATCGCTTAAATTTCAGATATTTGTACGATGGAAAAGACTTCTGAAATCATATTTGACAAACTGGTATATTCTTGTGCTTTTGAATCTTACAAAGGGCATGAGGAGTTCATTCCTGATCATTTTTTAGGATTTCAGCTGTCGGGAGAAACGCATGCTTTTCATGAGCAGGGTAAAACTGTAATTAAAGAAAATACTGTGGTTCTGGTCAGGAAAAATCAACTGATCAGGACCATAAAGTATCCTGCGAAAAATGAAAAATATCAGTTTCTTTCTATTACACTGGATGATGAAACCCTGAGGCAATATTCGGCGGAAAATAAAATTGTGACGGACGCGGCGTTTTCGGATAACCGACGGCTATTTTTTGAATCTGATGATTTTTTTAAAGCCTATTTTACGTCACTTATCCCGTATGTGTATAAAATGAAGGAAGTTCCTCCAAGGTTAGCCGTTTTAAAGGTAAAAGAAGCTATAGAACTTCTTCTTGAGACTGATCCTGATGTCAAAAATCTCCTGTTTGATTTTTCGGAACCTCATAAGATTGATTTGAAGGAATTTATGAACAAAAACTTCATGTTTAATGTATCAACAGAAGCTTTTGCAAGATTAACGGGTCGCAGCCTGTCAGGTTTTAAAAGGGATTTTAATAAGATATTCAATATGAGTCCTAAACAATGGTTGAAAGAAAGGAGGCTGAAGGAAGCCTATTATCTAATCAAAAACAGGAATCAAAAGCCTTCAGATATTTATCTTGATCTGGGATTTGAAAATTTGTCTCACTTCTATTATTCATTCAAGCAGAAGTACGGAATCACCACTACAGAGGTATAATGATTTACAATTTTGTCTCTGAAGTATGTTCTGTTTTCCATTAGATATGAGAGACAGCCAGTCTAAATAAATTTTTCTTAAAAATTAAACTTTCTACACACTGGGGCTCTATTTTTCAAAATCATAGAAATTGATCCCGATATTTTCATTCTTTATTTTTATAACTTTTGTAGGCAGCGGATAAAAAATAAATTCACCTGCGCCATTGATTTTGGCTTCCAGAAGGTGACCGGCCAGGGCTGTATAATCTGCTCTTCCAAGGGTAATGTGCAGATGAAGGGTTTGCCGGCCCGCGATCTCAGAAACATTTCCGGATATGTTCGTAACCTCCATTTGCTCATTGAAAGTCTTATCGACATAGTCTTTTGTGGCAGGATTAAAAAAACGGAGAGTAGCTTCGCTCACGGCACCTATTCCGGTAACTTCCCCGGCATAAATATCCTGGTTCCGGATAAAATCCGTTAAAGCTTCAACAATATTTGACTGATTGTCAACACTTACGATGTAAATAGAATCAACCTTTCTTGCTGACCAGCTATTTCCTCTAAGATTCTGTATTTCCATAGTATTAATTTTACTGATTTTTCTTTGATAATCCGGTATGAGATTTTTTAATAAATTTTCAGCATTATACAAAGCAATAATTGTGCATTATATAAAAAAAGATCATATACAAGAGCCTGGGAACCCCGGAGCTTTTATAACTCTACATCTAAATATCAGGCAAAGGTTTAATTTCTTATTTTACATTGTTGATCAAGCAAAGATTGGATTTACCATTATTGAGGTAGTAAGATTAACTCAACTTTTACACTCATCCTAAAAAACGGCCTCTATTAAATTTTTACTATAAGACCCCTGTAGTACTATAAAATTTACAGAAATTTGCATAAAATAAAAAATCAATGAAGATTGTAGATATTGAGCAATGGAACAGAAGGGAGCATTTTGAATTTTTCTCTAAAATGGCAAGCCCCTATTTGGGTATCACCACAGAAGTAGATTGTACCAAAGCTTACGAGACGGCGAAAACACAAGGTTATTCCTTCTTTGCCTATTATTATCATAAATCGATGGTTGCCGTGAATACCGTTGATGAATTGAAACTCAGAATTATCGATGGCAAGGTCATTTTGTTTGATATCGTACATGCAGGAAGTACGATCGGCAGGCCGGATGGCACTTTTGGTTTTTCATTTACCCATTTTTCGGAGGATTTTGAAATTTTCAATGCAGAACTACAGAAAGAAATAAAAGAAGTGCACGAATCATCGGGACTTCGTTTGAGCAATGAAAGGCTAGGGAAGAACCACATAAGACATACTACTATTCCATGGAATTCTTTTACGTCCATCCTTCATCCTACAGATTTCAATAACGGCGAATCGGTTCCGAAGATCTCTTTTGGTAAATTCAGTGTCCGGGAAGGAAAAAAGTGGCTTCCTGTCTCTGTCGAAGCTCACCATGGATTGGCAGACGGTATCCATCTGGCAAAATACCTGGAAGAATTCCAGCGACAACTAGATCTGTAGTGACTTCACTGTTTTAGCATCATTTTTCAGGTTTTACAAAGCTGCTATCATGACCCCGAAAATTGAGGAACAGTGAAAAACTTATTTTCAATACACAGAATTGGCCGGATCGTACATCGAATCCGGCTTTTTACATTTATTACATTTCCCGGGCCGTATTTACGAACCAAAAAGTATTATTCTTTACATACCACAAATCTTCTTTAAAATGTAAAAGTATTGATCAGGATCATAAAAAGTAAACCTAAATACCCGCTAAATTTACAACAGATTTAAAATGCCAGCCAAATAATCGGAAAGTGTTTATGGCAAACGATTATGATATTTTACCTAAAGACAGAACGTGGTATGTATGTGGTACACCATTTTAACAAAATTTTAATCATTTTTTCTTTCTTTGCCTTGCATAAAATGAGATAAAATTCAAATGTGTGAATATTTTAACACAATAATTCATTATCCACGACATAAACTGGGTGTTTTGCTGAATTATATTAAATAGAACTTATTGAATTTTGAATACATCAGAATAATTGCAATTCTTGTATAGTCTTTTAATATGCGAATTGAAATAAGAGAAAAGAATTTGTACTGTTGCACAAAAGCTGCGCATCAGAAATTAGTAGAGATGACAACGTATTATGAAAAACAAAAAAACTGAATCCAATCCAGAGGATTTGAACCAAAAGATTCTTGTACAAGATGAAATTATGGCTTTAGCAAAAGCAAATTCTCCCCGTCTGCTGAATAAATTCAGATTGGTCTATCCTGATTTTTTTGACAAGTTATCCGCCATACAGCCTAACCTCAAAAACTCTGAATTGATCTTTTGTATTTATCTTAAGCTCAATATGACGACCAAAGAAATAGCAACCTATATTTTTGTAACTCCAAAAGCAATACAAAACAGGAAAAACCGGCTGAGAAAAAAGCTGAATATTCCTTCGGAATTTGATATCTATAAATGGTTTAATGCAATTTAAACCATTTTTTAGGCTTCAATTACAGCCTGATCCAAATCATGATAAAGAAGTATTTTCCAGCGGTCTTGGGCCGCTTCTTTTTCCCATTTGAGCCTTAATTCCATTGCTTTTCTGCCGTCAAAATCACTTTTATAGGCTACATGATATTTTAAATAGGAAGATTGCGGAAGATCATCTGCTCCGTAGAATACCGTTTCACCGTTTTCTCTGATCCAGAAAACCTGCATAAAAGGCGTATGTCCGCCAACCACTTCATATGAAATCTCGTTAGTAATTTGTCCCTGATCTTCATCCATCCAGATGATATTGGGCAAGGCAATAAGTTTTTCCAGAACATCAAAATCAAATGAAGGATTGCCTTTGTTTTCCAGAGCAAAATCAAGTTCACGTCTTTGGATGTACATTTTGGCATTGGGAAAGGTAGCTTCAAAGCCTTCATCCGTCACCTGAACTGCACCGTCAATATGATCTTTATGGAGATGAGAAAATAACAGTTTTGTGATCTGGCCGGGATTGATGTTTTCTTTGTGGAGAATTCCGGAAACGACAGATGTACCGTCTTGATTTTTCCAGCCAATACCTGCATCCAGGAGAATATAATCATTTTCAGTAATGATAAGAAAGGGTTGTACAGACATTTTTATCCCTTTTACCGTATCAAAGCTTTCATCTGTTAAAAGGCTAAAATCTTTGGTTTTGCTTGCGGAGAAATTGCCTTCTTTAAGCGGAATAATTTTCATCCTGCAAATTTCCTCAATATTTCCCACATGCAAAAGGATTTTCATCGATATATACCATCCATAAAAACAATCAAAAGCTTACCAGCTATTCAGGCCGTTTTCCAGTGCTTTTGTATAATTTTCCTGATCGAAAGAGTAGAGGTCGGGAGATTTGTGGGCTCCGCCACGTCTTTGTTCTTCTAGTTTTTTAAGTATTCCCAGATTTTTAATTTTTCGGTAAAAGTTTCCGCGGTTAAGTTCTTTTCCTAAAATGGCTTCATAAAGTTTTTGCAGTTCCGGAAGGGTGAATTTTTCAGGAAGTAAATTGTAACCAATAGGTTTGTATGAAATTTTTTCCCGTAAGGTAAGGAGGGCTTTTTCTATAATTTCCCGATGATCCATCGCCAGATCAATTTCCGGAAGCTGCTTCAGATATACCCATTCACATATTTCACTGATTTCATCAGCCACCGGATTGATTTCTGAAGAATTTGACAAGGCATAATATCCCACCGAAATGAATCGCTGCTTCTGAAACAGGCTGTCATCAAAATCCTCAAAATAAAATTCACTCCGGTTTTTCTTCCCAAAAACTGCGAATTCCTCAAGAAAAACATTCGTAACACCGGCTCTCGATTTTAAAATTCTTATCACAGCCTCGTCCAGATCTTCATCTTTTCCCACATAGCCACCGGGTAAAAGCCATTGTTTTTTATAGTGCATCTTGGCAAGCAATACTTTTAACTCATTTTTATCAAATCCGAAAACCACCGGGTCGGCAGAAATATGTGGAATGAAAATATCTTTTGCCTCCACAGATCTTTTGAGAAGCTGTTTTTGTGAATCTAGATCATTCATACAGTAGGTGTTGTTCCACAAAAGTAAAAATAAATTCATATAAATTTCAGAAATACTTTATTTACGCCTATTATAACAACTTTTTTCTATGAATTGACTCTGTAAAATCTATGAGAATATATATCCTTTCTTTATTTTATTAACTACCTTTGAGCTCTTAAAAACTGATAGTAATCTATTTATCATCAATTTATAGTGATACAATAAAATTCCGATTTTCAACATGCAGGTAAATTCTACCCATATTTCACGGGCTGTAATCTGGCTGATGGCCATTATTTCAGGGCTCGTTGTCGCCAACAATTATTACAACCAGCCTTTACTGGCCCTTATTTCAGAAGATCTGAACGTTTCTGAAACTGCTGCCAGCAGGATCTCTGTACTTACACAAATCGGCTATGCCTTAGGATTATTATTAATTGTACCTCTAGGCGATAAATTTTACCGTAAAAAATTAATTCTCATTGATCTAATTCTTGTTTTTGGAGCTCTGTTATGGATGACATTTGCCACTGAGCTCTGGATGTTATACGCCGCAAGCCTATTAATTGGGGCTACTTCAGTGATTCCTCAGCTGTTTGTTCCGATTGCTGCAGAACTCTCTTCGGATAAAGAAAAATCCGGGAATATCGGTCTTGTGATGTCAGGATTATTGCTGGGCATTCTGCTGTCCCGTTTTGTAGGAGGAATTGTAGGTGAAGTATGGGGATGGAGGGCCATGTTCGGAATAGCCGCGGGGCTAATGGTTTTCGTTTGGCTCGCCGTTTATAAAATGCTTCCGGAACTGCACCCAAATTTTAAAGGAACGTATAAAGAATTGATGCAATCTGTCGCCCACCTGGCCAGAACACAACCTATTCTCCAACTGGCAGCTTTCCGTGGGGCAATGGCCTTTGGATCGATGTGTGCATTGTTTACCACATTGGTTTTCCATATGGAGAAACCTCCTTTTAATGCGGGTTCTTCTGTGGTGGGAAGTTTTGGATTAGCAGGAGCGGTTGGAGCCTTAGCTGCTGCTAAAGTAGGCAAATTGCAAAAATACTTTGATATCAACCGGATTATCCTTTACTCTTTACTCATCGTGATTGGAAGCTGGGGCTTTACTTATTTTGCAGGAGAGACCTATTGGGGACTGATTGTAGGCGTAATCCTGGTAGACCTTGGAGTACAGTCAAGTCATATTATGAATCAGACCAATTATTTTCTTATAAAATCTAATGCTGTGAACCGGTTGAATACCGTTTATATGGTAGCATACTTTATTGGTGGATCTCTTGGAACTTGGCTGGCTTCAATAGCCTGGCAAAAAGCCCAATGGACGGGAGTTTGCTTTATAGGAGCCCTATTTGGAGTTCTGGCCCTGATTGCTCATATATTGTTTGCTCAAAAGGTCAATAAATCCTGATTCAGTAGGGTTTCATGATATTTGCCCCAAATTCAGGAATGATCTTATTCCTGAATTTGGGGCAAAAAATATACAATCCTTTTGGTTTAAAAAGATTTTTCTTCTAAAGCTTCCGAAATCTGGATTAAATCACTGTGTTTTCCTCTTCATTCGCTCAACAGCTTCCATATTGGAATAAGCTCTCTTACCATCTCTGTAAGTTCATAATCTACCCGAAGAGGAATCAATGCGTACACTGTTCTTTTTACCGAACCTTCTTTTTCCATTCGTTACAAAAGGTGTAGAGTTTACCCCATGGATAGCGTAAGTTTTTGAAAGGTCCGCTTATCCGATGATGTTGGCAAGAAATAGGGTTGAGGGAAAAGACAGGATAATTTCTATGTGTAAATATTAAACTGTAACAAATTTTATTACATTAAAATAATTTTGTATCTTTGTTCCTTTAAATTATATAAAATACATCCAATGAAAATAGAAATATGGTCGGACGTTATGTGTCCGTTTTGTTATATCGGAAAAAATAATTTTGAACAGGCATTAGAAAAATTACCATTCAAAGACCAGGTAGAAGTAGAGTGGAAGAGCTTTCAGCTGGACCCAACATTAGAAGCGGATAAAACTCAGGATACCTTTCAGTATTTCAGAGAAAAAAAAGGATTTCCGGAAACTCAGGCTTCCCAAATGCTGAACCAGGTGACGCAGATGGGGAAAGATGTAGGGATTGATTTCAATTTTGAAAAAGCTTTGATCACCAATACATTCAAAGCCCATAAATTACTTCATCTTGCCAAAAAGTATAATAAATCAAACGAAATGGAAGAAGCTTTATTCATCGCTCATTTCATTGATGGTAAAAATGTAGGTGATAGTAATGTTTTGGTTTCTCTTGCCGAAAAATTAGGGATCAATAAAGAAGAAGCAATAAAGGCAGTAAGTTCTGACGAACTGGATTACCAAGTGAATCAGGATATTCTTGAAGCAAGAAACAATGGTATTTCAGGAGTTCCTTTTTTCGTTCTGAATGGAAAATATGCGGTTTCCGGAGCCCAGCCCGTTGCTGTATTTGAAGATGCGCTTCAGCAAACCTATAAAGAAAGTGTAAGTCCGCTTAAGGACCTTTCCGGTAGCAATGGCACTTCATGCGATGCTGACGGATGCAGTATTTAAAATTTATTGAGACCTCAAAACAATGTTTTGAGGTTTATTTTTGTGCGGAATTGATTGTTTCTGATAACTATCGTATCTTTGTAATGCAGTACCAACAGCTGCTTAAATCCTATATTTCAATGATAAAAATTAATCACGAAACACAATATCCTATAGCAGATACTCTTTTTGTTTTCGCTTTAGATTCTGAAGCAGGAACTGTATTTGACGATAAAAATAAATTAATTACTGGTATCGGAAAGGTAAATGCTGCCATCGAATTAACCAAAGAGATCCATACAAGAAAACCAAAACTGATTGTGAATTTGGGATCTGCAGGAAGTAAGGGTTTTCAAAAAGGAGAAGTAGTATGTTGTACCAAATTCATCCAGAGAGATATGGATGTAAGAGGACTGGGATTTAAACTTTATGAAACTCCGCTTTCCGGTGTACCGCCGGTACTGGAATATGGCTTGAAGATGGATGTTTTGAAAGAAGGGATCTGCGGTAGCGGTGATAGTTTTGAAATGAACCATTCCGAAACGGATTACAATATTGTAGACATGGAGGCCTATCCGTTGGCACTGATCGCTCAAAAAGAAAATATTCCGTTTTTATGTTTGAAATACATCTCTGATGATGCAGGAAGTGACGCAGCAGATGATTGGAGTGTGCAGGTACACCTGGCTTCAGAAGCCTTTAAAAAAATATTATTTTCATAAACTTTTATCCTATGACTTCTGTTACTATTAATAAAGCATCCCTGGAAGACCTGGAAATTATACAAACTTTGGGCATACAGACATTTTCCGAGACTTTTGCAGAAAACAATACCGAAGAGGCCATGAAAATGTATCTCGAAGAAAGCTTTAATACTGGAAAGTTACAATCTGAGCTTAATAATGCGGACTCTATTTTCTATATTGCCTGGGAAGAAGACAATCCAGTAGGATATCTGAAAGTCAATTCCGGAAAAGCACAGACCGAATTACAGGATGATACCAGTCTTGAAATTGAAAGGATCTATGTAAAGAAAAGTCATCATGGCAAAAAAGTAGGCCAGCTTTTATACAATCAGGCGCTGGAAACAGCTCAAAATCTCAAAAAATCCTATCTATGGCTGGGAGTCTGGGAAGAAAACCTGAGAGCCTTGAATTTCTATGAAAAGAACGGATTTGTAGTATTTGATAAGCATATTTTCAGACTAGGAGAAGAGGAGCAGATTGATTTGATGATGAAAAAAATACTGAAGTAAACCCTTCTACCACGAACATATGGGCTTCTTACAGCCCAAAATTCTATGTTCTATGTGGTTTTATAATTCTACCACATGTACACATAGATTTATATAAGTTATCAATGTATAATTTTATTCGTGCATTCGTAGCATAATATTTCACGCTGGAGACTAAACAGATCATATTGAGAAGATCTGCGTAATTTACAAAATCAGCCAGAACTAATAAAAACATCATGATAAAAGAAGCATTCAATCCTTGCGTCTTATGACATTCAAAAAACTTACGCCTTTAGGTATTTCCAACATATGAATCAATCGCTATTTTTAGAACAAATCAATCAATATTATCCTTTATCCGACGAGACGGCTGAAGCTCTGCTTGCTATTTGCACAGAAGAAAAGTACAGCAAAAATGATCTTCTGCTGGAAGCCGGTCATATGGCAAGGTATTACTATTTTTTACAATCCGGATTAATAGGTTATTATACTGTTGATGAACAAGGGGATTCTATCTACAAGACTTTCTTTGAAGAAAACAGCTTCGTGGCTTCCACTGCCGCTATTATCAAAAATGAGCCCAGTGATTTTAATATCATAGCTTTAGAAGATTGTGCTGTCATGCAATATCCTGTAAAGCCCTACCGTGAATTGCTTGAAAAACACCATGATCTGGCACTTTTTCACACCTATTATCTGGAGAAAAACTGGGTGGTAAAAAAAGAGCCATTAGAAGTTTCCCTTAAATATGAAACAGCCAAGAAACGTTATCTGCAATTGCTGGAAAACAAAAAGCTGTATAAAAGGCTCAAGCAGCATCATATCGCTTCTTATCTGGGAATCACCCCCACACAGCTCAGTCGCATTAAAAAAGAAATAAATTTATAAAGCTTCAACATATGTTGAGGCTTTTGTTCTTTTTTGGCTGCACCTTTGTATTGTCATAAGATAAGACACATTATATTTTTTGGAAAAGAAGAAATAACCCCATCTATTCTATACCTGGTTATCTGAAAACTTCCATTAAAATTTGTGCTCTGATATGATGTTTTTCATTAATTAAATAGTATAACAGCATGAAGAAGCTTATCAACATTGTGGTCATCCTGACCGCTTTTACACAAATGTCAGCTCAGAAAATTATTCATCAGGAAATTTTCAGTCCTAAAATGAATAAAAAAATCAAAACAATTATCATTACCCCCAATGTGCAACCCAAAACCACTTATCCGTCGGTCTATATCCTCCATGGATTCAGTGGTACTCCCGATAGGATTCTTAAAGAGGATATTCCGGATCTGGTTAAAAAAGCTCAGGAATATAAAACCATTTATATATTGCCGGACGGAAATTACAGTTCGTGGTATGTAGACAGTCCATTGGTTAAAGATTCACAATATCAGACTTTTATTGGTAAAGAGCTGGTAGAGTTCGTGGATAAAAACTATCCTGTTAAATCTGAAAAGAAATACAGGGGTATTTTAGGGTGGAGTATGGGTGGATACGGAGCTACTAATATCGGAGTTATATACAACAAAACATTCGGCATTGTCGGAAGTTCCTGTGGTGCGCTGGACTTCACGGTTTTCGGGGAAGGATATCAGAAATATATGGTTAATAAAGTTTTAGGTCCGTTGGAGTCAATCAATCCAACCTTTCTTACCGATAACAAAATAAAACTGATGGCAACGGCAGGCCAGCAATACATTTTCGACTGTGGTACCGAAGATACCCAGATGATTCAAATGAACAGAAATTTCCACAAAAAACTGACAGAAGCTAAAGTTCAGCATTTATATACAGAATCTTTAGGAGGTCACGTTACGGAATACTGGAGCAGATCATTATCTGAGCAATTATCTTTGTTTAACCGATTTTTTAAACAATAATTTCAGAAGGCTGACCCCATATCTTTTAGCTATGATGGGATTACTTATTTTTTTATTTAAATTTCATAAAAAATCCTTTTTAAGACGAGCTTAAAAAGGATTTACCATTTAGGACGATAAAAAAAAGTCTAATTAATACTACAAATGTTGAAAGTTCTTGCCTAAATGTTCTTCGATCACAAAAAACGGATCTTCAGTTAAGGTGTGTGCCCGCATATCGATCAGGCTCACTTTACTCATCATGCGAAGCATAATTCTTCTCTCACATGCTTGTTCAATGCCATCAATATTTCTTACTCCCGCACGGAAAGCAGATCTTCCGTGGGCGCATAAATGATTATTTACCAGGATAACATCTCCCGCCTGCGGCGTAAACCCCGAATAAATCAGATGTCTTGCGTCGTCCCAGAATTCCGTCAGGCACTGCCGGGCTTCAGCCGACTGTTTAATGCTAGGATTAAAAAGCTGTTCTGCAGCATCAAATCTCATAAATGGCAGCTTGTAATTCCCATATAAAACAGAATCCAGCGTTTCTTCCTCACTCTCACCGGTTTCCAGATTGGCATCCTTGGGAATTTTATACATCTTTTCAAACAGAGGTCTGTAATTTTCTCCGATAGATTCGTGAGAACGGATAGAATAGAGGGTGGAAGGTACCTGCTCTTCATTTCTCACGTACATAAAGCTCAGAAAATCTGCCTGATGTTTAAGGAAAGCATCTTCCGTATGCACATACAAATCGGTTGCAGAACCAGAACCCGTCTGTGTTTCACGCATCTTTTCATCCGGTATAATCGCATGGATTAATCCGCCTCCTTTACGTTGTGAATAATATTGTACAGGTTTCGACGGTAAAGCTCCGTGAATCAATGCGCAGGCAAAACCATACAGGTTAAACTTGGCATAATCCGCAGACTGCCAGTTGGGTGGAGTACTGCCCAACCTTTCCTGATCAATATCCATCAATCCCTGGAAAATCAAGGCTCCATATTGATTTTCTGAAAAATCGTTCGCAAAATCGGCCGCAATATGTAAAATTCTCTCGGGTAGAAAATAGGAAGCCATTTGATGCACATGCTTTATAAAGTCACGGTTTTCATAGCTTCCGTATTTTTTCTCCAGATGCTCCGCGGCATCTTTTATCATTCTTCGCTCCTGAGATGTGATCTCAATGACTGTAGGAAGCAGTTTTACTGCTGTCATACTGTCGTTATCTAAAATTTCTAAAGAATTCATTAAAAAAAATTTGGTGTTTAATAATAATTTTTATCTTTGTTTTTAATTATTCTAAATAACAATAGCGAGTTCAAATTTAGGAATAATTACTGAACCACCAAACAAAAAAAGAAAAAAATGACAAATTTAAAAACTTGACTGTCAGGCATATAATATCATATGTCGAAAAACCGCACACAATCTATTGATTTAAAAAATCACCTTACAAAAAATATATGAACAACAATTTTGCGCCCCTTGAAGAGGTTTCACACACTACTTCACCTCACATTTCGGGGAATTTTGGAAGTATTTTCCACCAGGACAATTATGATCATTATCGTAATGCAGTCAACAGCACTTTAGACCTTGTACAACAATTTCTTTACAGAAATGACAAGCCTTTCAGCGGAATCGAAGCCAAAGAAATGAAAGGAATGGTACAGGAGATCGATCTTAACCAAAAACTATCTACCTATAAAGAACTACTGAACGAAGTAGACGATATTTATGTAAAGCATGCCACTGCTTTTCATCTTCCACAATATGTTGCCCATTTAAACTGCCCGGTGGTGATTCCTGCTCTAGCGGGAGAAATTCTGGTAAGCGCCATCAATTCATCACAAGATACTTATGATCAGAGTGCCGGAGGAACATTTATGGAAAGAAAACTGATCGACTGGACAGCCGGTCAGTTGGGCTATAATACCAATGAAAGCGATGGTATTTTCACCGCTGGCGGGTCCCAAAGTAACCTGATGGGGCTCGTTATGATGCGTGATTGCTTTTCTCAGAAAAGGTACAATCACAATATAAAACTCGATGGGTTACCACAGGAAGCTAGCCGTTTCAGGATTTTCGTTTCCGATAAATCGCATTTCAGTAACCTGAAAAATGCTTCTATCATGGGTCTTGGTGAAAAATCAATCGTTAAGATACCTACCGATGACAGATTCCGTATGGATATTTCTCTGCTTAAAAAATATATTAAAAGAGAAGAACAACTGGGGAATATTCCTATTGGGATTGTGGCTACTGCCGGAACGACAGACTTTGGAAATGTAGATCCACTGGAAGATATTGCAAATATATCTGAACAGTACAACATCTGGATGCATGTAGACGCAGCGTACGGATGTGCGCTGCTTTTAAGCGAAAAATACCGTCATCTTCTGACAGGCATTGAAAGAGCAGATTCTGCAACGATAGATTATCATAAATCCTTTTTCCAGCCGATCAGCAGCAGTGCTTTTATTGTTAAAAACAAAAAAGAACTGTTAATCCTTAAACATCATGCAGACTATCTGAATCCTAAAGAAATGGATGAAGAGGAAATTCCTGCACAGATCAATAAATCCATTACGCAGAGTACCCGAAGATTTGACGCGTTAAAACTTTGGTTTACCCTGAGAATGATGGGAAAAGAGCAGCTAGCAGAATATACGGACACCGTGATCGACCTTACAAAAGATGCTGCATCGATGATCGATGAAGATGCTGATTTTGAATTGCTTTCAGATTCTGATTTAAGCGTATTGGTTTTCAGATACGTAAGACCTGAGATTACAGATCTCAATGCTTTGAATCAATATATCAAGATGAAACTGTTTTACAGTGGAGAAGTATTGGTTGCCAGTACAAAAGTTGACGGAAATTTCTACCTGAAATTTACCTTCCTCAACCCGATTACCACCACAGAAGATATTCACGGAATTCTTACTAAAATCAAAAAACATGGAGAAAACTTTGGTACAGAAAACTAAGTGGAAAGAAAAAGCTGAAGCAATAACATTCCGCATTTTACTGAACGGAATGCTCAGAGAGCTTGGAAACGGAAAATTTTATCAGGGAATTCCTGTCTATGACCCGTTAACAGCTGAAGCGCTAAAAAATACGGGTTATTCGTTGCATATGAGGTTTGAGCTGAAAAAAAGCGGGATCTTTTTATTTGCGCCGGTAACATATCGTTCTGAAAGCCCTTTCCATGAATATGGATTCCCGGTTTGGGCGGTCGATCATCAAAACCAGAAAATTTTTGAAGTCAATGCTGAACAATTGATTTCATTAGTGTATAAAGAGTTTTCTGATACTTCGACAGAGGCAGGGCTTCAGCGTTTCAAGGACCGGATTTTAAGCAATCTGAAGAATCTGGAAGAAACATTAGCCTGTTCGAAAGATCAAAACAGCTTATCCTATTCATTTATAGAATCTGAACAGCTTCTTCCAGTTGGTCATAACCTTCATCCTTTCACCAAATCTAGGATGGGATTTTCAGAAGAGCAACAACAGGCCTATTGCCCGGAATTTGGAAAAGGATTCCAGCTTGACTATTTCCTGGTTAACAGGAATTTGGTCACTGAAAGATCTTTACCCGGTATCTCAGCACAGGAAATTATCGGAAAACTGATTCCTTCAGAGGAAAAACTCAGTAAAAAATACCTTAAAGAAGGTGAAAACACAAATGACTATTATATCCTTCCCGCTCATCCGTGGGAAGCTCAATATCTTTTAGATTCAAAAGAATACTCCGATTTGTTTGAATCCCGAAAAATAATACATATCGGAGCCAGAGGTGAAGACTTTTATGCAACTTCTTCCATCAGAACGGTATACAATCCTGATTTCAGGTGGATGTTTAAGTTCTCTTTGCATGTACTGATGACAGGTTCCGTAAGAACCAACAGTCTGAAAGATCTGAAAAGAGGCTATGCGTCAGCAATTTGGTGGGAAGATGTGCGTCCTTCCTTTGAGGAAAACTATAAAGATTTCAAACTTCTGCTGGAACCAGCAACGATAAGTGTTGATTTTGAAGGTAAAAATATCGACAGTTTTAACACACTGATCAGAGAAAATCCATTCTCACCGAAGGATAGAGTATTATTACTGGCCAGGTTATGTCAGGATGAGCCTTCTTCTGCAACGGGTTTTGCCACTCATTTTTTTGAAAATGTTATTCAGAATATGGGGCTGGAAGGAGAGGAAGCGGTCATGTTATGGTTTGAAAAATACATCAAACTACTGCTGTCTCCTTTAAATAAATTATTCAACACCTTCGGAATGGCCCCGGAAGTTCATCAGCAAAACCTGATGATCGAACTGGATGAAAGCCTTCTTCCGAAAACAATTTGGGTAAGAGACGGACAAGGATATCTTTTACGGGAAAGCAGTAAAAACCAATACGAAAATCTGATTAAAAAGTATCCTGAAATAGAGGAACTTTTCATCCGCGATGAACGTCTCCTTGATATTATCTCGCATCACCTGCTGGTAAGCAATCTTTCAGCCCTGATCAGCTCAATCGGTAAAACCGGACTGGCAAACGAAAGGTCATTGATCGATATTCTTTATCAGGAATTTGAGTATCTGCATATACATAAACCATCTGCATTGACTGATTATGCTTTGAATCAAAGGTATTGGTCCGTGAAATCAAATCTTCATTCTGCGGTAATGAATGTAGATGGCGGAGTGAATGCAGCAGCGGTTTCATATGCTAAAGTTCCTAATCTGCTGCATCTGTATTTCTTCTCGGATCAGCTTATCCAGCCTGAAGGAGCAGATGTTTTTTTCAAACGCTATTTCCCGAAGGAAGACGTCACCATGAGTATACGGCCCATTGATCTCGAAAATGACCTTGAAATGCTGCATGAATGGTTTAATCGTGAGCACGCCGTAAAAATATGGCAGATGAACTGGCCGATCGATGAGCTTGAAACCTACTATCGACTGATGCTTCCAAGCCAGGAAGCCCACAGCTATATTGTATTGAGCAATGATGAGCCTTCCTGTAATATTGAGATCTATTGGGCATCCAGAGATATGGTAGGAGACTATTATGATGTACTGCCTACAGATTATGGAACGCATCAGTTTATTGCTCCGGTGGATCCGAAAAAGAAATATGTATCACCTTCCACGCAATCTATGGTCGACTATGTTTTTGCTCAGCCTGAGGTAGGTAAAATGGTAGGAGAGGGCTCGGTAGATTCACTCGCTTCCATGATGAATAAGGCCCACGTCGGTTTCAAAGTAGAAAAAGTGATTGAAATGCCCCATAAAAAAGCAAACCTCAACTTCTGCTACAGAGAATGGTACTGGGAAAAATTCCCTCAAAACAAAAATGTAAAAATCAC
This sequence comes from Chryseobacterium sp. UNC8MFCol, assembly GCF_000482305.1. Classification (NCBI taxonomy): domain Bacteria; kingdom Pseudomonadati; phylum Bacteroidota; class Flavobacteriia; order Flavobacteriales; family Weeksellaceae; genus Chryseobacterium; species Chryseobacterium sp. UNC8MFCol. The sequence continues at coordinate 110,862 of NZ_AXUZ01000004.1, forward strand.
CACCAACATCACAGAACATGAATAACGAAACTGTATATAACGTCATAGGAATAGGTATCGGCCCCTTTAATTTAGGTCTTGCAGCATTATCCCATCCCATTTCCGAATTGAAAACCCTCTTTTTGGATCAAAGAGATGGCTTTGACTGGCATCCGGGATTGATGATCGACCATGTGACCCTGCAAACCCCTTTTTTATGTGATTGTGTTTCCATGGCAGATCCAACCCATCCGTTAAGCCTTTTAAATTACCTTAAAGAAACCGACAGGCTGTATAAGTTCTTTATCCGTGAAAACTTCTTCATTCCACGAAAAGAATACAACCGCTATTGCCAATGGGTGATAAAACAATTGCCTGAATGCCGTTTTTCAACACAGGTAACGGATATTGAGTATGAAAACGGTATTTACCTTGTTTCTACAATTGATACAAAGACCAAAGAAAAACAGGTTTTCAAAACGGAAAGACTTGTCCTTGGAACGGGAACACAGCCGCATATTCCTTCTTTTATTCCTAAAAATGATGCCCGAATCATCCATACCAGTTCCTATTTATACCGAAAGGAAGAATTACTGTCTCAAGGTAAAAAGATTGCTATAATCGGTTCTGGACAAAGTGCTGCTGAGGTTTTTTATGATCTTCTTCAAAGCAGAGATGAAGACACGCAATTGGGATGGTACTCCCGTCCTGACAGGTTTTTCCCTATGGAATACTCAAAGCTGACACTGGAGCTGACTTCGCCTGATTATGTGGAATATTTCTACAGCAGAAGTGAAGAGGCCAGAAAAACAATTTTAAGCAAGCAGCAGGCCCAGTTTAAAGGGATTAATTATGACCTCATCAATGATATTTACGATTTTATCTACGATCTGAATATTGATAACGCAGATCCGAAGTTGACGATCATACCTAACAGCCAGCTTGACAGGGTTAATAATGAAAGCCCGGAATCTCTTTATCTTGAATTCACACAGCAGGAACAGGCAGTTCCCTACGAACAGGCAGCAGATTATCTGATTCTCGGCACGGGATATCGTTATCATGAACCTTCATTCCTTAAAAATATACAATCAAGAATAAAAAGAGATTCTAACGGCTTATTTGCAGTAAACAGGAATTATTCCATTGATGAAAACGGAGGAGAAATTTATGTGCTGCACGCAGAAGTACACACCCACAGCTACATTTCCACAGATCTTGGAATGGCAGCCTATCGTAATTCTTTTATCATCAACGATATCCTTGGAAGAGAGCATTATAAAGTGGAAAAGAAAATCGCTTTCCAGGATTTTGATGTAGAGAAATACGCTGAATTACCAATCGCAAAAATATAACAGAAAATGAACACCCATTTAGAATATACAATCAGCCAGGAAAACTGGAATGAGGCCAACAGAAACCTTATGGCCAAAACTATTGCAGAATTAATGCATGAAGAATTACTAAAACCTGTTGCAACATTTCAGGACGATGAAGACTTTACGGTTTTTACACTTGAAACAGGAGTGGAGGTTATTCAATACACCTTCCGTGGCCAGGAAAGAATGATGGACTACTGGCATATTGACAAAGACAGTATCACCAGAATGGAAAATGGAGAAAAACAGCCTGTTGTAGATGTTGCAGCCTTTTTTCTTGAAATGCAGTCGGTTTTTGACCTTGATCCATACACCATCGCAAGATACACCGAAGAATTATTGCACACTTTATACTGTGATGCCATGATTCTGGCTAAAGGAACAATGACTTCACAGGATCTGGCAGCTTCGGACTATCAAACTATAGAACATCACATGACAGGGCATCCCTGGGTCATTGTGAACAAAAGTAGACTGGGCTTTTCACCTCGTGATTTGCAGGCATTTGCTCCCGAATCTGATCAAAACCTGAAGGTTTTATGGCTGGCTGCTCACCGTAGCAGATCTGCATTCCAATCCCTGGATTCTATTGACAGAGAAGATTTCTACCGCTCTGAAATAGGCCCCGAATGGTTTGATCAGTTCAAACAAAAACTGACCGCTCAGGGAAAATCTGTAGAAGATTATCATTTTATTCCTGTTCATCCATGGCAGTGGGAGCATAAGCTGAAGATTCATTTTGCTGGCGATATTGCCTCAGGACTGCTGATCCGGCTGGGAGAAGGAAATGATGTTTACAGCCCGCAGCAAAGTATCCGTACTTTATTCAATGCGGATCATCCTGAAAAAAGATACTTAAAAACAGCGGTTTCCATTTTAAGTACCGGAAATATCAGGGGATTATCACCGAAACAGATGAAAATTGCTCCTGCAATTACAGCATGGGTAAAAAGTTTGATTAAAGGTGACACTTACCTTGATCATAAAGGAACTATTTTCCTGGGAGAAGAGGCTTCTATTGCTTATTTACATCCTCAGTACGGAGCTATTGCCAACGTACCTTATCAGTACAATGAATTCCTGGGAGCTCTTTGGCGTGAAAGTGCCGAAAACTATCTGAAATCAGATGAAGAAATGGTAACAATGGCCTCCCTGTTGTATGTGGATAAGAACGGGACACCGCTGGTTCAGGCATTCGCAGAAAAAGCAGGAATGACGATCAGAGAATGGATCACCCAATATCTGGATGCTTACCTGACACCGCTGCTTCATATTTATTATACCCATTCATTGTGTGTAACGCCTCATGGTGAGAACATTATGGTAGTTTTAAAGAACGGAGTGCCACAAAGAATCGTGATTAAAGATTTCGTGGATGATATCGTTCTTACCACAGAAGCCAGAGAAAAACTCCCTGCACACCTTGCGGATGGTCTTATCCAGTCTTCAAACAAGGAGAATGTTCCTTTGTTTATTCTGTTAGGCGTTTTTGATGCTTTCTTCAGATATTTATCCAATGTTCTTCATACCTATTCAGAATTTGAAGAAGAGACGTTCTGGACCCTTGTTCATGATTGCATTGAAAGTTATAAAAATGACAATCCTCATCTGCAGGAAAGATATACTAAATATGACCTGTATGTTCCGGCATTCAAAAGGTTCTATATCAACAGTCTTCGTTTGAAAAATAACGGGTACAGCGAAAATAAAGCATTTGCGATTCCGAGAAAGGATGGAGCCTTACCAAACCCTTTACATCAGATTACCAACAAAAACTCTGTAGCAGCATTATGAGGAAATTCCTGCATATGCTAAAGGAAGGAACGGTTTTTACCTACGGAGCTCTCGCCGGAAAAAAGGTGGAGCTGACATCGGGAAGTATCAACCGTTCTATCTTTAGTTTAGCCATTCCAATGGTGATGGAATTGGTGATGGAGTCTGTTTTTGTAAGCGTCAATCTCCTGATTATCGCCAGATTGGGGGATAAAGTATTGGGGCTTGTGGGAATTACAGACAACTACATCAATTTTGCCTATGCTATTGCAGTAGGACTTGGAATTGCTGCAGCAACTCTTGTGGCCAGAAGGGCAGGTGAAAAGGATACCGAAGGAATGGGCAGAACGGCTCACTATATTATCCTTTTAGCTTTTTTCTTCGCCGTTTTGATCGGGGGAATTTCCTGCCTGTTTGCCTCGGAAATTGTTGGGTTCCTCGGGATCAGTACAGATGTCGTAACCGATGGATTATCATTTTCGCGTCTGGTATTTCTAAGCATCGGATTGGTTATTCTAAGGCTTTCCATAAACGGACTCTTCAGAGGAGCCGGGGATGCCGATCTTGCGATGAAGTCATTATGGTTATGCCATATTTCGAATATTGTTTTTGCCGTAGTTCTTGTTTTCGGTGTGGGATTTATTCCTGCTTTCGGATTAATGGGACTGGCCTATGCAACGATTTTATCGAGGCTATTAGCTGTCATCTATCAGTTTTTCATTTTGCTTTCGGGTAAAACGAGTATTAATATCCTGATGAAATTCCATCTGGACATTCCTCTGCTCAGAAAAATACTGAAAATAGCCTTTGGCGGATTGGTACAGTACATCATTCCAACTTCCAGCTGGCTGATTATGGTGAAAATCATTTCCACTTTCGGAACGACAGCATTGGCAGGATATATCATTGCGCAGCGTATTGCTTCAGTAGCGACGATGCCTGCCTGGGGAATCGGAAATGCTGCTGGAGTTCTTACAGGACAAAATCTGGGCGCCGGAGATCCCGACCGAGCTGAAAAAACAGTCTGGCGGGCAGGAACCATCAATATGACCTATCTTATTGCTGTAGCCTTATTTTGGCAAATTGCAGCCGAATATGTAGTGAAATTTTTCACCACAGAAACTGAAGTGGCCAGATATGCTGTTCAGTACATTCATGTCGTATCTATGGCTTATCTCTTACTGGGCTTTACGATGGTGATCAGCCGTGCCCTTAATGCCGCCGGAAATATCATGCAGGTTACCATGCTTTATATCATTATGTTTTATGTCATCCAGCTTCCTCTGGCATACCTGCTGGGGGTAAGATTTCAATGGGAACTGACGGGCATATTTACCGCCATTGTCTCATCAGAAATAGTACTGGCCGTCCTTTTCTTAATGATTTTTAAAAACGGTAAATGGAAAACTATAAAAATTTAAAATGAATACAACAGAAGAATTTTATGAAATTATCGCCTCAGCTATTGCGATAAAAAAAGAACTGGTGAATGAAAATCTTACCTACCAGGAAATCCCTGAATGGGATTCGATGTCTCATTTGCTTATTGTAGAAGCATTGGAGCAGTTTTATCAGATCAAATTTGACTTTAACGATATCCTGGAAATGGGTACGGTAGGTAAAATTCGTGAAAAAATGAAAAAATACGAGGTCCTCGTAGAAAACTAAGAATATGAAAATTTTAGAAAATGTAATTGCCAACAGAAATCTGTTGTTTACAGACGCTACCACCGGAAAAACTATTCCGGTTGGTACTCTGTACAGATCTTTAGGCCTTAACCCCGTAGAAAAAGGCCTGATCTTTTTGTACAATGACAATCAGCTTTCTTCCATTGAAGTCCTGCTGAATTTTTACGGAACAGCACACACCATTGCTGTTTTAGGCCAAAAACTTCACCCGGAGTTCAAAGCACGTCTGGAAGAAGAATACCGCCCGAAATATATCTTTGACCCATCACGAGAAGAAGTTCCGGGTTATACTGTCAAAGCTTTTTCGGATTCGGTGAGTATTCATGTGAAAAAAGATTATCAATGTGAAGTGGTTATCAATCCTGAAATCAAAATATTGTTAAGTACTTCAGGAACCACAGGCATTCCCAAGCTGGTTAAATTATCCGACAAAAGTCTGTATCAGAATGCGTTAAGTATTCTTCAGTATATGCCTATTTTAGAATCGGATGTGGTTCCTCTGAATGTTCCGATCAATTTTGTGTACGGTTTTTCCATTTTTACGACCAACTGTATGCGTGCCGGAAGAATTGTCTGCACCGACAAAGACATCATGCAAAAAGCTTTCTGGGATGAAATGGAAGAATTCGGGTACAGTACTCTGGGAGGAGTTCCTTATCTCTACGAAAATCTGAACAGAATCGGTTTTTTTAGAAAAGACAGTCCAAGTTTAAGATATATGACTCACACCGGAGGAGTGATCAATGGCGAATTGAGAAAAACCATTTTTTCTTACTGTCATGAGTTTGAAAAACAGTTTTTTGCACAATACGGTCAGACCGAAGCAGGTGGAAGAATGGCTTATCTCACCACAGATGGTCTTCTGGAAGATGAAACATCCATCGGAACTCCGGTTCATGGAGGCGATTTCAGTATTGATCCGGATAACGATGAGCTTTTGTTCTCTCACAACAGTATTTACGGAGGTTATGCCCATACGCTTAAAGATCTGACCTCTTATGAGCAGCCGGCAGTGCTCCGTACAGGAGATACCGCTCAAAAGGGAAAAAACGGCATCTATTATATTACCGGACGTATCAAAAGAATCATGAAGCTATTCGGAATCCGTCTTAACCTGGATGAAGTGGAGTTTATCCTGAAAAATGAGATGGAAGGAAATACTTTTGTCTGCCTGAATTCCAACGACAAGAAAATCATTGTATTGTACGACAATCCGGAGATTGATCCACAAGTTATCACAGAAACCATTAAAAACAAACTGCGCATCAATCCTCAATATGTACGCGCTGACCTTATAGAATCATTCCCGTTATCACAAAACGGTAAAATAAACTATCCCCTGTTACAAAACTTACAGCATGAAAACATCTAAAACCCTTATATTACTTCTTGGTCTTGCTTTAACTTCAAATCAGCTTTCAGCACAACAGAGCGACAGAGTTCATGGCAAAATCATGCTGTCTGAACAGGCACCTGTAAAAAATGCCGTTTTAAGGCTTTTGGATACGTCTCATCAGGCAAAAACCAATAATTTAGGAGAATATTACTTTGAAAATGTACCACCTGGAGAATATATGCTTCAGGTGGTTTTAAATGATATTGAATTGATGCGTGAGAAAATCAGCATTAAAAAAGATGTCTATGAAATTCCGGCTATTTATGCTTCCATTCATAATAATGTGATTGAAGGAATTACCATTTATGCGGTCAGCAGAAACAAATTTCTGGACAAAGACAGCACTTCTGTGGCAAAAATGCCCTTAAAAAACTTAGAAAATCCTCAGGCATACACGAGCATTAATCAGCAAATCATGAAGGAGCAGCTTACCTATGATGTTTCAGAGGTTTTGAAAAATGTTCCCGGTATGGTAAAAATGCAGGGAAGTCCGGGAAGGGGTTCCGGTGACGGAAGCTTTTACTACAGCTTACGAGGTTTCCCGACAAAAGTATCCATGGTTGATGGAATTCCTGCGACGACCAACGGAGAAATCGATCCTTCAGATATTGAACGTCTTGAAGTAATTAAAGGTCCTTCAGGGACATTGTACGGAGGAGCGGTAACATCATTTGGAGGGCTGATCAATTTAGTTACCAAAAAACCGAAAGATTATTTCGGAGGCGAAATATCCTACCTTATGGGAAGCTACAACCTGAATCGGGTGACAGCAGATGTCTATGGCCCGATAACCGACAACCGGAAAACATTGTTCCGTCTGAATGCAGCTTATCAGTATCAGAATGGCTTCAGGGATTCTGAATTCAGAAAATCATTCTTTGTCGCTCCAACAGTAAATTATCAGGTCAGTGACCGTTTGAAATTCAGTTTAGGTGCTCAGATCTATAATTATGAAGGAACCAATACCCCGATTATCTTTCTTTCCAGAACAAGACCTTATGTTGCACACAATCCTGATGAACTGGGCTTCGATTGGAAAAGATCGTATTCCAATAATGATATGACCCTGAAAGCTCCTTCCATCAACGTAAGAGCTGAAGCCAATTATAAAATTTCAGATAAATGGTCCTCACAAACCTTGCTTTCAAGAAACTTCAGAAAAACTGAAGGTATATATCAATATCAGTTCATCAGAGGTAAAGATAATGATAGGGATTTGGAACGTAATGTACAATTGCAGAATTCGGAAGCTGCCTCTACAAGTTTTCAGCAAAACTTTAATGGGGAATTTAATATTGGTAAAATCAAAAATAAAGTTTTAATTGGATTAGATTATTTAAATCAATCTATCAACAACAATCATTCTCCAATTGTTGCATTTGACGACAAGTATATTGATGGGCAAAGCTTAACGGGCAGTTATGGAAGTATCTCCAAAGATCTTGCCCTTCAGAAAATCCAGACTTTTACCCAGGAAGCCATTAAATTAGGGAAAACACCTTTGGTTAGAAATACATCTTCTGCTAATCTGTATGGAGCATATATTTCCAATGTAACCTATATTACAGACCGATTAATTACTTTATTAAGTTTGCGTGTTGATCACTACGAAAGCAAAGGACAGCTTAACCTGAATACCAACGTTCGTGCTGGAGAGTTTAAGCAAACAGCCTGGTCTCCGAAGATAGGTTTGGTGTATCAGATTATTAAAGATCAGCTATCAGCCTATGGAAACTATATGAACGGCTTTAGCTATACACCGCCTGTGGTACAGAAACTGGCAGATTATAGTGGTGATATGAAGCCACAAATGGCCAACCAGTGGGAAGTAGGCGTAAAAGGAAATTTTTGGAGAAACAAAGTGAATTTCACGGTAGGATACTATGATATCCTTGTTGACAACATTCAAAGAGGGATCGGAGTCGTTCGTGATGGACAAGAATATGCTATTGTTATTCAGGATGGACAACAAAGGAGTAAAGGAATCGAAATTGAAACCATCATGAATCCTGTTCAGGGATTAAACATTATGGCAGGATATACCTATAACCACAGCAGATTTGAAAAGGCAGATGTCGATGTGGAAGGCCGCCGCCCGGAATCTGCAGGTCCTGCCAATGTATTTAATTCGTGGATCAGTTATATTATTCCCATTAAAGGGCTTCAGGGATTAGGAGTAGGTTTCGGGGTAAACCGTGTCGGAAAACAGATTACCGGAAATAAAGTGACAACCGGACAATTTGCATTTCCTGCCTACACATTGATCAATGCTTCTGTTACTTTAGAAAAAGAAAGATATCGCTTAGGATTTAAAATGAATAATATAGGCAATGTGCAGTACTTTGCAGGCCAGGGAGTGATTGTGGCTCAGATGCCGCGTAATTTTGTTGCCGAAGTAAGTTTTAAATTTTAATACTACCAAGACAGAAGTGAAGAGTCTATATAAAGGCAAAAAGAAAGCTTGCTGATTTTTATCGACACATACACTTTCCACTACTCCTTATAAGCTATGAAACTTAAATTTAGAAAAATAGCCTATCAGTTACATCTATGGCTCGGACTCGCGTCCGGGCTTATAGTTGTCATAATGGCTGCAACAGGTTGTATCCTTTCATTTGAGGATGAACTGAAACATCTGATACATCCCCAAAGATATTACGTAAATGCGATAGGTAAAGAGAAATTACCACTTGCCGAATTAACTGCTAAAGCTGAACAGGCACTTCCTGAAGGCTTAAAAATCAAAAGAGTACAGATTTCTTCGGATCCTTACGGAACCTATATGTTCAGAACGTTGAAAATGGATAATGAAGCCTTGACGTATTGGGGAACTTACGTGTATTATTACCGGGTATATCTTGATCCATACACCGGAAATGTTCAGGAAGTAGAAAACGCAAAAACGGATTTTTTTGAAATTATTCTTGATCTCCACCGAAGATTGCTTCTGGGAGAAAAAATAGGGAAAGCCATTACCGGGTATTCAACCTTAGTATTGGCTGTCATTCTTTTTTCCGGACTGGTGATATGGTATCCGCGGAAAATGAGTAAAAGTATGCTCAAAGGCATGTTTTTTATTAAGCTCTCTGCCAACTGGAAAAGAATCAATTATGATCTTCATAATGTGCTGGGATTTTATTCGATGATCCCTTTACTTTTGATTGCCTATTCTGCTTTGATATGGAATTTTAAGGGTATGGATACATGGATACAAGATTTTTTAAATAACAATGGCAAAGTAGAACAAAAAATAAAAAGCAATAAACCTAAGAATGAATCTACTGATCGGGATATGGTTCTTGCCAAGATATGGAAAACTGTGGAAAGTCAGATGGTCCATAAGAAATCTGCAATGATTAACTTTCCCAGAACAGATGAAGGAACATATTATGCAGAAATAACAAAAGGTGAAAAGCAATACCAGAACGAACAGTTCAATTTTGATCAATATTCCGGAGCAAAGCTAACATATCAGTCGTATAAAGATAAAAACATTGGAAACGGAACTGCCCTTAGGGAAAGGAATTACGACTTGCATACCGGAAGTATTTTCGGAATGACCGGACGAATCCTATACTTTCTGGCAGGAATTATAGCCACTTCATTACCTATTACCGGTTTTATTATTTTTTTAAACAGGAAAAAGAAAAAGCCAAAACACAAGAAGAATAAGATTGTTTTTCCTCGCCACCACTAATTATCTTCAGTAAGAGGGATGCTGCATATTTTAATACCACTAATGCACGAATAAATTTTCTTATAAGCCTATGTGCCTATGGTTATATTTTTTACCACATAGATTTAATGCATAAATTCTTTGGTTTTTTAATTCGTGCATTCGTGGCAGAAAAATCACTCTATCAATCTTTTCACATTGTTGGAAAAAACATCAACACTTTTTTCCATTTCATCAGCATTAAGATCTCCAAATCCCAGTCTCATGGCCGTCAGATTTTTATTCTGATACAACAATGTTTTAGGAATAAACAGGTTATCCTGCGCGCATCCGCGGCTCAGTTGCATCAGGTTAATGGGAACATTCCATTCCAGCCAGATGGCCAACCCGCCGGAAGGTATTTGAAAAGTGATGAGGTTTTCAAGGTTTTCTTTAAGGAGAACAGCAAGATAATCCCTTCTTTCCTGATACACTTTCAGTGATTTTTTCAGGTACCGGTTAATTTCTCCCTCTTCAATCATTTCTCCCAATGCTCTTTCCATAAGAATATCACCTTGACGGTCTATAATTCCCAAATACTTCCTCATTTCAGCCATCAGATTTTCGGGAGCAACGATGAACCCGGTTCTGAATCCGGGAGCCAGAGACTTTCCAAACGAACCGATATAAATGACCATTCCATTGGTATCTGCACTGGCCAAAGGAAGGATAGGACTTTTGTCGTAATGAAATTCGTAGTCATAATCGTCCTCAAGAATAATAAAACCATATTCATTGGCCAGCTCCAGCAATTCCAATCTCCTTTGTGCACTTAGGGCAACAGTGGTAGGATAGTGGTGATGTGGTGTGAGGTAGAGCATTCTTATTTTTTGCTTTTTGCAAGCTTCCCGAACATTTTCTACTATGATTCCCTCTTCGTCAATAGGAATTGAGACCATTTGAACTCCGGCTTTCATAAAAATCATATTGACGGAAAAATAGCTTAAAGCTGCTACCAATACTACATCTCCGGGAGAAAGAAGGATTTCGGATACAATATAAATACTCATTTCCGTGCTTCGGGTGATCAGAAGATTGTTTTTAGAAATGGGTAATCCGCGCGATAAATTGAGATATCGGGATAGATGTTCCTTGAAAAATTCACTTCCGTCATGGTTATAATGTCCGGAAATCTTCTGATTGGACTTCCGTTTAAGAATAGAACTATAAAACCGCGAATGCTGGGCAATCTGGGTCAGTCTGATATCAGGAACCCCGTCATTGAAAACATATTCACAATCTGAATGCTCAAAAGGATTATCCAGAATATTGGATGTTTTAAATAAGAACCCTGTTGTTTCAGGATAATTTTGAAGATTATTATGTTGAAAATCATTAACCTTTATGGGCTTTTCCTCATCTTCTCCAATCACAAACGTTCCTTTATTGGGAAAACTTTCTGTCCAGCCTTGTGCCGAAAGCTCGTCATAAACCGCTACCGCTGTATTCCTGTGGATTTCCAGCATTTCACTAAAGGTTCTTGTACCCGGAAGTTTGGTTCCAAAAGGTAAAAAACCTCTTTGAATAGCATTGATCAGTTGATTGGCAATTTGTAAATAGATGGAAGTGTCTGATTTTCTATCTATTTTAATAAAACTTTCATAAGGAATTCTAACCGGACTATCCATAATATCAAAACTGGCACCATATAGCCATCCGGCAATATACTACTTTTGACATCAAAATAAAAATCTATGGAATTTCATCACTTGTTGAAAAGGATTGTACAGGAAGGTAATACCCACGCTAAATGGCTGAATACTCTTTCATTTATGGAAAATGCCGGAGCAAGGAAAATATCAAAATGTGAGCATCCGGTTTTGGTCAGTCAGATCCAGTTGAAACATGCTGCTGAAGAACACCGTCATGCTTATTATTTAAAAAAACAAATTGGAAAAATAGATCCCGAGCTTTGCAAAACCTATGAAAGCAAGGAACTTCTTGCTCCCGTAGCCACACGACAATACCTTCATTCGCTGGATATCAAAGCTTGTAAATACCTACAGCAGGCTTTTGGACTTACCAAGGAAGATTTAAAATATGCCGCTTATCTTTTTGTAACCTATGCAATTGAAGTGCGCGCTGATGAACTTTACCCTGTTTATCAAGAGATTCTTACGGAAGAATCGTCTAAAATCATGGTAAAATCTATTATTTTGGAAGAAGAAGGTCATCTTGAGGAAATGATTCATCAGTTAAATGAATTCTCCGCTGATTGGCAGCAGCACGCCCATCATATTCTGGCCATTGAAAAAGAACTGCATGAGCAATGGATTGCCGCAATCATTCAGGAAGTAGCATAATTATCCATGCTTATTCATCATAAATTTCAGGAACTGCTTCGTAAAAGGAAGGAAGCCGGAACTTTCAGAAGTCTGAAGCCCCAGGCAGACGGAATTGATTTTTATTCCAACGATTATCTGGGCCTGGCAAGGAATAAAGATTTCCGGAATATATTGTTGCAGGCAATTAATGATCATCCGGAACTGATTTCAGGAAGTACGGGGTCAAGGCTCATCAGTGGGAATACTGGTATTGCTGCTGCCACAGAAGAATATATCGCAAAAAAGCATGGGTTTGCTGATGCATTGCTTTTCCCTTCAGGCTATAATGCCAATCTTGCTTTGTTTTCGACTCTTCTAACCCGTCATGATACGATAATTGTAGACGAACAGATTCATCGTTCAGTACATGACGGCTGTAAAATGTCACATGCCAGAAAGTTGAAATTCAGGCACAATGATCTTGAAGACCTGGAAAAAGTATTAAAAAGACAAAAAGGACAATGTTATATTGCAATTGAAAGTCTCTATTCTATGGATGGCGATCTGGCACCCATTGAGGATATTGTGATTCTTGCGCAACAATATAATGCGGGTATCCTTGTAGATGAAGCACATGCTTTTGGTGTTTTGGGCTATGGATTGGTAGAACAATATCAATTACAGGATAAGGTTTTGGCGGTGTTGGTGACATATGGGAAAGCACTTGGTGTCCACGGAGCTGCTATCTTGTGTAATGAAATGGTGAAGTCTTACCTTATCAACTTTGCAACCCCATTTATCTATACAACTTCCGCACAGGATTTTCAGTGGGTAAGTATTAAATCGGGATATGAATTCCTGAAAAATCACCAGGAGTTACCCAAAAAACTTCGGGACAATATTGATTTTTTTAAAAAGCAAGGGCTGAAAACCCCGTCATCATCAAAAAGTCCTGTTCAGGCTATTATAATTCCTGATAATCAGAAGCTGAAAACAATGCAGAATATTTTATTGAAGGAAAACTTTTTAACCTATGCCGTTTATAGCCCAACCGTAAAAGAAGGAACGGAAAGATTACGGATATGTCTTCACAGTTTTAATACGGAGGATGAGATCATACGATTAGCAGAAATCATGAAACAATATCTAAACTAAGAACATGAAGACTAAAGATAAAAACACTTATTGGTTTAACCTTAAAAATTAATACATAAAACATCCACATCACGAATGAAACTATTCATCACAGGAATCGGAACAGAAATAGGAAAAACCGTATGCTCGGCCGTTCTGGTTCAGTATTTTAAAGCAGATTACTGGAAGCCGGTACAATCCGGTGACCTTCATTACTCAGACAGTCATAAAATTGAAACATGGACGGAGAATACAATCTGCCATCCTGAAACATATCGCCTTCAACTGGCAGCTTCTCCGCATCAATCGGCAAGGGAAGAAAGCATACAGATTGATCTTGATCACTTTCAGGTGCCGGAGACTGAAAATGCGCTGATTGTAGAAGGTGCGGGAGGATTGATGGTTCCTGTTTCAGATAACAGGTTTATGATTGACCTGATTGAGACTTTACACCTGCCAGCAGCATTAGTTGTAAGGAATTATCTGGGATGTATCAATCACAGCTTACTATCAATCATGGCTCTACAACAGAGAAATATAAGATTAGAGTACCTGATATTAAATGGTGAATTTCCTGAGGATACAGAAAGAGTGATCTGCAGCTTTATTGAAAACGATACAAAAATCATCAGGATCCCCGAGATTCCCGATACAGATAAAGAACAGATAAAGATCGCTGCCAAGCATTTAACAATAACAAAATTATGATAATGGATACAATAAAAACAACGAGAAACGACTGGACTAAAGAAGAAATAGAAGAGATTTATCACTTACCTCTGATGGAACTTATTTATAAAGCTGCTACCGTGCACAGAGAGTGGCACGATCCGTCTGAAGTTCAGATTTCCACATTATTATCAATAAAAACAGGAGGCTGTCCTGAAGATTGCTCCTATTGCGGACAGGCTGCCCGTTATCACACGAATATCAAGGTGCAGGCTTTATTGCCGACCGAAACGGTCATTGCCCATGCTCAAAAAGCAAAAGATTCGGGATCATCAAGATTCTGTATGGCGGCAGCATGGCGTGAAGTTCGTAACAACCGTGATTTCGACCGGGTTATTGATATGGTAAAAGGAGTCAATGAGCTGGGGCTGGAAGTATGTTGTACATTGGGAATGCTTACCGAAGAACAGGCCGTCAGACTTCAGGAAGCCGGATTATATGCTTACAATCACAATCTTGATACTTCTGAGCAGTATTATGAAGAAATCATTTCTACGAGAACGTTTGACAACAGAATTAATACAATTAACAATGTCCGAAAAGCAGGAATTACCGTGTGTTCCGGAGGTATTATCGGTCTTGGAGAAACCCACAGAGACAGGATTTCCATGTTACTGACTTTGGCAACAATGCCCAAACACCCGGAATCTGTTCCGATTAATGCATTGGCAAGAGTAGAAGGAACGCCATTGGAAGACAACGAAAAAGTAGATACATGGGAAATGGTAAGAATGATTGCAACAGCAAGAATCGTGATGCCTGCTTCCATGGTAAGATTAAGCGCCGGACGTATCGAAATGACAGAAACAGAACAGGCATGGTGCTTCATGGCAGGAGCCAACTCTATTTTCACGGGAGAAAGAGAAACTTTACTGGTGACCCCAAATCCTGGAGTTTCCGAAGATATGCAGATGCTGCAAACCCTCGGATTAAAACCTATGATGAAAAAAGAAACATGTTGTTAAAATAATTATAAATGATAATTAATGTGTTATGAGCTGGATCATAAGCATAGTAAAGTTTGTCATCTTGCTGATATCCGATATTCTGGATATGAACATAGATTTCTGAATAGTATGATATTTTACAAAGGCTGATCTTGCATGCAAAGAAACATTTACTTTAAATCCATTGATATTCCATCATTAATCCATGGTTAATCACTATATGAATACAATAATGTCAACCGGTCTTCAACAAAGGGATAAAGCAGTGAACTGGCATCCTTATACTCAGATGAAGACCGCAGATGATATCATTCCCGTTATTAAAGGAAAAGGTATCTATTTATACGATGCAGAGGGTAAAAAATATATGGATGTAGTCTCCTCGTGGTGGGTTACTCTACACGGTCATTCGCATCCTCATATTGCACAGCGTGTTTTTGAACAATTAAATACGCTGGAACAGGTTATTTTTGCAGGATTTACCCATGAACCTGCCATACAGCTTTCAGAAAATTTATTGGAACTGCTGCCTGACAATCAGGAAAAAGTTTTTTATTCCGATAATGGCTCTACTGCAGTGGAAGTTGCCTTGAAAATGTGTATTCAGTATGCCCATAACCAAGGAAAAAAGAAAACTAAAATTCTGGCCTTCAAAAATGCCTATCATGGTGATACTTTCGGGGCGATGTCCGTAAGCGGGAAAAGCTTCTGGACGAAACCATTTGAAAGCATGCTCTTTGAAGTCGTTTTCATTGATACCCCCAATGCTGAAAATCTGGAAAATTTACAAAATCAGATTAAAGAACTTGTCGATGAAACAGCCTGTTTTATTTATGAACCATTAGTTCAGGGAGCAGCAGGAATGCTGATGTATAAACCAGAAGATCTGAGTCAGTTGATGAAATTTTGCAGAGAGCAGGGACTTCTGTTGATCCAGGATGAGGTCTTTACTGGTTTTGGAAGAACCGGGAAGCTTTTTGCAGCAGATCATCTTACAGAGCAGCCTGATATCATGTGTTTTTCAAAAGGATTGACAGGAGGCACTATGCCAATGGGCATTACAACCTGTTCCAACGAAATTTATGACGCTTTTCTGTCTGATGATAAGCATAAAACTTTATTTCACGGGCATTCTTTTACGGCTAATCCGTTAGCCTGCGCAGCAGCATTAGCAAGTATGGAACTGCTGCTCAATGAAGAAACACAGGTGAATATTAAACGAATTACTCGACAGCATTCAGAGTTTATAAAAGAACTGGGCCTTCATCCTTGCGTTGAAAACGCTCGTCAGACAGGAACTATTCTGGCATTTGATTTCAAAACAGGACAGGGAACCTCTTATTTTAATGAGATCGGTAAAAAACTGTATCAGGAGTTTTTACAGAGAGGAATCATCATGAGACCTCTTGGAAACGTAATCTATCTGGTTCCGCCATATTGTATTACGGCTGAAGAGCTGGAATTTGTATATCGGAATATTTCGGAAGTTTTGGATCAGTTTAAAGCCTGATGATTATAAAAGTATTGTTTTACCAATGCTTACACCTTATAGGTTTTAGAAACCTATAAGGTTTAAATATACACCTCAATTAATCTTCAACGTATTGATGTTTTGCTGCTTTCATTCCAAAGTACAACATCAGAACCACTGAGAGGCTCAAAAAATAAAATGAGCTTTCCCAGGAAATATCCCAATCATGAAGTTTCCCAAAAACAGGAGGCCCAAATGCTGCAATAAGATAACCGACAGACTGTGCCATTCCCGATATTTTTACGGCATTGATGCTGCTTTTTGTTCTTATAGAAAAGAATAATATGGATAAGCTGAAAGACAAACCATTCGCTATCCCGATAATGACAGCATTAACGTAAATCCATTGCGATTTCATAAAGACAAACATCATCGTGCTTCCAAACATTAAAGCACAGATAAAAAGGATCATTATTCTCTGATCTTTCATTTTATTGGCAATAAGCGGACAAAAGAAAGTAACAGGAATCATTGTAATCTGAATAACAAACAGCACCCATCCCGAGCTTTCACCCTGCATATTATAATCCGCTAAAAATGAGGGTAACCACGCTACAAGACAATAGTAGAATAAAGATTGAAGCCCCATGAATGCACTGATATTCCAGGCTTGGGAAGATGTAAACATATTAAAATCCGAAGTGCTCAAAGCTGTTTTGGGCTGATCAGTATTTTTTTTGTTTACTATAAATTCAATAAGTAGTACCAGAAATCCCAAGGCAGCGATCACCAGCCAGATTCCTAAAGAACCCCGCCACCCAAAACCGGTCCATTCGCCGATCTTAACACTGAATCCCGAAGCCAATGCAGCGGTAAGATTCATTGATACGGCAAAGACACCTGTCATTAAAGCAATTTGTTTCGGGAAATTATTTTTAACATAACCCGGTGTCACTACATTTCCAATGCATATTCCAAGCCCGATGAATACAGACCCCACAAATAATAACCATTGGGAACCCGATATCCGCAGAAATAAACCAAAACCTAAAATAAGTAAAGAATACATTAAAAGCTTACTTATTCCAAATGTATTTGAAAACCTGCTCACTAACACAGAACACACCGCAAACATAAAGAGTGGAATAGAGGTGAGCAGACTCACCTGAAAGTTATCCAGCTTCAACGCATCCCTCACATCACCCAGAACAGGAGAAACTGCCACGATAGGTGAACGAAGATTACTGGAAATAAGGATAACAACCAGAACATTAATGATTAATAAAACATAAGAAGCATTTTTTCGAACTTCATTCTTCATCATAATAAAAACTTTTCTACAAAATTAAGACAGTAATTTTGTTTAATTTTGCCAAAGTTTTAACTTCAAACGACATGAATGCCAACGACAGCATAGCCATTGATGAATTGAAAAAACCTTATTTTGTATGGTTTGAAGAAAACTGGATCCATGATAATATCCTTCATCAGCATCAAAAAGGTCAGCTGGTCTATGTGGAAAGTGGTTTTCAGTACATAGCTATTGAAGAAAAAAAATACCTGCTCCCTCAAAACCATGCTGCTTGGATTCCCCCGAATGCTATCCATAAAACCAATTCACATTCTGAAAAAATCAAATTGATGATTATGTTTGCAGAAGTTGACAGCAAAGAGTCGTTTTTTCAGGAAGTAAACGTTTTTTCGGTTCCGCCGGTTTTAAAGGAAATGATAAAATATTCAGAAAAATGGTCTAAACTGATGACAAAAGACCATCACGAAACTGTGTTTTTGCAAGCTCTTTTCAATGAATTACCGCGTTTTGCCGAGTATTCTCTTAAACTTCATATCATTCTTCCCAAAGATAAACGCCTGACTCATGTTATCGGATATCTTCACGATCACTATCAGAATGAAATTAAAATGGAAGATCTGACTGATATCGCTTTGCTTTCCACACGAACGCTGGAGCGCATCTTTAAAAAGGAAACCGGGCTCACCTTAAGCAAATATCAGCAAATGCTCAGAATTATTAAAAGCCTTGAGTTTCTCAGCTCAAATGATCTCACTATTTCAGAAACAGCTTATAAAGTAGGATATAAAAGTGTACAGGCATATACCAGAAGCTTTCAGTCTGTGATGCAGTTCAGACCAACCGATTTTATGAAAAACATGAAATAATTTTTCACACTGAAAAGTGATTTATTATATAGTTATTTTATTGCTACGTATTTATTTAAGGGCAATATCGAAAAACACAATATAACATATTTCACACTTTATTAATTTTTCCATATCGGTATCAAATAATCAATTATGACCCCATAAAAAATAAAAAGGCCCCCTAGAATGGAGACCTTAAAAAAACACAAATGATGAAAAAAAATTATTTCGATTCACAAATATAAGTAAAAATTATATTATGCAAAGCACTATAAGTGTATTTTTTTTAAATATTATTTATTTTAATTAAAAATGGCTATCCGCTAATTGATCTGATGTTTTTTTAAGATTATGAAATTCGACCATACAGAGTATACAGGTCCGGAAATCTCATTTAAAAAGGTTGATAAAAGGAAAAAACATGAGCTAAAATATATTTTGTATTCCCCTAAAATGTAATGAAATAGTCCGGAGGAATAACATAAACAGATAGAAGTCCGTTCTTTTGAATTCACTTTTTTTCAGATTTTGTCTTCGTTTACTGGAAATTCTTATGTGATTGTGGTCATAAAATAATCTTTTCTGTTTTTATTAATTTGTATAAAACTGATTGTATGAAACCGAAGCATATTAAAGGCGTTCCCCCACAAAAATCCGGTGGTTTTCATGATACTGAAAGCAGGAAACAGTTTGACCAGGCACTTATTCCCCTGAAATTTGAAATACTGCAAAAACGATTTTTTCAGATCAATAAATGGAAAAGCTACTGTGGAGAGGCGTTTGCAGAGTTTAAACTCCATGATAGCGAAGGCAATCCTATTGACCGCGCACCTCAAAAAGGTGACTTTGTCCGAATCAATATTCCGGGACCGGGAGAAACCGAAGCGAAAGGGTATGACTGGGTAGAAATTACGGATATCTGTTTCTATCAGGATAGTATTTCGGAAAGTATCATGATGACCTGCAGACCATCCGGGAATCCTCAACAAAAAAACAATCGCCATATTGCCCATTTCTATAGTTCCAGGGCAACTTCTACCTTTATGATTTATAAAAGCCCGACCCATTTAAAAACAGCTGTTTACGGAAGGAATGAATCTCCAAATTTTAATGCAAAATGGTTTGACGTGATCAGGAATTTTTTCGTTGCTGCAGGAGGGATGATGGGAATTGCCAAAATCCAGTGGAAGCAGCTCACTGATGGTTTCCTGGATTTTGAATAAATAAAGTAGGCTACCGCAACAGATAAATATATCAAAAACATTGACTAATACACCATTAATCGTACATTTGTCAATGACTGATATATACACATGGAAGAACGCTTAGTCTCATATATTACAAGTAAAATATCGGTAACAGAAACAGAGCTGTGTACCATACTTTCTTATTTTAAACCCATTCAATTAAAAAAGAATGAAATGCTGCTTACTAACGGACAGTCGAGCCAGAGAACGTTCTTTGTAACTTCCGGTTGCCTCAGGATCTTCTTTATCAACGAAGATGGTCAGGATTCTACCAGATATTTTGCCTTTGAGAACCAGTTTGCTACCGCTCTGGTGAGCTTTATTACCTCCGAACCTTCGGAAGAGTTTATCCAGGCAGTGGAAGATACTGAGGTCTATTATATAAGTCACAGCAACTTCTATCACTTGCTGGATATCATTCCTCAATGGGAAAAATTCTACAGGATATATCTTGAAATCGCTTATGTCACCAACACCAAGCGTCTCATGTCATTCCTGGTTCAGGATGCTCTGGAAAAATACCGTCAGTTGCTCAGTGAAAACCCCGTTATTGTCCGCAGATTATCCAACAAAATGGTAGCTTCTTACCTTAATATTTCTCAGGAAACGCTAAGCAGGCTGAAATCGAAACTGTAAACAGAGATTGTTTTTTTGTTTTTTTAAAAAGGATAAGTTATGCTGAATTAAAGCAAAAAGTTAAGACCATCAAACTCTGTTGTTAGCCCTCTCAAACCCTTTATTTAAAGGAAAATTAATCTTTAATAGTTTTTTAAAAAAGATTTTCGCCTTATATTTGCCGCAATGTTAAAATGGTTTTCCATATTATGCTCAATGATGTATGTACTGGCTACCACCAATGCGGGGGAAGTCTTCAAAGTGCCTATGTTTGTTGAACATTATATCGAATACCACGGAAGTTTATCAGAATTTGTGATGGAGCATTATGACAATCACAAAAAGGACTCTGACTGGGATACCGATCAAAAATTACCATTTATCAATCCACCTATTGTACTAACGGTACATGCCCAGCTTCCCGAACTTGATTTTGAGATTAAAAAACCTAAAGAAATTGCCATTCCACAGAAAAGCAGTATCTATCAGGAAAAGGATTTTTCCAACCTTTACCTTTCCCGGATTTTCCAGCCTCCACGGCTTTCCTAATTGATTACCAGATTGAAAATTAATGCTTTAAACAACTCATTAAAGCAGTAGATTCTTGTTACATATCAACTAACCCGCTGTCGTTTATAAACTTTAGCCAAAAGTTTCATCCATTGTTACAGCACTGAGCTTTGGCTTATCTTAATGGTAAAACTTTTTTATAAAGTGGTAAAAATATTTCTGTAAACTACTCCGGGTTATCAATTAATTATTTTTTCATGTTAAATAAAATCATTGAGTTTTCTGTAAAGAATAAGCTCATCATTGCCTTATTTACAATAGGTTTGGTAGTGTTTGGGGTCTATGAAACTACCCAGCTACCTATTGATGCTCAACCGGATATTACCAATAATCAGGTTCAGATTATTACCACGGCACCTTCTTACGGGGCGGCAGATATAGAACGCCTTGTCACATTTCCCATAGAACAGGCTACCAGCAATATCAGTGGAATCACCGAACTTCGGAGTCTTTCAAGGTTCGGATTATCTCTGGTGACCGTTGTTTTTGACGATAATACCGATGTATACTGGGCCCGTCAGCAGGTTCAGGAACGACTGCAATTGGTACAGGACAATATTCCCGAAGGAATAGGAAAGCCTGAACTGGGGCCTGTTTCTACCGGATTAGGAGAAATCTTTCAATATGTCGTAAGAGCCAAAAAAGGTTATGAAAATGTATATGACGAAACTGAACTCAGAACTATACAGGATTGGGTCGTCAGAAGACAGCTGCTAGGCACAAAAGGAGTCGCAGATGTCAGCAGTTTTGGCGGAAAATTAAAACAGTATGAAATTGCCATCAATCCTAACCAGCTACAGGCTTTCAACATCAATATCAATGATGTCTTTGCGGCGCTGGAAAAGAATAATCAAAATACTGGAGGCGCTTATATTGAAAAGAAAGAAACTGTTCTTTTCATCAGAAGTGAAGGCCTTTTAGGAAGTACGGAAGACATCGGAAATATTCAGGTAGCAGATACCAGAGAAGGAATTCCCGTACACATTAAAGATGTAGCATCCGTGAAGATCGGCTATGCCACAAGATATGGAGCCATGACCTATAACGATACGGGAGAAGTATCCGGAGCCATTGTTTTAATGCTTAAAGGGGAAAATGCCAACGTCGTGATTTCCAATATCAAACAGAGACTTGAAAAGATCCAGGAGACATTACCCGAAGGAGTGGTGATCGAACCTTTTCTGGACCGTGCCAAAATGGTTAATAATACGATCAGTACGGTAAAAACCAATTTAATGGAAGGGGCGTTAATCGTCGTTTTCATTCTCGTTTTATTTCTTGGAAACTTCCGGGCAGGTCTGCTTGTTGCTTCCGTGATTCCTTTGGCAATGCTTTTCGCGATTATCATGATGAACATCTTTGGAGTGGGCGGAAACCTCATGAGCCTCGGAGCACTCGACTTCGGACTTATTGTAGACGGAGCTGTGATTATTGTAGAAGCCGTTCTTCATCAGTTAGCCCATAAAAAGCACTTTGGGAAAGACAATATGCTTACCCAAAAAGAAATGGATGACCAGGTTTCGGGCTCTGCGACCAAAATGGTCAATAGTGCGGTTTTCGGACAGATTATCATCCTGATTGTATACCTTCCTATTTTTACACTTCAGGGCATTGAAGGAAAGATGTTTAAGCCTATGGCACAAACTGTTGCATTTGCCTTAATCGGAGCATTTTTATTGTCCCTGACCTATATTCCGATGATGAGTTCTTTGGTTTTGAGCAAAAAGAAAAAAGTGAAAGAAAATATATCAGACAGAGTGATGGCCAAAGTTGAAGCAGGTCATCAGAAACTTCTGATGAAAGCCCTTAAATTCAGGAAAACAATTATTGCAGGAGTAATAATCCTTTTTGCAGGGGCAATTTTTATTTTGTCAAAAATGGGTGGTGAGTTTATTCCGTCTCTGGAAGAAGGCGATTTTGCTGTTGAAATGAGAATTCTGCAAGGCAGCAATATCACTGAGACGAAAAAAGTAACGACCCAGGCTTCCGCTATTCTTTTAAAACAGTTTCCGGAAATACAAAAGATCGTCGTTAAAATCGGAAGTGCTGAAATTCCAACAGAACCGATGCCCATGGATGCAGGCGATATGATCATCGTTTTAAAACCCAAAAAAGAATGGACATCTGCAAAATCATTTCCCGAGCTTTCTGAAAAAATGAGCAAATCACTCAGTAGTATTCCCGGTTTGACGACCAGCTTCCAGTTTCCGGTACAAATGCGCTTTAATGAACTGATGACCGGTGCCAGACAGGATGTGGTATGTAAAATTTACGGGGAAGACCTGGACAGCCTTACAACGTATGCAAAAAAACTGGGAAGTATCATTACTACCGTCAAAGGTGCTCAGGATCTTTATATTGAACCTGTTGTAGGAGCTCCTCAGGTCGTGATCGACTACAACCGTGCCGAATTATCCCGTTACAAAATTTCTGTTGCCGATATCAACAGGGTAATCAATATGGCATTTGCAGGGCAAACGGCCGGAGCCTTGTACGAAGGAGAAAAAAAGTTTGATATTGTCGTAAGAATGGATAATGAGCGTAAAAAAGACATTACGAGCATTCAAAACCTGTTGATTCCTACTGCTTCAGGAGAGCAGATTCCGTTGTCACAGGTTGCCAAGGTAGAACTGAAGAACAGTCCGAATCAGATCCAGAGGGAAGATACCAAAAGGCGGATTATCGTAGGATTTAATGCGAAAGGGAGGGATGTACAGACCATTGTTGAAGAACTACAGCAGAAAGTGAATGATAATCTCAGATTCTCCCAGGGATATACGGTCTCTTACGGCGGGACATTTGAAAATTTAAATAAAGCTAAAGCAAGACTGGGAATCGCTGTTCCTATTTCCTTAGTGATGATTTTCCTGCTGCTGTTCTTTGCTTTCGGCTCTGTAAAGCACAGTTTGCTGATCTATACTGCAATTCCTTTATCAGCAATTGGCGGGGTATACTTTCTGGCATTACGAGGAATGCCGTTTAGTATCAGTGCCGGAGTTGGTTTTATCGCTTTATTCGGGGTAGCAGTACTTAACGGGATTGTTTTGATATCAGAATTCAACAGACTGAAAGATAACGGAATAACCAATACCAGCAGAATTGTGTTGATGGGAACAAGAATCAGACTTCGTCCGGTATTGATGACTGCTTTTGTAGCCTCGTTAGGTTTTTTACCTATGGCGTTAAGTAACGGGGCAGGGGCAGAAGTACAACGACCCTTAGCTACAGTGGTTATCGGTGGCTTAATGCTTGCCACATTCCTGACTTTATTTGTACTCCCTATTCTATACGTCCTTTTTGAACATATTAATAAAGATAAAATGAAATTCTCAAAAAAAATAAATCCTCAAAAACTATCTGTTTTCCTGCTGCTGATTTCTTTCGGAAGCTTCCATGCACAAGAAAATATCATTTATGAACAGGCATTGGAAAAAGCTTATCAGCAGAACGGAACCATTAAAAATTCAAAATTAATCTCAGAATATCAGCAAAAATTAAAAGCCAGTTATCTGGACATTCCGCAATTAGAGGTCACTGGAGGATTCGGGCAGATTCAGGGTGAAGAGACTGATAACTCCTTCGGTGTTTCCCAACGATTCAGTTTTCCTACCGTATATTCAAAGAGGAAACAGATGTTGGATGCAGAGTGGACGGCAAGTGTAATCAATCAAAATCTGACAAAAACACAACTTACCAAAGAAATTACAGATACTTTTTACAGGATTTTAGTCCTGCAGGAAAAGAAAAAGGTACTGGAATATATCAGCCGTCTGTATGTTAATTTTGCTGAAAAAGCAGGTTTAAGACTTAGAAAAGGCGAGGCAAATGTTTTAGAGGAATCTACGGCAGAAATTCAAAAAGAACAGATGAAGGTACAGCTCGTAAACCTTGAGAATGACCTGAATATGGCAAGACTCCAGCTACAGCTTCTTCTTCAGTCAGACATTCCTTACCAGCCTGTTGCCGATAGACCGATTATGGATATGAATCTTCAGATTTCAGAGGATAAGGTAAAACAACATCCGGAACTTCAGTATCTGCAACAACAAATCAAAGTAGGAGAGGCTGAAGTACAACTAGAAAAAAGCAAATTACTCCCGGAGCTTCTTGTAGGATACACCAATCAAAGTATGAAAAACATTAATAATAATCGTTTTAATTCAGTGCAGGTAGGTGTGGGAATTCCTTTATTTACAAAGGGGCAAAGAGCACTGGCAAAGGCAGCTCAGACAAAAATTGCTATTTCTGAAAATCAGTATCAGAGAAAAGAAATTGAGCTTAAAAACAGATTGAGCCAACAACTCAGCAACTATATGAACCAGCAACAAATCATTGAAAATTATGAACAGAAACAGCTTCCAAAATCTGAAATCATTTTACAAACAGCCCAAAAACAAATGGAAGTCGGCGAAATCGATTACCTGAACTGGGTAATTCTGGTCAATCAGGCTGTAAAAACAAAAGCCGACTATATTGATCAACTGGAGAAACTTAATCAGATCGGAGCAGAACTTAAATTCTTAATTTCAAAATAACAGCGTCATGCAATTTAAAATACTATCAATATACAGCCTTGTTATAGCACTTGTTTTATCTTCATGCTCAGGAAAAAAAGAAGAGGAAAAAACCGTATATGAAAACACTACATTCAGGAAAAATACAGAAAATACAGTTCATCTGACAGAGAAACAGATGCAATCTGTAGGAGTGACAACCATCACAATTCAGGACAGAAACATGGAAAAACTCGTACGCCTGAACGGAAAAGCGGAAATTGCGCCATCTCATATCAGCTCGGTTTCCAGTATTATGGGCGGACATATAAAATCGATTAATGTCATCAACGGGAGTCATTTCCGAAAAGGGCAGGTCCTGGCTGTGGTAGAAGATCCCCAGTTTATTCAGCTACAACAGGACTATCTGGTGACGAAAGCACAGCTTGAGGCAGCACGACTTAACTTCAACCGTCAAAAAGATCTCAATACAAGCAAAGCAAGCAGTGACAAAACAATGCAGACAGCCCAGGCAGACTATTCAACGCTGAGTGCTACGTTAAAAGGGCTTGAAGAAAAACTGAGAATTATCGGCATCAATACCAAGGGATTAAGTACCGGGAATATCAGAAGCAAGATAAATATTTATGCTCCGTTTACAGGATTCGTAAGCAAAATCCTGGTCAATAACGGACAGTACATCAACCCGGCTGATACATTATTTGAACTGATTGACCCCAGCGGATTACTTTTAGAATTAAAGGTTTTTGAAAATGATATGAACGATGTCAAAGCTGGACAGGAAATTATCGTTTACAATAATCAGAATCCTGATGTAAAATCCAATGCCAAAATTGTTAGCGTGGTTCCAAGCATTGAAACAGGCGGTTCTGCAACGGCAATTGCAAAGCTTTCCTCCATAAACTCCCAATTTGTGAAAGGGATGTATATCAATGCGGAAGTTAATATCAGCAGCCGTTTTACTCAGGGACTTCCGAATGAAGCAGTTGTTTCTTTTGAAAACAAAACATATGTATTTGAAGATCTCGGAAAATCAAACTATAAAATGGTTCCTGTAATAACCGGAATTTCGGATGATCAATTCACAGAAATTATTAAAGCTGACTTCTTAAAGAATAAAAAAATTGTACAAAAAGGAGCGTACAGCCTTCTGATGATGCTCAAAAATAAAGCAGAATAATACTTTTAGAATACTTTATATAACAAAGGTTTTGTTTACCAAAAGGTAGATGAAACCTTTGTTTTTATCTGTTTGGCTATTGAAGAGATGCAATTCTTTTAATATTTGCTTTATCGGCTCAATCTACGAGAGCTTTTTAAGCCATAACAAAGAGTTTCATCTGTGCCAATCCGTGAAATCTGTAGAAATATGCAATACATTTTTTAACCACAAAAGTCACAAAAGTTTTTGAGCACTTGGGTTGATTAAGTTTCCATCTTTGCGTATATGAAGTGCATATAAGTTTAAAAATCGAAGATTTTTGCTATAGCATTTAACTTTAAAATCTGTGTATAGCCTCGAATCTGTAGAAATATGCAATACATTTTTTAACCACAAAAGTCACAGAAGATTTTGACCACTTGAGTTGATTAAGTTTCCATCTTTGCGTATAGGAAGATGTTTGATTTATTGTTTGATTTTAAATTATATCTGAGGAACATAAAAAGAGAGCTTTTACTTTTATCACACCCTTAAACATCCTCTAAAACCTCTCGCAGCATAATAAGAATCTGCTCCATTGTGATACAGAAATACCGTGTTATATCGCCTGTCACAAAAAATAGCACCTCCTAATTCCCTTATTTGGGATGGCGTCTGCACCCAGCTTGACGTTTTCTGATCAAATTTACCCAATTCCTGAAGCTTGCGGTATTGTTCTTCTGTAAGCAGTTCAATTCCCATTTCGGCTGCGGTATCAATGACATTGCTTTCCGGTTTGTTGGCTTTGCGGGCATTCCAGGCCTGGTAGTCGTAGCAGAGACTGCGTCGTTTTGGACTTTCCGGGGAACAGTCAAAGAAAATATATTCGTCAGTTTTCTGGTGGTAATCGACTACATCAGGTTCACCTTCTGTTTCTTCCATTTGGTATAACGACCATAATTTCTCAGGATGGGCCTGTAGTTTTGCCTTTATTTTGTCCCATTTAAGGGTTTTGTGGCGGGACATATTTTTTCCGAAACGGGATTCTAAGGTTGTTAAAAGTAATTCCCTTTGTTCGGGTGTTAATTGCCTGTTTTTCATAGTAGTCTTGTTTTAAATTGGTATTTGTTTTTGGGATCAATTATATTTGATAAAATTTTCAATTACGTTTTAATTGTTACTGATAGAAATTTTTCTGCTGGAAGGTCTGAAATACCACGAAATAAGAACTAAGGCCAACAATAAGACGGCAGGGAAGGTTCTTCCCGCAGGATCTCCAACGATAAGATGGGAAATAACGGCTCCGGACATTACAAAGAAAAAACCGGCATAAGCCCATTCCTTTAACAGCAACTGTTTGGGAATAAGGATGGCAATAACGCCCAGCAGTTTCCATACACCTAAGATGGTCATGAGATAGGAAGGATAGCCAAGATTGGTAAAGTTGGCAAGTTCATCTTTATTTTTCAAAAGCTGAACAATGGCTGTAGAGACCATGCCTAATGCCATCCAAAGGGTAAAGATCCAATAGATGATCTTTGTTCTTTTTTCTGATGTGTTTGATGTTTCCATATTGATTACGTTTTGTGATTAGTCGTTAAGGCCTTTTCCTTCGAGGATTTGCGGAATGCATTTTTCAATTCTTGCTTCTCTGGTTTTAGATTGTTTAGCGGAGGAAAAGTGGAGGAGATAGGCTCTTTGTCGGCCTGGGGTTAAGGATTCAAAAGCTTCTTTTAATACCTGATCATGATCCAGTTTGTTTTGAAACTCTTCAACCATTTCAAAATCTTTGGTTTTCTTCATCTCAACTTTAGCTCCTGACTCTTCAATTTCAACGGCCTCAAACATATACTCACGGAGAATATTTGCCAGATCATTGATCTGTTCTACATCTGTAAAGCGGATTTGTCTGGCAGCCTGTACATTTTCAGATTGCTGAATTAAAATCTGCTCAGGATCTTTCATCAGAGCGCCTTTAAAAAAGAGTAGGGCGCAATATTCTTTAAATCCGTGAATTAAGAATATGTTTTTCCCTTCATAAGTATAACAGGGGCAGCCCCATTTTAAATCTTCTGTCAATTCGGTACTTAGGGCAATGGTTCTTAATTTTTCAAATTCTTCTTTCCATTGTGGGGCTTTATCGAAGAAAAAATCAACTTTTGTATTCATGTGTTTTGAGTTTGAGGGTTCTAGGGTTGGAGAGTTTGAGAGTTATAGATTTATAGAGTGGGAGAGTAAGAGCGTCTGAAGTTTAATGTTCAAGGTTGTTATCGATTCGCAAAGCATTGACGATTCACTTGCAAAGCAAAATTCACTATTTACATTCTCCATTTAAACTTTGGCATCCACGTCTCTCATCTCTTCGTCTATTATCTAACTAAATCTTACTTAAACATTTCCTGTAAACGATTATGCGCCCTATTAATTCCCTGGGCAAATGGCATTTTCAGGTGTTGGTCTCTGAAGTCTACCGATTTATAAATGGTTTGGATCGTAATTTTACTGGTACTATCCGTTAGTTTTTCGAATTCTAAAAACTCCATCCAGACAGGAAACGGAGTGTTTTCCATCTGAAAAGTCCGGATAATTTTTTCATTGGGAACGATATCATGAATAGTTCCGTTGGCGCTGAAAACTACTTCTCCAGAGGAATTAGAGGTTTCAAAACGGTAACTGCCATGTTGTTTGTTTTCCATCTTTATGACTTTGGTGCCCATCCATTGTTCGAAGAGTTCAGCTTCTGTATAAGCTTTGAAAAGAAGTTCGACAGGAAGATCAAATTCTCTGATGATGAAGATTTCCTGTTTTCCGTCTTCTGCGTGTATTTTTGTCTTTAGTTCCATATTTGGGGTTTGAGGGTTTTGGTGTTTGAGAGTAGGAGAGTTTTAGAGTAAAAGGGGTTTAAGGTTCAAGGTTGTCATTCTTTCACTGATAAGATTCATTTGCGAAGCAAAATTGACTATTAACAGTCACAAACCAAACTTTGTGCTCACTGTCTCTCATCTCTTCGTCTATCCGTCTTATCTATTACTCTTTTTTCAAGTTCTGATACGCCTTCATCACACTTTCAAGCTTATTGAACTTCTCATCCCACATTTTGCGGAAGGGTTCTATAAAATCAGCTATTTCTCTCATTTTATGGGGATTAAGATGGTAAATAATTTCACGGCCGTTTTGTTCAGATCTCAACAGTTCACATTCTGTAAGGATCTGAAGGTGTTTGGAAACGGTAGGTCTTGCGGTATCGAAATTGGAAGCAATGGCTCCTGCAGTCATAGATTGTGCAGCCACCAGCATCAATATAGATCTTCTGGTAGGGTCTGCGATCGCCTGAAAAACATCTCTTCTTAAATTCATTGTGTAGCTATTTGACTACAAATATATGTGTAGTTATTTAACTACGCAAGTTTTTTTGAAAAAATTTGCTTCCACAAATCAAAAAAGTACTAAAATCACTGTAACCACAATAATTCTAATTTATATAAATATTAGTAGTTGAAAATGGTATATTTTAATCAGTTCCTTTTATGATTTTTTCAACTTTATTAAATATACTTTTTTCATAATTATCAAATTTTGATTTTATTTCTAATTTTATTTTGTTGTCATCACTTTCGTAATAATCAAGTACATTTGAAGGTACCCCAAAATCACTTGCTATTCGTCCATTATCAGTTAGTGCATTATATTCAAGTTTAACCAATAACTTATCAATTCCAGTAATTTCATCAAATGGTTTGTTTGTTTTTTTAAATTGGATAAAGCGATACATAATATTAAAAACGCCTAAATATTTAACAACCTGATATTTTAGAGTATTATATACAAATTCTGCTGTTTCCGAAATGGCTTTATCTACAGACATATTGTTCATTTTATATCTAACTGAACCTAAAAATCCATCTTCTAAATAAAAATGCGTTAAATGAGTTAACGTTGAATATTCATTCGTTCCTTTATAGTCTATTAAAAATTGAAGCTTTGAGTTTTTTACGATTGGACGAATGACTTTTAAAATGGTTTGAAAGCCATCATAATCAATGCCCATTCTATAATTAAGTACTTTAATTAAGTTTTTAATACTCTCATTTTCATTTGCATTTAGTTTTATGATTTCATCATAAATTGTAATCTTATCGAATCTACTAACTACTTTATAAAGATTGAAAATTTCATCAGGAATTCCTCTTTTGTCTTGCTCTGTCTTAATATCTATTTTTTTCCTTTTATCAGCTTCTGATAGATACTCATCGTTAGAATAAAACAAATCAATTTCGTCTTTAGGAGCCTGCAAGTCATAATTTTTATGTTTAATGCCTTCAGGTTCTGCATCAATTGCTTTCATGAAATCATTTTGCAATACAATTACTCTCCCAGAATAGTGGTATAGAAATCTTCCTGCTCGTCCCGCAATATTCTTGGCATCGAACTTTTTAAGCTCTTTGTCGCCTTTTTTACTATGAAGTACAATTAGATTTTTTGCTGAAGTATTAACTCCTTCCGTTATTGTTGTTGTAGATAAAAGAACGCTTAACTTATCGTTATTAAAAAGCGAAATAATTTCCTTTTGTATGTATTTTGGAACTAATCCGTGATGGATACCAATACCTTTTTGCAAGGCTTTTACCACAACCCAATCTTTATCAAAATTATTAGAAATATGTGTGATAAAATCTGAATAGCTTGTATTTGAATGCTTATTGAGAGCTCCCGATTCTAAAATACTTTTTGCGTAATTCTCTGTATATGCTCTTGTAGAACAGTAAATAATTGTGTTCTCTTTGATTGAGATTATGTTTCTAATTATTTCAATTAACCTATCAGTCTTACTATTTGTTTGAAAATTAAATTGTAGTTCGTTGTCAACTTCAACATGTTTTTTGGTTTTTATATCTCTATACGCCTTGTTTACAATCTCAAATTGGTTATAGTTTAAAAGAGTTATTCCATTTTTGGAAAGAAAGTTGTCAAAAGAACCATTATAATTACCTTGTTTTTGTTTATAGAATTCAATATAAGGTCCTGCCAGAAGTACATCTACATTGTCTTCTAAGGCATAAAAAACAGATAGCCTATATGCTACATCTCTTTCATTTTCTCTGACTTCTTCGTCTAAAATATATTCGTTATCAATTTTATAGATTTCGTCAATAAAAGCAAAATTGAAGATTATTGTGCTTGGATTTTTTTCCTTAAATGATAAAAAGCGTTCTGGTGTATAAATGAATAAATTATTGCCTCCAAATTCTGTTACTTCACTAAGTGTATGAATCTTATATTTTTGTCTAAAATATGAATAAGCTTCATCAGAAGTTAGTCTTTCTAAATTTTCAGATAACAATGCAATTGTTGGAAAAATTAAAACCACATTTGCGTAGTTCATCTTTTTGATAATTTCAAAAACTATATGCGTCTTACCAAAAGATGTACTTGCAGAAAGAAAATATCTGTTTCTTTGATTTGGAACAAATCGATTCAAAATGTCCATTTGATATCTATGGACTTTTCTCGTTTCTGATGTATGTAATGTACTTTCGTACAGTAGTGAAGAAAATGTATTTAGATTAAAATCCTCTATTTCAGCGGTATTGTTAAATTTATTTAACTGGTCATAGTAATGGGGGATTCCTGCTACATTTGAGATGTATTTAAGAAATTTTAAATCAGACTGATTCAAAGTTTCTGACTTAATAGCATCAAAATAATTACACACAGCCCTTACAAAAGCATCATCAGTAACTTGTTTTGACTTAAATTTATTAAGTTGTATTATGACATCAGTGGTTTCTTTGATTCTATCCATTTAATTACATCTTCTTTAATTAGCTTAACGTCTTTTATCGGAATTAAAATAAAAAATATGGAGTATGGAATTGAAAGGCTATATTTAG
Organism: Chryseobacterium sp. UNC8MFCol; assembly: GCF_000482305.1. Classification (NCBI taxonomy): domain Bacteria; kingdom Pseudomonadati; phylum Bacteroidota; class Flavobacteriia; order Flavobacteriales; family Weeksellaceae; genus Chryseobacterium; species Chryseobacterium sp. UNC8MFCol. The sequence continues at coordinate 143,476 of NZ_AXUZ01000004.1, forward strand.
TTGATGAATATTCTGCTTGAATATGTGTTGGAATATTTTTTATGCTTTCATCATATCCGGCACTGGCTTCTTCGTATAGAAGCATAACAGGATAAACCAATTTCATATTATGTTTCTTTATTTCATCTATTATTGATAAATATGGATTTTCTTCCCATTTTTTTATTACAGTCTCAATTTTTGAACCTTTCCATTGTAAGTTGTTTACTTGATTTAAAATAGAAAAGACATTAGCTTTTAAATAATTATCAGAAATAGCTTTATCTATGTTTTTAAATACACTTTTGATTCCGGCTTTGTAACTCTTATGAAATTTTACTTCTCCAAACCATAATTCAGTTTGTCCGGCATTTTCTATTAAGTGATAGGAATCATAACCTTTTGTTTCAGAATTTTCTAAAGGATTGTAGAAGTATCCTCTTGCAATGAGTGGCCTGGATTTGAAAAGTGTATACAAAACACTAAACAGAACAACTTCTCCTAAAAATCCATATTTTATTTTTGTTCCTAAATCAGCGGTAGGGTTGTATTTTAATTTTGTTAGTAAGGCAATATAATGTAGTTTATCATAATCTTTGCCGTCAATCTCAAATTCGTTAAACGAATATTCTAAAATAGAATTATAGATTATCTCAGAAAAATCATTGTTATTGGTTGTTTTAAAACATTTGTCATCATCAATAGAAAATATAGTTTTTGTAACTCCTGTTACAGAGTTTGGTAGATCGTATTGATGAATTATGGTCTTCTCAATTAAATTAAGTAGAGTCTTTCTCATTCAAAAATTATTAGTTTCTATTTTTATACTGCCTTAAAAATTATCTGAATTTACTGATAATGCTTAGCCTTATTTTTAATATACAAATTATTTCTCAATCAACTTCTCCAACTTCTCAATCATTTCCTTCTGCTGCTCAAGCATACGCTCATAAAGCTCCACCATTTTATCAATAGGATTAAAGCTTGGTTGATAACTGTACAATGAATTACCTGTAGCATTATCATTGTTATTAACGGTATTTGAAATAATATTCACCGCCTGTTCCTCATCAAAATTCTCAATCGCTTCCGCCGGAACTTTCAAAATCTTCGCAACCTGCGCCAGAATATCAGATTCTACGGTTTCTTTCTGTTCTAAAAGAGAAACTTTCTTCTGGTTCCAGTCATCACCCAGTTCAAAAGCTAAGGCTTCCTGTTTAATGCCCAGCATTTCACGGAAACGTTTTATATTTCTACCCTGATGTATTTTTTTATTTTGCATATCTGTGTAACTCATAATAACAAATATAAAGTTTTAAAAGATAAGAATAAAGTCCTTTCTTAAAATAAATTATCTCCTAAAATAGATGCTTTTCAGCATAAAATATCCTATTAATAACTGGTATAACCTGCCGGATTTTTCTTGCTTTGATGAAAAACAACAAAATGAAAGAAATAGTTATTCGGGGCAAATATAAGATCGTGTCCATCAGGAACCTTACGGTTTCCCATAAATCATTTGAAAGAGCATACAGAAGGCTGGTTTTCTTCCCGGAAATCCGGCTGGCAGGGAAGTGGCTGCTGGAGTGTGGCTTTGAACCGGGAGATCATGTGGTGGTGACGGTTCGTAGAAATCAGATTACATTAGAAAAGGAGATGAATTACGAAGAGATGTAAACACAACAGGTTATCTACGAAAAATATTATCTGCCACCAATGCACGAATAGGATATTTCGTTATGGTAAATAAAGAACGTTTTTTTATGAACTTTATAAGATATAATTGTATAGGCTAAAATCAACGGATCCTTTTTATTTTAGTGAATTCGTGGCAAAAAAAATCTGCAGAATCTGGTTAATCTGCGAGAGATTACTTTCTTTTGACGCAAAGGTTTTATGATGCGGCAGCCTGTTTTTAGGGAACTAAGGAAAGGGCAAGTGAACTTGCCTGATGGAAGGGTGTAAATAAGATTTTCGGCGGCCTCCGGCCGCCGAAAATCATCTGCCATAAAAATGTTTTAAAAAGGAAAATAATCTCAATTCTCAGAAAAAATCCCGTATTTTACTACTTTCAACTGACAGCAGGGAACGTCTTTCGTAGCAGAAATTAGTTGTAATACCTATTTTTCAGCCAAAGACTTGAACGCACAAGCAATATAAGTACCGGAACTTCCACCAATGGACCAATAACACCAACAAATGCTTGTGGTGAATGGATGCCAAACACTGCAATAGAGACGGCGATTGCCAATTCAAAGTTATTTCCTGTTGCGGTAAAAGCGACAGATATATTTTTATCATAAGGAACCTTAAGCGATTTATTGATAAAAAAGCTCAAGAAAAACATCAAAACAAAATAAATCACCAAAGGAATCGCTACTTTTATTACATCCAAAGGTAATTCTACTATTTTATTACCTTTCAGACTAAACATCAGGACGATAGTAAACAGGAGAGAGTAGAGCGTAATGGGAGATATTTTCGGTATAAATTTCCGGTTGTACCATTCAATACCTTTTGTTTTGACTAACGTATAACGACTTACAAAGCCTGCTAAAAAAGGAATACCTAAAAAGATCAATACACTTTCAGTTACATTACGGATAGATACATTGACGTTGAAATCTGCCAATCCTAATTTACGAGGTAATATATTGATAAACAGCCATACCAGGAAACTGTAGGTAAAAACCTGAAAAATACTATTTAATGCCACCAATAAGGCAGCGTATTCTCTGTTTCCCTTTGCCAGATCATTCCAGACAATCACCATGGCAATACATCGGGCCAAACCGATCAAAATTAGACCTGCCATATACTCGGGTTCGTTCCGTAAGAAAAGTACAGCCAATCCAAACATCAATACGGTACCAACCATCCAATTGAGAAATAAAGAGATTACAATTGTTTTTTTGTCTTTAAAAACGCTTGGCAGTACCGTGTAATCTACTTTTGCTAAAGGGGGATACATCATCAATATTAAACCTATGGCCAGAGGAATATTTGTAGTACCCACTGATAAACTGTTCGTAACATTTGAAATAGCGGGTAAGAAATATCCTAATCCAATTCCCACAATCATTGCCAGGAATATCCATAAAGTCAGGTAACGATCAAGAAATTTTAGTTTTGGTTGCATTGCTTATTTTTTTATTATTGAAAAGACATAGAAGAGCTCAGCTGCAATTTCTAAACTTCTTGAATCGTACACCTTAGTTTCCTCCGGTGTGTTATCAGAAACCTTAGGGTCTTCAAAGGTGAAAGGTATTCTTTTTTCAGCTCCTGCAATAAAGGGGCAACCGGAATCTGCCTGAGAGCAGGTCATAATGGCCGCGAAATCAGATATCGGATTGAATGGATTATCATATTTTTTTGAAAATCCAATTATCGGTAAATCATTATCACTGTATTTTACTGCATAAACAGGATTATCAGTATTGGAAATCTTAAAAATAGTAAAACCTTGATCATTCAGTGTTTCAGCAATTTTAGGATACAATGCCGTTTCCTCTGTTCCTCCTGAATAGCAATATACATTTGGAATTTGATAATATTTTGCTGCAGTTTGTGCCCAAATTTGTGACAAATGACTTCTACGTGAATTGTGAGTGCAGATAAAATTGAGGTTTACATCCACCTGACGGTCAATTTTGCCCTGGATAAACTCGATTAACGGCTGTAATACAATTTTGCGATCATCGGTGATATTCTGATAATCACGAAGACTGTTTATGATTTCTATTAAACTCTTATACATTATTAGAACGTTTTTAAAGGTTAGCAACAACCAGAATCCGGTGTACAGCATGATGCCTTACTCACAGACAAGTCAGCTACATGTTGTTTTTGTTTTTCGGCGAGAATACCACAAGCATCCAATGCCAGGCAAGCTGTAGTTTTGCTTTTCAGTACAAATGTATTTCCCAGGAGATCCAAACTGTATTTTCCTATGGTGTCGGATTGATATTCTACTTCAATTTCAAGGTCTTCAATACCTAATTTTTCTTCAGATAGCTTAATAATGTTTAATAACTTGGTTGGTTTAAGCCTGTGTTCGTAGTCATTGGCATTCCATAGTTGAAAATTCACTACTTTTTCGGTACGAATAACCCCACCACAATCAATAAAGTTTTTGGTGATCATGCCAACTTCTGTTACATGGAAATGTTCTGGAACAAATGCTCCGTTTTCTAATTGAAACTCAACATTACTCAATGTTGGAAGAATTTCTTTGATCTCTGATAATTTCATAAGAATTGTTTTAAAATTTACACATAATGTTATATTGCAATATAACGATATTAAAAAATAAAAAAAGTTATGAGCAGCAATTGCTCACTTTCACCTCCTGATTAAAGAATGAATTAAAGTTATTCTGAATTTCTTTCCATACAGTATGATCGATACAATAACAAACAGATTTACCTTCTACTGTACCCTGTATAATACCCAGACTTTTTAGCTCTTTTAAATGCTGTGAGATTGTCGCCTGAGCCAATCCCAGTTCATCAACCAGATCATTACAAATACACGCTTTTTGATTGATAATATGCTGAAGGATCGCAACTCTAGCTGGATGGCCCAAAACTTTAAATGCCGAAGCTAATATGTTCTGTTCATCCGTAAATATTTCCGATTTAGTAAGTCCCATCTGTATATTTTATAATCGCAATATTACGATTATAATTTAGAAAGACAAAACTTCTTTATGTCATTTTTCATATTTTTTTGAATATGAGTAGAATAATTATTTTATAACACTGAAAACTAGCTTCCTTCTTTACTCAACCATGATTTAATACGACAGCTGGCTATTTTTAGCTGAGATAAATCTTGTACCAATGCAATTCTTACATACCCGGCTCCTGCCTTCCCAAAGCCGGAACCAGGTGTTATCAATACCCCGGTATCTTTAAAAAGTTGTTCCACAAAGGCTATATCATCATCTTTTTTCACGAAAGCATCAGGTAATTTCGTCCAAAGGAAAAAACCGGCTTTGGGCTTTGGAATTAGCCATCCTATTTCGGCCATGCTGGAAATCCAAAACTCAAGCCTCTCCTCATAAACCGCTTTCTGAAGATCGCTTTCTAGTTCTAGCTGATCAAGGATTTCAATTGTTACCATTTGTAAGGGTAAAAACAGACCAAAATCAATACTGGATTTAATTTTGGCTATCTTCTCAATTATCGTTTTATTTCCGGCTATAAACCCTATCCTCCAGCCCGCTAAACTACACGACTTACTCAAACTATGTAATTCAATGGCAACTTCTTTACCTCCTTCAATAGCTAATACGCTTGGAGGCAAGTCATTATCATCAAAAGCTATTTGCACATAGGCAAGATCTAGTATAAGTAAAATTTCATACCTTTTACAGAAAGCGATCACTTCCCGTAAGCAGTCTTCAGTTACTACATGTGTTGTAGGGTTGCCTGGGGAACACAGAACTAATACCTTAGCGGCAACGGCATCTTCTCGGGTAATATTATCAAGATCAGGGTTTCCATTTGATTTGAGATTGATTTTTACCACCTCTGCACCTAATAATTCGGCAACGCTGTTGTATACAGGATACGAAGGGTCGGGAATTAGAATTTTATCTCCTGATTGAAGTATTGAAAATAAACTATAAAAGATACCTTCTTTACTTCCCAGTATATCCAGTACTTCCTCTTTATAATCTAATGAAGGATTCTCCTGCGATTTTGAAAAACGGCGCTTGTGGTAGGTTGCAAACTTATTTTTTAAAGTGTCATTAATTTCAGTATTAAATTTAGCATAACCATGCAACTCTGGGTTCTGTATATGCTCAGACAATTTTTTGATCCAAAGGATATTGGGAGTTAAGTCTGGATTTCCAATAGATAGATTAATTATAGAATGTCTGCTGGCCCCTTCCTTTATTTGTTCTTCATAAGCTCTTGTCAAGGTGTCTAAAATAGCAAAAGCATCTTTCTGGTGGCACTCTTCTGTAGAATTAATTTGTTTTTCTATTTTCTGCATAAAATTAATTTTTAACGTATAGGTTTTTCTAAAATACGCGTAGTCAAACTCTTAGAATTTACTATGATTTCTTTTTGAAAGGCTATAACCTCATTAGTGATATCATTTAAAATTTTATCGATGCTGGCTGAACTAAGATCTGTTTGCATGGGGTAAAGTAAGAATGCAGTCGTCTTATGGTCGGAATTATGGTCGGTTTTGTAATCCGGTACAATACTAAAAAAAGGAAACACTTCTCCCTTATTAACCTTATCCCAACATCTTTGCATAAAAGCCATGGCTACCTGATGAGCATCAAAATTTTCTCTCTCTGCTGATAAAAGCATTGTAAAATCAATAGAAAACACTATTTCCCATCCCAGAGATGAGGAATTGAGCACCTTAAATAGATTCCGGTGTTCCATTTTTTTTATCAGGCGACTCTGGGCCTTATGAAGTTTTACCAAATATTGTAATAATCCATTTCTTCCCAGCTTTTTTAACATAATCCAACTCGCTAAAATCCCCTGAGACGGGCGCGAATTTTCAAGCGTGTAACGATATGCTCTAAATTGTTCGAACTCTAAATCTTGGCTGCCATAGGTATAATTACCTTGTGTAAGCATATTAAAACAGTTTGAATTTCTACTAATAAAAAAACTGCTAGAGTAAGGGCATAAGCCATCTTTATGGAAATCAACACCAAAAGAATCAAAAGACGCTAAACCTAGAAATCTTTTCCTGACCTCTAAAAATTTATTTAAAATAGAAGCGGGAATTCCTAAGTTTCTAATTTCTGTCTCTGATTCCCTCAAAAGTGTAAAGTAAATCCATCCGATAACGCTATCTAGATGAAGATAAGGACGATAGTCTAATTGGTGATCATCCACAAAACGGTCCACCAATTGGCTTACTAATAAAGTTTCGTCACAACAAAAATTAATAGTAGTCCCTCCGCAACAAATTATAGCAGCTATGCGGTTCCCTTTTTCAACTTGAATTGCAAGCAGTTGCTCAAGTGCTGTCATATTCATTTTACCCTCAGCATTTATGGGCACTCTTAAACAGTTAGTGACACCTATCCCCAATAAACTGCAAATGTGTTCCACACAATAATGGCCTCCCTCATTTACCATTACTACTAAATTATTGGGGATGCCTTCTCGTTGAGACTCAGGAGCTATTCTGGAAATAGCAGACTTTATTGCATAAAGCATCGTAATTTTCCCCCCGTTACAGGCAATGCCGTAGCTTTCGTTCCAATTAATCCACTGACCAATAGTTCTTGCTACTTTCTGTTCTATTAAAAGCGATTTTCCACCATACATATCCATTAAAGAATTAACATTATAAATAGTTGATATGCACGATGATACAACAGCATCCACCATCGGCTCCGGTACCATATTGAATAGAGATAAGTGTGATTGTGGCCGAGTAGATCCTTGAAGAAAAGAATACATTTCTTCTATCAGATCTTCCTCAGAAAGTATATGTTCATCTAAATTGGATAACTCAGTCTCATAATTAAAAACTTCTATTGGATATTTAGGTCCCAATTCTTTCTGAGCCTTCTTTGTTAATAAGGTCTGATGATTTTTAGCCCTCGCTTGAATGCCATAATGAACCTTTTTAAGTTGTTTTAAAAATTTTTCAAACGGTTCATCTACAATAGTGTTATTAGCATTAATAATAGAATTCATAATGTTGTAAAATAAAATTTAAATATTGAGTCATTTTAACTATTTTGAGATATAAAGTGCTGTTATTTTGATAGGTCCCATTCACGGATATTATTAGCTTTTGCTTTTTTTCTTTATAATATTTTTCAACTTCTTTAATTGGCTCATTAGCTAACTTCCTGGTATCAACAGCTATTTATAAAAATCGCTGTCGAATCTGTTAAAAAATATCGCCTGATAGTCTGGTGTAATATCCAGATACATTATTTAGTCCCCACATTATTTTTTCAGTAGAATCTTTTACAAATTTATATTTCTAAATAAGACGTTGATTTTGAGCATAGGAAAGTATTCCTAATAAGGATTATAAAAGCAATCATCATTTTTTATTTGTTACATTTTTCACTAAAGTATGAAAAATATGATTCACATACGGATAAACGAAAAAAAAACTAAAACTAATCCACAAGTGATATTTTTATTTCATCAGATATGATTACAAGAGTCTATTATTTCTAAAATTTTCTTAATTAGCTTGTTCGTTAAGCTCATAAATTCCTCATTGAATTCTAATTATTCACCATTTTTATTTTTAAAATGAGAGTAATGAAGAAACAGAAAAAATAAATAGTGGAGTAGCTACCTTTTTTAGGGTAGGATTTTTATACTCTTTAACTTTAAGACTATGAAAAAGATCAGAAAATTATCCATGGTAAAACGGACTGGCTGTAGCATTACGGGAGTTGGGTCAGGTTGAAAGACCCTTATTATGCTTGATGGGTCATGAGTCCGGAACTCAGGCGGAAATTTACCGCGGGACTTAATATAGTTAAAGAGAGAAATACTTTGGCAAGAGCTGTATATTTTGACAGGTCTGGAGAAGTTAGAGAACGGGAACTTTAAAAATCAATAGATTTATCATCCTTGTCGTGCTATATTTCCCGTTTTGTCTAGTGACCACAAATAATCCCTGGCCAATATTGACCAGGGATTATTCTATGGTATAAAAAAATCTAATTATTGTTTTTGAAAACTGTAGTTCCCTTTGAAATTAATCTTTGTCCATTTTCCTTCACTTTTGGAACTTTGCAAATAGCCTGAAAAAGTATAATGAGTTTTGGTATTCATGTCAAATTTTCCGTCAAAATTTACGTAACCGTTGATGGGCTCTTTTGTATTGGTCTGATTGAGATGAATTTCACCTACTATGGTTCCTTCCTTTTGCACTACAAAATTCAGGGTACCGCTTTCATCTCCTGTAAAGTTTCCGCTCCAGTTTCCCTGAAATGCAGAATTGACCTGTCCGGCACTTGCTTCATCAGAAACACATGAGCTTAATGAAAATAAGGCAATGAATAATACAATGAAATTGGTTTTCATACTAATAGTGGAATTAATTTCTATTGTGCATTTAATTTAACACCATGCCAGGCACCGTTTTTCTTAGCAATTCCATACATGCTTACGGCAACAGCGGTAGGTTGCAGGAAATCAAATTTATAACTTGTAACCGCTATACCGGTACCGGTTCCACCGCCAAAGGTATAGGTAAACTGAGGAGTAGCTACCCCCCAATTGAAGATTCTTTCAATTACATCCTGATTATCTTCAATCTGGCTGAAATCATAGTACTGAATGTAAGTCTGCTCATAAGAATCGACAACGAAAGCTACTCTGTTAAGCTTTTTGTTTTGTCCTTCCATGAATTTATTAGCCTGTTTCCATGCTGCTTCCCAAAACAATTTGCTCAGTTGTTCTTCAGAAAGTCCCGAAAGATTTGTTGTAAATTGAATAACAGCATCCACCGTTGCATTCTTGGAGAATGGGAAAGTAGGCATTGTCGCAGGACCTACGTTGATATAATCCGTATTATTAGCTGCTTTATACATTTTTCCGTCTAACCAATATACTTCTCTCGGAGTATTATCTGATGCATAAGTAAGGGAGTGCGAAAACTTCCATGAAATTGAATTAATACCAATACCTAATTTCTCGGCATTCTCTTTTCTCCATAGGCCTGTCCATCCTTTATATTGATGTTTTACTTTACATCCTACAGCATAGACAAGATACAGGTTTTGTGAATAGAATTTCACTTTCACCCTTCTTTTGCTTTCATATTTATCATAAGTTGTCCATGTTTTTCCAAAAACATTTCCTAACCATGGTTTTCTCACTTCTCCAATCGGCAGATTCTGAACGATACTGGCAATCGAAGGTTCCTGAGGTTGTGGTGTCGTGGTAGGAGGGTTTCTGAAACCGCCGCCACCGGTTCTTGTACCACCAGTACTACCGCTGCTGCCGCTGCCTCCACTGCTGCCATCACCACCTCTGAATCCTCCACCGGAACCGCTTCTCCTGTCGACAGGGGACGCAAAATAACTGATTCTATTATCGGTATTAGGCAAGGTAACAAGGTCACCACTTGGTTTATCTGTCATAAAGCTTTCTCTCACAGAAGCTTCAGTAGGAATAAGAAGATCCGGAGAGATCCTTCTTACTTCAAGATAATTTTGAAGTCTGGAATAATTCTGTTCGGTCGTCACAAACAGCCCGACATCTGTATATTTGTAAATCTGATCTGCAATTTGTATTTCTGCGCTGCCATTTAGCATAGAGGCATACACTTCATCACCAACCACTTCCTCCAAATCATCGATGTCATCATAAATATCTTCATCAGACACCGATTCACCTCTCATCAGCATAGATGAAGTCTTCTGTAAAGATTCTATTTTTCTGGATTTTAATTCAGAAATAACTTCAGTTTCATTTTTTTCTGTAATAATAGGGACTAAGGATTCAATTCCTTTTGCGTCCATAAAATGCTGAACAGTTCCAAGGTCTTTCTTTTTAAGATCCTGGTAAGTAGCAGTTAATGATTCTTTATTAGGAAAATAAAGTCGTCCGTTTTTTACACTTGGTTGTTCAATGACATGGGCTTTGTCAGCTGATGTTTCCAGTTCTTCACGGCAAGAAAAGGTAACAGTTAATAAACTAAAAACAGCTATTTTTAGTAATTTTGAGTTTTTCATTTGTTTCAAAATAATTTTTATCTCATTGGTATCTGAACCACAAATAAAGATAGAATATTGAATATAGTATTAGTATTGTAAGGAATAGCCTGTGGGTGTTTTACCTGCAGATAATTATCAGGCCCGAAATTATCTGCCTTTGTTTCAAAGAGTTTCATGGTTTTTAGCCTATTTAAGACTGAGATAAGCGTTTCGTTTTCCTCGTCCTTAAATAAGAGTGGTTATTTTTTTATTCTACAAAAATGTCTGTCCAAAAATATATGGAGTATTGTAATAAAAACGGATATGTTTTTGTGCTTTTTCAATGGTGGTAGGTATTCGTTTTTTATTAACACACTAAATAGTGTCATATTTCTTGAATGCAAATGTAAAAAAATAATTGTAAAAAAAGGAATTATCAGTCGAAATTATCTTAAATATTGTCGATTAAAGCATTTCCTTGATCACATTCACTTAAACAAAACATACGTACAAAATAGTAAAATACTGAAAATCAAATATTTTATTTAAATTCCATGCAAGTATTCAAAAATGATCGTTTTTCATATTCTGACTATAAGATTAAAAATAATCTCTCTTAAAAGATTACCTGAATCGATTGAAAAAAGCCGTCAGGACGAAATTTCCTATCTTTGAAAATCCAATGTTTATGGACATTAATCAATAGTATTACAGATGAAATTTTTACTGGACTTTTTATTCCGTGCTTTACAGCTTTTTGCTGAACCTTATTTTTTGTTATTTCTTGCAGCCGTTACCATCTATCTGCTGAGAAAAAAAACTCAACGTAAAAATCTGAGACTGGGAATCGGTATATCAGTGGTTTTAATCACCATTTTTATAGGGAATGGTTTTCTGGGGAAACTAACCTCGGGATATCTGCAAAAGGATTACATTCATAACGCTGGAATAAAAACCACAGCCACTCAGAATCCTGTTATTGTAGTTCTGGGCGGTGGGATTGTAGATTTTGACCATACAGAAAAGCTGCATACAATGTCTTATTCCAGGCTCGTCACAGCCTATCAATTGTATCATGAATACAAGAAAAATAATCAGCCTTGTACGCTATTAATTTCCGGAAAGGGAAGAGGGCATACCAGTGAAGCAGAATTGTTCAGCGAAAATTTTAAAAAGATGGGAGTACCGGATTCCGACATCATAAAGGAAGATAAAAGCATGAATACGTATCAAAATGCCAAATATTCCAGTGAGATCCTGGCAAAGAAATCGCCCTCCGTGGTATACCTGGTGACTTCAGGTTTTCATATGAAAAGATCTGTTGCTTTGTTTCAGACATTTGGATTAAAACCTGTTCCACAGGCATCAGATTTTATAGATACAGAAATAACCTTATTTCCTAACAGCTATAATGCGGCCTTTACATTTGTTATGCTTAAAGAAATTGTGGGTACAGGACAGGTACAATTATACAATATGCTGGGAATAAATAAGTAGTATAGACTTATTCCAATCATCATAAAACCGGACGCCTGAGCGAGCTCAGGCGTCCGGTTTTATTTCTTAGGATAGTATTTAAACATTTTTGCTAATAATTTTACTTGCACAGTGCAATCAGAAGCTGAAACATACAGCAATGACAAAAAGCCCAAATAAGCCGTGTTTTTCCATCCAGATACTATGCTATCTGCCTGAAAACAGAGGCCATATACGGGCAAATTGTTGTACAGCATAAAATTTCAGAAGCCATCGGTTCTTACATATGAAATACATTGAATTTATGGCCATCTGGATCGGCAAAAACGAATCCGTAATAATGGTCTCCAAAACTTTCAGGTTCTGAAATAATCTTTCCACCGGCATTTCTGACTTCTTCGGCCCACTGATCTGCCTGATCTTCAGACTCAGCGGAAAGGGTGAATATAATTTCATTGGTATCCTGAGGATTGTTAAAGTGTAACATCTTGAGATTGTTTTCAATAACGCTTTTCAGAAAAAAATGGATGATGAATTCATTTCCTGCTACAAAGAAGCTTACCAATTCTTTCGAAATATGAGCCCCGTTGGGCTTGAATCCGAGTTCGGTATAAAATTTCTGTGTTCGGTCCAGATCGGCTACTGCCAGATTGGCCCAGATCATTTTTGGTTTCATAATATTTTATTTTTGGTGAGATAAAATTAGTATCTTTCATTACGATAAAGCTTGTCATGTGGCAAGATTTTGTATTTTTAACGGTGTATGATACTATGGAAGAAACTCTTCAAACATTGGATTCTCATATTCAAAAACTGAGACCGGATTTTTACAGAAATTTACTTAGTCCTTTACAGGATAAAGACATTCAAAGACTTGAAACCCGGTATAATACACGGATTCCTGATGATCTGAAAGCTTTTTATCAATGGAAAAACGGGCAGGAGAGTAGCTGCTATGAGTCTTTTCTGAACAATTCTTTGTTTATTCCTTTAGAAGAGGCACTGGATATTGCAGAAGAGCTTACTTCTATGATAGGCAGTGATTTCGAAATTGAAAACTGGTGGAATGAAGGATGGATTCCAATTTTTCACAATGGAGGTGGAAGTTATATCTGCTATGATCAGAAAGGAATTTTCACAGGAAATCAGGGACAAATTCTTGAGTTTTGGAACCGGGATTCCGACAGAAATGTGATTGCGGGCAGTCTTGAGGAGTTTTTAAACGCTCTAAATGCTTATTATACAATTCGATACAATAAAGAATCAGATGAATTAATCAGTATTGAAACGGACGGGAAAGAATTTCCCAAGCGATTTATTGCTGGGTAATTTAACATAATATATTAATCAAATTTGAGAATAAGCCTACACAAAAATTATAATGAACGAAATTATCTTACATAAAATCAACCGGTTAGGCGGAAATACAGAGGCTGTTAGTCATGACAAAAATTTTGTAGAAAACTGGCAGGCAATACGGTTTAATCATTATTTATACGATAAAGACTGGGATGTCTACGGAATTGATGCATTTTACGAGGAGCATAAAGATCTGTACAAAAATAATTCTGAAAAATTTTACACAGATTTACTGGAACATTATTTTTCAGAGCATGAACGGGCATACGGTCAATATTTTTTCCGGAACTGGATATTTACACCGTTTAAAGAAAATACGGAAGACTATAATGAATTAGACGGCCTTGTAGACGAAGATCACGTAAGAAAAACCGTACAGGGCCCAGAAATGGAATTTATCTGTGTATTGTTTTCTTATGGTTATCCGGATCATTTCTTTGTATGCACTACAGATCCTGATCAATCGAATCCAACGGTGTACAGCACAGATCATGAAATATATTTCGATGAAATCGAAAATAAAGGAAACCTGGAAGTGTTTCTCGACAGGTTTATGACGAAGGAAGAGTTCCGGGAAGTTGTCAGAGGATATCTGGCAGGAAAATTTGGAGAATAACGGATTCTCAGCGATTAGTCTTCTCTCCTGGCCAATATTATTTTTTCCTATAATTTATATTATGTTAAATTGAATATGTTTTATGGATTCCTTGATGCCAATTATACTGTCTGCTGTAAGTTTCCTATTCCTGTAAATTTTTGCGCTTATAATTATTTTTAATTGTCTTCCTAATTTTAAGAAATAATATTTTTCCTTACATTTATACGTATCAAGATAACAAACGAAAAAGCACAAAAAATAAAATTATGGAGAAAACACCAGATTCATTACAAACTATTGTATTTGATTTTGACGGAACTTTAGCAGATTCTGCACAATGCGGCGTCATAGCGACCACTGAAGCTTTTAAGTCACATGGATTGCCGGTACCTAAGGATAAAGATATTACAGATTTAATGGGAATCCCAATCGAGACCTCCTTTAAAACATTGGGGGCTGATATTCTGAATGACCAGCAATTTAATGAGCTCTTATCGTCTTTTAGAGAAATCTACAAATCGAATTCAGAGAGCAGTATCGTTTTATTTCCAGGGATTTATGAAATGCTGGACACCATTAAAAAAGACCAAAAGAATGTTGCAATTGTAAGCAGCAAAAAAACAGAGGTACTGAAAAAGAACTGTAAGCAATTGAAAATTGATCACTTTATTGATGTATTTATAGGGTCAGATCTTGTACAGCTTCATAAACCTGCTCCCGAAGGCCTGCATTTAGCTCTTAAGCTAATAAATAACAGCGATTTGGCAAAAGCAATTTATATCGGTGATGCCACTGTAGATATTATGATGGGTACGAGTGCCGGCGTAAAAACCTGTGCCGTTTTATGGGGAGCTCATTCTGAGGAAGAACTGCTTAACTCCAACCCTACTTATATTGCTCCGGATGTTTTTACACTGGAAAATATACTGAAACTCACAAATTAAAATACAATGTAAATAATAATTCCCGTCTTCAAAACACAATCTGAAGACGGGAATTGCTGCTTTTTAATTTAGATACTTTTCTATGGAATTGTTCAGGATTTGTTTTACATTTTTTGTCAGATTCTGGTAACTGTAGAAACCATAAACAGCATCAAATTCCAGCACTTCAAGCCGCTTTTTTATCCTTTTAATTTCCGATACAGGCAACGGCATTCTGTTAGGATAACTGTACATGATGGCAAAGTGTTGTAAGTTAGGAGAAAGATACATGGTGTCACCACACAGCATGGTCCCTTTTTCAGACATATTCTGATGGAGTAAAATACTGCTGCCTGCAAAATGGCCGCCGATATTTATAATTTTAATATCATCCCACAGAGGCATTTCATCTTCTTCCCAAAGCTTAATTCTATTTCCTTTATCACTGATGTACTGCTCATCCTTTTTATGAATGTAGATAGGACATTTGAACTGTTCTGCCCAGTCATTCATATTGCTGTAATAATGAGGATGTGAAATGGCTATAGCCTGTAGACCTCCTATTTCATTAATAAAATCAATCACCTTCTGATCCAGTAAAGGAATGCAGTCCCAAAGAATATTTCCGCTTTCAGAAAGCACCAGAAAAGCCCTCTGCCCTATGGCAAATCTGGGCGTAATGACAATCTCATAAAGATGATCATTGAGTTTTACAATATCGGTGGTATGAGTCGTAAGGATCTGATCGTGGGTTGTCCAGGTCTGTCCTGCAGAAGGAATATATTGTCTTTCTTCATTACAGATTGCACATAATTTTTCCTTGTAATGTTCCGGAAACTGGGTTCCGCATGCTGTACATAATTTTTTCATTGAAGTTGGACTTTGACCGTTTTTTTTCATAAACGATAATAACGGAACTGCTGCTATGGCTAAAGCTGAGCTTTTTAAAAATGTTATTCTGTCCATGATAATTACGGTATTATTGTCCTGTAAAATTGAGCAGAATTCCCGGTGTATGAAATGGATAAAACTTCCTGAGTATTGGACTTTTCGGAAATCATGTATTTTCCTTCTTAAAATCTGAAGGATTCTGAAGTACGTTAGAAGTAAAAAACCTAGTAAAATAGGCATGATCTTCAAAACCTAAATAATAAGCCACTTCCTTTACAGACATATCGGTATATAGTAACATTCTTTTGGCTTCCAGAAGAATTCTTTCTTTTATTAAATCCTGAGCTGTTTTATGACTGATTAATTTGCACACTTTCGATAGTGTTTTGCTGCTTATATTTAATTTTCCAGCGTAGAAACTTACCTGGTGATGCCGGGTAAAATGGTTTTCCAGAAGTTCCTGAAATTGTTTAAACCTCAGGAAACGATGATCTGAAATATCTCCGATATGACAGCTTTTCTTTTTAATCTGATACACTTTAATCAAAAAGGATTTGAGCAAATTCATGATAATAGGGGGCGAAAAAGCATCTCTGCTCTCAGCCTGTCTGCACATCAGCGCAAAAAAATCGGTAACCTCTGTTTTTTCTTCCTCACTCAGGCTGATGACCGGCAATACGTCTATATCATCAAAAACACTGTATTTCAACAGAAATTTTGAAGAAGAACTGTCATTGACAAAAAAGTTATCGTTAAACTTAATAACCCCTCCGCTGGTAGGTGTTTTTTTGTGAATTCTATGCACATTCTTAGGATGCAGCAGGAAAAGACAAGGCCCTGAAAATTCATAGTTTTTAAAATCTATGGTATGTACACCCCTTCCCTTTTCTATCCAGATAATTTCATAATAAGTATGCTGATGACTGTCTATACGATTTAGATTTTTCCTTTCATCGTGATAATAGGAAATATAAAAATTTTCAATAGTATCAGTTTTGAAACTCTCTTTTTCGTTATAAACTGTAATTTGCTTTTGAGTTTTCATAAACATCCTTATTATTATTTTATATTTTTTATTTGATTAAATGTATAAAAATAGCGTTGAATTTTTATGCCTTTGATCTAAAAATATACGTGGTGACGGTCAGAATACGGTTTCCGGGCACCGCAATCTTTGATTTATCATAATAAATAAGCTCCAAAGTCTGAACCTTGGAGCTTACTAGGTAATCATTCGGAAAACCTATTATGAATTTTACAATACTCTACTTCTTAAGTATTTTAGTGAAAGTACTGTTCCCTTTTAACAGATAATTCCCTGCTGGATATTCTGTAAGATCAATACTGTTGTTTCCTTTACTTAGAGTTATATTTTTAATGATTTTACCCGTGGTATCATATAAATAAGCATTTTCGTTGACAGTAGCCTCAACATTTATCATTCCTGTTGTTGGATTCGGATATGCTTGGTTTTTTAATTGTTTTGAAGCCTCTATTGTTGATAAAACGCATGTAGAATAGTTGTCTCCGGTAATATTAAAACCTTTGTTAACTAATTGGGACCTTGCCATGATGGCTTGCGGTGTAGAATAGATAAGTCCTGTTGCATCTATATTTCCCGCTGTAAGTGTTGAGCTCGCCCATGTAGAATTGTTGTTGAGAGCAATTAAAAAGTTATTATAATTTGTGCATGACAAACCGGAATTTTTAAATCCGAAAAATATTGAACTTCCATTAAAGTTTTGGAGCTGGATATTCCAGGTAGAAATGTCCTGATCAAAATGTACAGCACCATTAAACATATTAAAGCCGGGACCATAATTAACTTTACTTACATCCCAATTTCCAATCGGCTGATTAAAGGATGAAGCACCTTCAAACATATGCTCAAAATCAGTTACTTTACTTGTATCCCAATTATTAAGAGGTTGATTAAAGGATGTGGCATTAGAAAACACATAACGGAAATTAGTAGCATTTGATGTATTCCACGAATTTAACGGCTGGTTGAAAGCTGCAGCACCCGCAAACATAGCGGAGAAATTGGTTCCCGAAGCAGTGTTCCAGCTGGAAATATTTTGATTAAAAGCAGATGTACGAGAAAATACGCTGCTGAAATTAGTTACGTTCGCAGTATTCCAGCTTCCAACATTTTGATTAAACAAAGTGGCTCCGTCAAACATCCCACTCATATTGGTAATGGTGCTGGTATTCCAATTAGAAAACGAATTATTCCCAATTAAAGACGGGCAATTAAAGAACATTTGCGACACATTGTTTATTTGTGTCAGGTTAGGAGTATCCGTAGCCGTTACATTAAGGTTTGGACAGCTCGCAAATCCTCCGTTAAATTGCTGAAGCCAAATAGTATCACCCCATTGACTGACTTCGACAAGTTGCAAATTGGGAAAAGTACCGATTGTGGTTGTACCCGCTCTGAATCCGTAAAACAATCCGCTCCCGTTTGACACCTTCAGCCTGTAGGTGGCCTGAAGAGGACTGGTATTTAAAGATGGACCAAAAGAAATGGTAATAGGACTGTTGCTATTGGATGTGACAGAATTAAGGACTCCACTATGTTGGGGATATCCTATTTCTTCCCATTGAATTGTGTAGCTGGTTCCGGTACCGCCAAATGATATTGCATTGGTGACTGTACCGTTTATATTCGGTTTCCACAAAGTAATAAATTCAGTCTGTGCATAAGAACTGAAAAAAATAAAAAGAAAAATGGTTACTAGTTGTTTTTTATACATAATTTAAAAAATTTCCCAAAAATAAGTGTTATTTTAAAAAACTAAGAAATTAATTTTAGTTTAAACTGAAGTATATGTAAAGCTAAAATTCAGTTCAGGATAATAACTTCCTGTAATTATTGATCTTATCTCTTATACAAAGATATAGATGCACAGCGTCAGAACGTGTCGTAATAAAATTTTTCACGTATTATTTTTACATTCCTGTGAATAAATGGAAAGAGAATATAGGATACTTCTACCCTTTTATGATCTCCGGTTGTTTTACAGTGTTCTACTTCTTGGCAACCCTATCTCATGCTCCTGCGGATAAGGTTTTCTGAAAGTCATGCTTACATCCTCTTTAATCTGCCGGTGAATATCAAATTGTTTTTCTTTATCATACGCATAGCGCGGATCAGGAATCATCGGCATTTTTGCCATCTTATGAATCGTTATTGTTGGAAAATGGAAATCGACCTCTACCGTTCCCAGTAATAAATAGCAGCCACCTCCCTGAAAATCATAATTTTTCAGACTATCCGGAAAATGTGCCGTATCAAAATAATCACCATTCACATCAATCCAGGTTCCGAAATACATGGTTCCTTTTTTGGTGGGAACATGCTTTCTTGCAATGAGATAAGCCAGCATCTTCACCTGTTTTTTATGATACTGCAACAAGTCTTTTACAAAAACAGAACCTCTGTATTTCGTTTGCAGTAAATCAAAAGGACTGCATGAAACCGGAAAACCAATCAGTTCGATTTCATCAAAAGCATCTTCAAATGGCTCTCGTTTCAATTGAGGAAGTTCGAATTCCTTTACAGGTTCCTCAATCAGCATCAGCCCTCTTTGTTCAGGTTTAAAATTTACCAACAACAACCGTGCTTCAACCAGCAGTTCATTTTTAGGTTTTCCGGTACAACGGAATGCACCAATAAAGATCAGTGTCTGAATCGTTTCAATTCCCACAGGAATACGACGGATAAAATCTTCCAGCGATTTATATTTCCCGTTTTGTTCACGGTCTTCAACAATACCATGGGCTACCCTTTTTTCGAGGCCTTCCAGAAGCATAAGCCCCAGATAAATATCCGTTCCTCTCAGGGTTGTCTGGTATTCGCTGGCATTAACGCAGGGCGCCTGAATATTCCCTCCCGACATTTTTGCTTCATGGATGTAAACTTCCGTACGATAAAAACCTCCCTGATTATTGATCACAGAAACCATAAACTCCAACGGATAATATACTTTCAGATAAAGGCTTTGATAACTTTCCACGGCATAAGACGCCGAATGGGCCTTACAGAAAGAATATCCGGCAAATGACTCGATTTGTCTGTAGGCCTCAGCGGTAAGCGCTTCCGAATGTCCCTTTTTTCTGCATTTTTCAAAAAAATTAGCTTTTACCTCCTGAAGTTTTTCAATTGAACGACCTTTTCCGCTCATCGCCCTGCGTAAAATGTCACCGTCGGCCAGAGACAATCCTCCAAAATACTGGGCAATTTTCAGGACATCTTCCTGATATACCATGATCCCGTACGTTTCCTTCAGATGTTCTTCAAATATGGGATGAAAATACTCAAATTGGTCAGGATGATTGTGCCTGAATATGTATTCACGCATCATTCCGCTTTGGGCAACTCCAGGTCTGATAATTGAGGAAGCTGCCACCAGGATTCTGTAATTATTACATTTTAGTCTTCTTAATAATCCCCTCATTGCAGGAGATTCTATATAAAAGCAGCCTATAGTTTTTCCTATCGCCAGATATGCGCTGGCCTTCGGTTCATCTTTGGAAATCCTGGTGTCCCAGATATCAATATCAATCCCTCTTGTTTTTTTTATCAGATCTACGGTGTCTTTAATGGTTCCAAGTCCTCGTTGAGACAGAATATCAAGCTTTTCCATTTTGATGTCTTCCGCCACATTCATATCAAACTGAGCAATCGGAAACCCTTTAGGTGGCATTTCTAATGCAGTATAATGGGTAATAGGCTCTTCCGAAATAAGGATCCCGCAGGCATGCATGCTTCTTTGGTTAGGAAATTTTTCCAATAACTTACCGTATTTCTCGACTAATTTTACCACAGAATTCGGATCATGTCTTTCTGCTGATTTGCTGGTCAGATCATCCAGTTCCTCCTTGGGTAAACCAAAAACTTTTCCGACTTCCCTGAAAATTGATTTGTATTTAAATTCTACATTGGTTCCGCAAAAAGCAACATGGTCTTTGCCATATCTATTGAAAATATATTCTAATATAGTATCTCTGTGCTGCCAGCTCCAGTCGATATCAAAATCCGGTGGTACCTGGCGGTTAAGATTCAGAAACCGCTCAAAATAAAGATCAAGTTCCAGAGGACAGATATCTGTAATCCCCAGGCAGTAGCTGACAATAGAATTGGCCCCACTTCCACGTCCTACATGCATAAAACCCACGCTGTTGCTATAGCGGATAATATCCCATGTGATCAGAAAATGGGCACAAAAGTTGAGCTCATCAATAACCTGCAGCTCTTTTTCAACTCTTTCTTTTGCGATGTCGTGATCCTTTCCATAGCGTTTATTTAGCCCCAGATAAGCTAACCTTCTAAGGAGTTTTACATCGGACGCTTTCGATTTTGTATAATATTGTTTGTTCTTTACCTTTTCAAAATCAAATTCAAAGTTACTTTGTTCAAGAATACGTTTTGTATTTTCAATAATCTGTGGGTATCTTTCAAATGCTTTTACAATATGCTGTTCCGGAACAAAATATTCAGATCTGCGGCAAACTTCTCTTTTGGTAAGCTTGGAGAGCAAGGTGTTATGATCAATAGCCCGGAGAATTTTATGCAATTCATACTCTTCAACGGTACTAAAAGTAATGGGATGAAGAACAACCATTTTAGAAATATGTTTTTTATATTCGGGACGTATCAGAAAGTTTAATTCATCTGTCCTGACACCTATACACTCATTGTCTTTCAATCCGGAAGGAATATTGCTCATCGGATAGACAATCCATACATCCTTCAATTCAGGAGCCCTTTCATCCAGCTCTTTACCATTGCAATGATGATCAGTAATGACTTTGTTGATCTCCCCAATTCCTGAGAACTTTCCGGCTATGGCTACATAAAGAAGTTTCCCATCCTTTCTTACTTCAACGCCGGGAATAGGTTTTATCCCTTTGTCTTCACATTGTTTTTTAAATTCATAAATTCCTGTAACGGTATTGATATCAGTAAGTACAAGCTCTTTGATCCCTAAAGCTTGGGCCTGTTCTACTAATACTTTTATGGATAAAGTTCCATAACGAAGACTATGATATGAATGGCAGTTGAGAAACATAATGTATTGATTATAAACTTCTATTTTTCAAAATCGAAGCCGGAAGCCCTTCCTACAGCACCTGCTCCAAATCTGTTTTTGATGGCGTCCATAGTTTGATAGAGGCTCATCTGTTCTTCCGTATCCTCAAAAAGGTTCATCTGGTGATTTCCATGTACCAACCCTGTAAACCGAAGGCCTATCAGGCGAAGTCTCATTCTTCGGGTATAGGCTTTGTTAAAAAGATCAAGGGCAACTCTGGACAATGTATGATCGGCGGATGTGTAGGCTACTTTGCATTGCTTGGTTTCCGTATCAAAATTGGCATATCTTATTTTTACGGTAACCGTAGAAGTCAGCCATTTTTCTTTTCTCAGTTGGTAAGCCAATTGCTCGGCCATTCCTGTCAGTAATCTTTTCAATTCTATAATATCCATCGTATCGGAAGTGAAAGTTCTTTCCGTAGAAATTGATTTTCTTTCCGAATATGGGACAACAGGATTTTCATCAATCCCATTGGCTTTTTTCCAGAGTTCTTTTCCGTTGGCTCCAATCATCTGCTGCAGAACGAGTACCGGCATTTCAGATAAGGTATGAATCGTCCGTATTCCTATTCTTGATAACAATTGAAAGGTCTTATCGCCCACCATTGGGATTTTTTTGATAGATAGAGGATTCAAAAACGGCTGAACTTCCAATTCTTTGATTTCCATCCTTCCTACAGGTTTGGCTTCTCCGGTTCCGATTTTGGATACCGTTTTATTGGTTGACAGTGCAAAGCTTATCGGAAGACCTGCCTCTTTGGTAATGGTCTCGGCTATTTCTTTTGTCCATTGATAGCAGCCAAAAAATTTATCCATCCCGGATAAATCGAGATAAAACTCATCAATACTGGCTTTTTCCATCACAGGAACTTTACTTTGGATAATTTCTGTAACAAGATGTGATAAATTAGAGTACATTTCATGATCCCCTCTGATAACTCTGGCATCAGGACAAAGCCTGAGTGCCATACGGATCGGCATCGCTGAACGCACCCCGAATTTTCTGGCTTCATAGGAACATGAGGCCACTACTCCACGGTCGCCACCTCCTATGATCAGAGGGATTCCGTGAAGCTTTGAGTTATTCAGCCTTTCACAGGATACAAAAAATGTATCCAGGTCCATATGTACAATCGCACGTTCCATGGTACAAATTTAGTTACGTTTTTGAACAAAATTTGTATTTTTGTTGATATTTTTTGTAACAATGTCAATTTTCGCAGATAACATAAGGTTTTTAAGAGGAAAGAAAGAAAAAACCCAACAGGAGCTGGCCGATACTTTAGCCATCACCCGTTCCCGATATGCCTCCTATGAAGATGGAAGATCAGAACCTTCTATTGATCTGATGGTCAGGATTTCTAAGCTTTTCCATGTGAGTATAGACCTCCTGGTCTCGGTAGATATCAGAAAATATCCGGCAAAAGAAATGTCTACACTACCTGATAACAGAGTTATTCTGCCTCTGACAGTAGATTACTCGGGTAATAATATGATAGAAATTGTCTCACAAAAGGCATCTATAGGATATCTGGAAGGCTATCGTGATGTGGAATACATAAAAAGTCTTCAAAGAATTGCTCTCCCCTTTTTAATGCATGGTAAATACAGGGCATTCCCCGCAGGTGATAATTCTATGCCTCCTTTTAAGAAAGGTTCTTATATCGTAGGAAAATATATAGAAAGAACAGAAGATTTGAAATCCGGAAAAACATATGTCTTCATTACAATGAATAACGGGATTATCTACAAACGTTTGATCAACCGGTCAGAAGATAAAGTCCGTGTAAGTGCGGATAATGCATTTTATGAGCCATATGATATTCCTGTTGAGGAGATTATAGAAATATGGCAGTATGCTTCGGGGATCTTTCCTGAAGATTTTGAACCTGAGCATTCGGAGCATACTGATATCAAAGAAATGTTTTTCGAACTTAAAAAAGACATCCGGGAGCTGGAAGATAAAGTTTCCGGAAAAAAGTAAATGATTTAACAATGGAACAGCTTAGTTTATTCAACCCCCAGGACTATTATCAATTTCCGAAAGAATTGCTGGAATATACAGAACATTTTTTAACCGAAACTGAGGCTTCAGAGCTTGTGGAGCTTCTGATGGAAAAAGTTCCGTGGAAACAGAGAACACAGAAAATGTATGACAAAATGGTCTTAACCCCACGTTTAACAGCATGGTATGGCGATGAAAAGAAAACCTACCAGCTGGGCGACAATCGTTTCGTGGCTCATCCATGGTTACCGGAATTACTGGAAATCAAGCATCGTATTGAAAAATCCACAGGATACACTTTCAATTCTGTATTATTAAATTTATATCGGGATAAAAATGATTCCGTAGCCTGGCATCGGGATAAGGAAAGTGAGTTGGGAAACCGTCCCGTCATCGCTTCTGTAAGCCTTGGGCAAACCCGGAATTTTGATTTCAGAAGCGTAGAAGATCATTCCAATAAATACAGCCTGCCTCTTCCGCATGGCTCATTATTGATTATGAAAGGCGATCTTCAGATGAACTGGGAGCATCGGATTGCGAAGTCTGCATGGCCTATGAAACCCCGTATTAATATGACGTTTCGATTGGTCAGATAAAATCCGTTGCTATCAGTTTTACATTTATTATTGATAACAACGGATGGAATAATATAATTATGTTATTTTGATTTTCACGCCCACAGAAACATTAATTCCGGCCATGGGGCTCAGAAATTTCAATTGGGAATTCTGAAGTCTGGCTTCTGTATTTAAAAGATTGCTTCCTGAGATATAATACTCTATACTTCCTATTTTCAGACTGCTATCCTCATAGGCAATACGGGCATTAAGAAGAGAAAATGCCGGCATAGGAAGCTCCGGATTAATATTTTTTCCTAAATATTTTTGTTTTAAGTAATGGTCCAGCCCTACGTTGATGCTGAAATTCCGTATACTTCCCGTCAGGCTGAAACCGAAACGGCTTGTAGGCATATTGGGCATATAATCTCCGTCACTCCATTTCCTGATAGAACTGTCGGCAACACTTATGTTTCTGACCAGGTCATAATAAGAGCCTATCTCCCATTTTCCCAACTTCTGAAGATCGATTTTATAAGCTGCTTCCGCCTCTATTCCATTGATTTCGGTATCATCAGAACGCCATTCCTTAACCAGGAAAACTTCCCGTGACAGCCCGGTATGAGCCAGATAAATATAATTTTTATAATGGGTGTGATACCAATTGGCAGACAAGCGAAGGTTTTTTAAATTAAGTCCGCCTCCTATTTCTATCGTATTTGCAGTTTCTTTATCCAGTCTGTCATCTCCGTTTTCTTCCGTCAGGATGGCAAAATGGTTGTTTCCCGAGTACAGCTCGTTCACTTCAGGAGCTCTTTCCGAATGGTTATACTGTATTTTCAGATAAGCTTTCTTAAAGATATTCCATTGGGCTGCGGCATGGAGCTGGTGGAGGGTAAAATCTCTCCCGGTAAGATTTCCTCCGGAAAGTCCACGGCTTCTTTTGTACGTGTTATCTGCTTCGGCTCTGCGTTGTACATGGTCATTCCGGTACCCCAGATCCAATTCTAGAAAATTGAAATCAAGATGCTGCATGGTGAAAATTCCGATCTCACGACTGATGGTATTGGGCAGGTATCGTTGACTGCCTTTTCCGTCCATATTTCTGTATTGCATCTCCACACCTGTGGTTCCGGTCAGGAATTTGAGTTTTTTCTGAGCTATTTCAAGACGGCCGTTATGTTGTTGTATGATAAACTGATTGGCTCTGTATCGTTCAAGAAGTTCCGTATTTTTTGAAAAAACGCCCATATAATTCAGTTTTATACCGGCAATCGGGAAATTATTGAAATTATACGCGGATTCAAATATTGCTTTATGAGAAAGGCTCTTGATATTGATCGGTAAATAGTCTATCTTTTTCTGAGGTTTGCCGTGAGTATGGGCCGGCATTTTGGGCATTGCGTATCCGGGAACACCAAAATAAGAATATGAATTTTGATAAGCACCTCCCAAGTAGAAGGATTTCCCAATATAACTGGTTCCGATATAGAAGGAATTGCTTTCGGAATGGCTGTTGGGAATGACACCGTCTTTTGTGGGAACAATGTCATTGATGCTGTTCACCTCACTTCTGTAACGGTCTTTTGAAGGATCCTGTCCGGGGATGTATTTATCATTTTTAGGATTTGGATAATATTTGCCGTCCGAAGGATTATAATACGTCGGGCTAAAAGTATAAAGATCATCCTGCGAAAGTTCATATTCTATCATATGATCAATGGCAAACTGGCTGATATAAGGAAAAAGACTGGTATTTAGTACATTTCTGGAATCAACATTGAGCTGGCATAATGACTGAAGAATACTGTTGAAACCCACCAGATTCGGATCATAACACCGGCTGTCTTTCGATTTTCCCGGAATTCTTACAATATCTTGTTTCTGATTACTTGCTCCCACAGTGAGAACCCAGTTTTTAGTAAGGGCACCTTTAGCTGAAAAAGCCTGTCTTTGACCGCTATTGCTTCCACCTTCCAACATGGCATTGAGATTAAATTTTTTATCGGGAATCTGCCGGGGAATATAATTGGTTTCAATATCTATGGCTCCTCCTATTGCTTTTCCTCCATATAATACCGACGCAGAGTTTTTGTAAACATTGATGCTCTGCACATTATCCATTTCAATATCCATATTAAAATCCGGGCTTATTCCTGAAAGGTCATTAACGGACATTCCGTTTTCAAGTACCCGAACCCTGTTGCCACTGAGGCTTCTGATTACCGGAGCTCCGGCATTAGGCCCATATCCGGAATTTTGGATCCCCGGAATTTTCCTCAAGGTTTCCCCTAACGTATTGGACTGGATGAAATCCAGGGTCTTCCTGGGAATATTGGTGACCTCGTGATGCAGTCTTCCTTGTACTTCTACAGATTCTATGTCCTGTACGGTCTTTTGAGTAGTCTGTTTCTGAGCTTTTAAAACAGAAGGAGAAGAAATCAACCCACTTCCTATCAAAAAAATAACGGTTTTTTTCATGTACACATGCTTTAATAATCCGGCAAAGCTAGATAATTTTATCTTTTAACGCAACAATGTTGCAATAAAAAAATAACAGCATAGAACACGTTTATCCTTTGCTCAACCGGTAACTATTTGTTTTAAAGCTTAATAAACATACTGATTGCAATATATTTACCGTCTGGTTGTAAGGCAAAAAAAAACCGCCCTGAAAGAGCGGTAGTAAATTTTTAATTTTGTTGTCTTAGCAAGTTCTTGCTCCACAATTAAGTACTCTGATGTGGATTACATGGTTAACTTCGCACTGTACTTGGCATAGTCCGTTTTCTAAAACATTTACAACACCACCTACAGTTCCACCAATAACACCTCCGATGCCTCCAACAACACCTCCCACAGCGCCTACAACGCCTCCGATTAGTTGTCCGATTGGATCAAGAAGT
This sequence comes from Chryseobacterium sp. UNC8MFCol, assembly GCF_000482305.1. Classification (NCBI taxonomy): domain Bacteria; kingdom Pseudomonadati; phylum Bacteroidota; class Flavobacteriia; order Flavobacteriales; family Weeksellaceae; genus Chryseobacterium; species Chryseobacterium sp. UNC8MFCol. The sequence goes on from NZ_AXUZ01000004.1 coordinate 170,927, forward strand.
CCTTCACCAGAAATTGATTTCATTTGGTTTCTGTCTAATTTTTTTAAGTTTTTCATAACTATAATTTTATATGATTAATACATCACGAATATAGGAATAAAAATAATACAACGCTATATTTTTTTGAATAAATTAATGTATCATTTATATAATTTAATATTTCATTAATATAAAGGAAATTTAATGCAAAAGTCATTTTGTTTTATATCTGATTGATTTTCTAAAAGTTAAAAAACATATCTCAAATTTGAAAATTTAGAGTTATTAATTTTTAAACAAATAACATATATTGATAAATTTTTCTCAAAATGAATTAATGATTGTTATGACAACGAAACTAAAAGAATTCATCTCTTTTTTAAGCTTATATATTGTTATAAACAGTTTCAAAAATTGAATTTGATTATTTCATTGGTAAAAGCTGCTCTTATGATTGATATTAGGAAGCAAATTTTGTATTTTTGCTGACATACTTTTAACAATGTCAATTTTTTCAAATAATATACGCTTTTTAAGAGCCAGAAGAAAGCTCTCTCAGCAGAATGTAGCCGATGAACTGATGATTTCCCGTGTACGATATTCCAAATACGAAAACGGAATCTCTGAACCTCCTATTGAGCTGCTGATTAAAATTTCCAAATACTTTCACACCAGTATCGATTTGTTATTGTCCGTAGATATTCAGAAATATCCTATGGATGAAATGATGAAGCTTCCGGATAACAGGATCGTTCTTCCTGTTGCTGTAGACGATCTGGGAAATGACACTATTGAAATCATTCCTCAGAAAGCATCCATGGGATATCTGGAAGGCTATAGTGATGTGGAATATATTGAGAGCCTGCAAAGAATTGCACTCCCCTTTCTTACCAATGGTAAATACAGAGCCTTTCCGGCAGACGGGGATTCTATGCCGCCATTCAGAAGCGGTTCCTATATTGTAGGAAAATATGTAGAAGGTATCAACGACCTGAAGCCTGGTAAGACGTATGTTTTTGTAACATTGAACGACGGGATTACCTATAAACGTTTTAAAGAAAGAAAAGACAGTTCAATCTGTGTAAGTGCAGATAATTCTTTCTATGAACCTTATGATATTCCTTTTGATGAAGTAGTGGAAATCTGGCAGTACGCCTCAGGTATTTTCCCTGAAGATTTTGAGCCCGGCGATTATGAAAGCTACAATTTCAAAGAAATGTTCCGCGAACTGAGACAGGATATCAAAGATCTGGATCGTAAAGTTTCCGGCCGTCGCAAAAAAGCATAATATATTTTTCCTTACCTATAAAACAAATACCCCTTTTCCATACTTTTTGGAAAAGGGGTACATCATCTTAGTCAAAATATCACACCACTAAACTATAAATAAGGAAGCGATCGTCTGAGCATCGCTTCCGCTTAGAATTTCATCATATGCTGCAGAACCCGCAGCGGCTCCAAATAAAGTTGCAGTATTGTAGCCTGCCTGATTGGTATTATCTTCTCCTGCATACACTGCGTTGGTGGAAGAAGGCATATTTCCGCCGTTGGCCAACTCTATCCAGCCTTTGTTGGCTCTCATTCTTCTTACCTGAGAAGCATGTCTTGCCTCTACGGAATGAATCTGTAAAGCCGCCTGCAGGACCACTTTATTAGACATTACATTTCCTGCCTGCCCTTTATATGCTCTTACACCAGTGTCTTCGAAAGCCTGAGCCAGAATAAGAAACTGGTTATAATCGGTAAACGGGGAAAAATTTCCATTGGCTGTAAAGTCAAAATTGGGCTTTGCACCGGGTGTGGTTCCTAAAGAAGTCAACGTGCTCTTTAAAAAATTGACATGCGCAGATTCGTGTTTTGAAATCTGCATAAAAACCGCTCTGTCGGAATTAGGGATCAATCCTGCTTTAGATAATCCCATACTGTAATATTCGTTTTCCAGGTATTCCAGCACCAGGGCCAGTTGTAAAGCATCGGTTAACGTGCTTTTTAAAAAGGTTGAAGTTCCCTGAATTTTCTGTGTTTCTGCCTTTGCAGGCGAAGCCATCATCCCTGCCAGCCCAAGAGGAACTGAAGCGACGGCCGCTTTTTTACCGAATGCAGAAATATTGGTGATAGCGTCTAATCTTGTGGCTTCCGTGGTAAAGAATTTATCATGGGAAAGCTTATCTAGTAATTTAAGAATATTCATAATAATAAGATTTAAGGGTGAATGATTAATTAATACCTCTTTCTTTCCATGTGAAAGGTGTTTTGATAAATCCTCCTGCAGCCATCACGATGTCTTTAGGTTCTTTGGCCAGATCCAGCCCGTTGGCGTCAATGACATCATCTCCGGAAAAATCCGCAGATCCGGGATTGATCAGATTTCTTATAGCTGAAGCGTGCCTTGCTTCTACTGAAACTATTTTTCCGGCAATCACCAGGTAATCCGGATTGGAAATATATTTTCCGGCCCCGTTATAAGCGGCTACTCCCGTGTCTTCCAATGCTTTTGAAGTTGCTAATACAGAATTCCTGTCGTTAAAATTGACGTTAGAATACTGAAATTCCAGTTTAGGAAGTACATTTTGAGTCACACCACTAATGGCTGCCTTAAAGAAATCACGATGCACTACCTCATGATGATAAAGATCTGTAAAGATCTCTTTTTCAATACTGGAAATCCCTGAATAAAAATTATTGACCACTTTCGTATAGAAATCTGCTTCCAGTTGCTCCAGAGCATAGGCATAATTTAATATTGCCACATCTCCTGTTCCGAGGTCGAATACTGCACTGTTGCCCGGATCCTGAAAATTATCATCATCTGTACAGCCTATGATGGTAAGTCCCGCTACAGCCAGACCTATTCCACTTAATTTTAAAAAGTTTCTTCTGCTGGTATCCAGGGTTGCACCCTGATTAGAAACCTGAATTGTTTTTTTCATAATATTTATTTTTTAAGTGTTTGATATAAGAAAAGCAGCATAAACATTATGCTGCTCAAAAAAACTATGGCATTAACACCGTATCTATCACATGAATCACACCATTAGATTGGTTCACATCAGCGATGGTCACTTTTGCATTATTTCCTTTGGCATCTTTGATATAAAGATCTTTACCTTTTGTCCAGAATGTAACATCCTCTCCTTCTACTGTTTTCATCATACTTTTTCCTTTTCCTGCAGCTACCGCAGCCCATATGTCTTTAGCACTGTACTTTCCTGATAAAACATGATAAGTCAGTATTTTGGTAAGCGTGGCTTTATTTTCCGGCTTCACCAGATTTTCTACGGTTCCTTTCGGAAGTTTGGCAAATGCAGCATCTGTAGGTGCCAAAACCGTGAATGGACCCGCGCCTTGTAATGTTTCTACCAGACCGGCAGCTTTTACAGCAGCAACAAGTGTTTTGTGGTCTTTGGAATTCACCGCATTTTCAATAATATTTTTAGACGGATACATGGCAGCTCCACCTACCATTACCGTTTTTTCTTTCATCGTTTGTGCATTTACCTTCCCGCTAAAAGCAAATGATAAAGCTACCATTGCTAAAACTGTGATTTTTGATTGTGTGTTCATTGCGTTGATTTTTTTAATTAATATGAAATTTTGTGTTCTTAATTTCATTTACGAGGAAGGTTTTTATTTAGATTTAAAAAATGCAACTATTTATTTAAATAACTGAAAAACAGTTATTTATTTTTACATCCAACATCCAAAACATTATTTTTTTAATTAACTATTAAAGGTTACGGCATATTTTTATTGTTACTTCAGATAAAAAACACGGGATAGAATTAACATTTTTAATGAAAATGGAATTAAACAAAAGAATTTTTAAAATTTATTGGTCATATCTATAATTTTATTACATTTGGAATGAAAAACAAGAACTATTAAAACAAACTATTCTGAAGAGGAACTTATCGTTTTACTTAAAGAAAAAAACGAGGCAGGTTTTCATCATTTGTATGACCACTATTCCGGGGCATTATATGGTGTGATCCTTCGAATTGTTCAGTCTAAAGAATACACTGAAGAAATCATTCAGGATGTTTTTGTAAAAATCTGGAATTCCATTCACCAGTATGACGCTGCCAAAGGCAGATTTTATACCTGGATGATCAATATTGCCCGCAATACCGCCATCGATTATTTAAAATCAAAAGGTTTTCAGAACGAATTGAAGAACCAACCGCTTCCGGATTTCGTATATAATACCACAGAGCTTTCTACCACCAACCAATCATCCGACTATATCGGATTTAATAATGTGCTTGAAGGACTGGAAATTGATAAACAGGAACTTATCAATCTGGCTTATTATCAGGGATACACCCAAAACGAAATATCCGAAAAACTGAAGATACCGCTGGGAACGGTAAAAACGAAAATGCGGAATGCATTGATGAAATTAAAAGATTTGCTTAAAGATTATCAATAAATTGAACACTAAAGAATACATATCATCCGGAATTATAGAATCTTATATTCTAGGCCATGCTTCTCCTGAGGAAGCGGGGATTTTGGAGTGTGTGATGAAGAATAATGCTGAAGTAAAAGCGGCTTTTGAAGAAGCTCAACTCACTTTGGAACATCTTGCTACAGCGCAGGCTGTAACACCTCCAGGCGATTTAAAATCTAAAATCTGGAATAAAATCCAACAGGAACAGACGACTGAAGAAATAAAACCTGTCGTTTCTACAGATATTCCTGCAGCAAAACCTCAGGAAGAAATTAAAATTCAGGGGAACAGCAACTGGAAAATCTTTGCTATCGCTGCTTCCGTATTATTTTTATTAAGTATTGGAGGCAATCTTTTCTGGATGAATACCCAATCCGAAACAAAAGAGGAAATAGCAAAAATGAAGGCTGAAAAGCAATCTCAGGATATTGCCATGCAAAAGATGAACAGGAAAATGGAAATGTTTTCTAATCCTGACATGCAGATGGTAATGCTCAAAGGCGTAGAAAAACACGCCGATTCAAAAGCGATGGTTTTCTGGGATAAAAAAACAAAAGAGGTCTACCTGAATGCTGAAAATCTCCCAAAAGCACCTGAAGGAATGCAATACCAGCTTTGGGCAATCGAAGACGGAAAACCCGTCAATGCAGGAATGTACACCGAAGAAAAGGATACCAAAATTGCACTGGCCAATATTCCAAAAGCTCAGGCATTCGCCATTACTCTCGAGAAACAAGGCGGAAGCGCAGTTCCTACGATGGAAAACATGTACGTAATGGGCGGAATTTAGCATTGACAAAATAAAAACCCGGAATTTCTTCCGGGCAATCAAATATCGAATGGTAAAAAATGGAAAATCTGTGACCTGCAATCTGGAATTCTATACAATTCCAATAATGTACAAATTTCAGTTTCCATAATTTTTAAGATTTATTTTCTATTTTTTCTACTGTTAAAAAACAAAAAATACTGTATTTATTCTCCTTTAAAATGAGGCTCTCTCTTTTCTATGAAGGCACTTATCCCTTCGTGATGATCTTCTGTTGAAAATAATTCTCCAAACAAGGCGGCTTCCTGTTTCAGCCCGTCGTTAATGTGCAATTCAAACCCGGTATTTAGGGATTGTTTTGCCTTTGCAACGGCTACAGGTCCTCGGGAAGCAATTGTTTCAGCCAATTTCTGCGCTTCGTTCAAAAGATCTTCCGGGGCAATCACTTGATTGACAAAACCAAATTCCCTGCATTGCAGGGCAGAATAAAATTCTCCCGAAAACACCATCTCTCTTGCCTTATAAAGTCCTACTGCTCTTGGAAGACGTTGTGTCCCTCCAAAACATGGCAGCAATCCCAGACTAACTTCAGGAAGTCCGAATTTTGCTTTTTCGCTCGCTAAAATAATATCACAGGACAAAGCAAGTTCACATCCGCCGCCCAATGCAAAGCCATTAACGGCTGCAATCACGGCAAATGGCAGAGATTCAATGGCATTAAATGCTGTTTGGGCTGTGATTGAAAATTCTTCCGCCTGTTGAGGAGTCATCTTCTGCATCGCTTTAATATCGGCTCCTGCTACAAAAGCCTTTTCTCCGGAACCGGTAATGATCAGCACACGGATATTTTTATCAGATTTAATATGGCCGGCCAATAAAGCAAGCTCCTGTAAAACCTTTTCGTTTAAAGCATTTAATGCCTGTGGCCGGTTGATGGTTACAACACCGACATGGTTGTTTTGTTGGTATATTAATGTTTCAAATTCCATGATGTTAAGTTGAAAGTTATATATTGAACATGATGAAGGAAGCTCCTTTAATTCCCAGCTTTATGTAAGAATTGAATGATACTTGAAAAGTCAATTTTCCCGTTTCCGGCATCGCTCCACATTCTGTAAAGATTCAATGCCGTGTTTCCTAAAGGAGTTGATGTTTTGCTTTCCAATCCTGCTTCTGCGGCCAGTCCGAGGTCTTTGGTCATAAGATCTACAGCGAAACCTCCTGAATATTCCCTGGATGCCGGAGCATTTTCCATGACTCCCGGATAAGGATTATAGACTTCCAGAGACCAGTTTTTACCGGAACTTTTCTGCATAATCTCACTTAGAATCTTCGGGTCCAGACCATTCTTGATTCCCAGATTAATTGCTTCTGAAGTGCCGATCATATGAATTGCCAGGAGCATATTATTACAGATTTTAGCCACCTGACCGGCTCCTGATGTCCCGGCATAAAAAATATTTTGTCCCATACATTTCAGAACGGGACGTGCTTTTTCATAATCTTCCTGCTTTCCTCCCACTATAAAAGTAAGGGTTCCGGCCTGAGCACCACCGGTTCCCCCGGAAACCGGCGCATCAATCATTCTGCAACCTTTAGAAGCCGCCAACTGAGCTACAGAACGGGCCGTAACGGCATCAATGGTACTGCTGTCGATCAATAAAGTATCGGGTTTCAGCTGGCTTATAAACTCTTCTGTATACAATTCCGCAACATGCTTACCGGAAGGCAGCATCGAGATTATAATATCTGCCCCTTTTGCTGCAGCCACCGCTGAATCTGCGGTTTGTCCTCCTGCGGAAGCCAGTAGTTGTAATGCTGAATCTGAAAGATCAAAACCAATAACGTGATGCCCTTTTTTTATAAGGTTGGCAGCCATCGGGCCACCCATATTTCCTAATCCTATGAATGCTATATTTGACATGATTATTTAATTGAAAGTTAAAAGTTGAAAATTGAAAATTATAGACTTGAAGTTAATAGTTGAGATTGATGGAAATCATAACGGGTTATTTTTTAAATTTGAGAAAAACCAAATATGAAAGAAAATATTATTTTGAATAAATCCTATTCATTTGCCTTAGAAATAATCAAAGTATATCAATATCTATATTCTGATAAAAAAGAATTTATCCTGTCAAAACAACTTCTACGTTCAGGAACAGCCCTTGGGGCTTTGATACGGGAAGCAGAGCATGCACAGAGTACTAAAGACTTTCTCCATAAAATGAATATCTCTCTCAAAGAGGCAAATGAGACATTATATTGGCTACAATTATTAAAAGATAGTGGCATACTTGATATATCAATTTATCATTCAATATTTCCTAAATCCGAAGAATTGGTCAGGCTACTTGTATCCATTGTAAAGACCTTAAAAGGTCAGTCTGATAATTAAAATTGACCAAAAGTTCTTAAATTTTCCATTATCAATTTTCAATTTAAAATACGAGTTAATCCATTCCTCAGTGATTTCATTCCATGTTGCAGGGTGCCATTTGGGTGAAAGGTCCTTGTCTACCAGTAAAGCCCTCACCCCTTCTGCAAAATCAGGATGAAGACAGCATTGGCAGGAAAGATTCAGTTCCGATTGGAATACTTCTTCCAGGCTTAAGCTTTTTCCTCGCTGCAGCTGTCTGAAAATAACGTGTGCAGAGCTTGGTGAACCGGCCTCAAGACTTTTTAAACCATTATTGATCCATTCATCTTTATCGGAATAATTGGAAAGCAGTTCTTTAAACTGCTCTGCAGAACTTACGTCTTCAAACAAACGGATAAACGGCTCATGAGCCTTTGCCTGAGATTCCGGAATAACAAATTCACGGGAAACGGTGGTAAGAATTCCAGAAACGGTGGTATGAGGGTCATTTTTCCAGTCTGTATGTTCTAAGGCTTTGATAATGGCTTCTTTTGAAGAGGATTCCACATAATAGTCGGCCAGTCCCAGAAAAACACAGTCGGGACCGTCTAATCGGGTTCCGGTCAGTCCCATATACATCCCATAGGCAGAAGGCATTTTATTTAAAAACCAGGTTCCGCCTACATCAGGATAAAGTCCGATGGTAATTTCAGGCATGGCCAGTTTACTTTTTTCCGTTACAATGCGATGTGAAGCACCAACCATCAGGCCTATTCCTCCTCCCATGACGATTCCGTGTCCCCAGACAATTACCGGTTTGGGATAGGTATGAATATCAAAATCTACCTTATATTCCCTGGAAAAGAAATCATAGCAATCTTTGGGAACCTGCGTCGAATCAATACTTCTCTGATGGATAATGGCTTCATAGAGTTTTCGTACATCCCCACCGGCACAGAAGGCTTTCTCGCCTGCTCCCTGGAGGAATATACAGATCACTTCATCGGAAGTTTTCCAGGCAGTCAGGATTTTCTGCAATTCTTTGATCATCGGTAATGAAAGAGAATTGAGCGTTTTCTCTGAATTCAGGGTGATAAACCCTACTTTATTTTTTATCTCGGTTAATACTAAATTCATTTTTTTAATTGAGAGTTGAAAGTGGAACATTGAGTTTTATTGGTCCAAACGATTTCCTAGGCTGCTCATTTTTCCACTATTACTTATCTGATTTGTAAAGTAGCTCCTTCTTCCAGCATTTTACGTGAAATAACGAGCTTCATAATTTCGTTGGTTCCTTCTACCACCTGATGTATCCGTGCATCACGCATCAGCCGTTCTACAGGAAAATCCTGGGTACATCCATAGCCTCCGAGTATCTGCAAAGCTTCATTACAAATATTAAAAGACATATCTGTAGCCAGTCTTTTGGCCATGGCACAATACGTTGTCGCATTCGGATCCTGAGAATCAAGCTTAAATGCTGCAAGGTGCACCATCTGACGGGCAGCGACAAGTTCAGTGGCCATATCTGCTATTTTAAACTGAAGAGACTGAAACTGGGAAAGTGATTTTCCAAACTGCTGTCTTTCATGCATATATCGCTGTGCCTGATTGATAGCTCCCTGGGCTGCTCCTACTGAGCATGTTCCGATATTGATCCTGCCACCGTCCAGACCCTTCAATGCAATTTTGAAACCTTCTCCCAGTTTACCCAGCAGAAAATTTTCATCGATTTCTACGTGATCCAGAAATACGAAACGGGTCGGCTGTGTATTCCATCCTAATTTTTTTTCTTTTTCACCAAAGCTGATTCCTTTTGTCTGTGCCGGTACAATGAAAGCGCTGATTCCTTTGGCTCCCGGTTCATCACCTGTACGGGCCATCACAATGAGGATATCACTTTCTCCGGCTCCTGAAATAAAAGCTTTTGTTCCGTTGATGATGTATTTGTTTCCTTTTTTTACGGCTGTTGTTTTCAATCCGGCAGCATCAGAGCCCGATCCCGGTTCTGTAAGGCAATAGGAACCTAAGAGTCTTCCAGAAGCCAGTTCAGGACATAGCTGCTGCCTTACAGGGTCTTTTCCAAACTGATCAATCATCCATGAAACCATATTATGAATGGTGATGTAGGCTGTAGTGGACGGGCACGCAGCTGCTAATTCCTCAAAAATAATGGCGGCATCTAATCTGGACAATCCCAGCCCTCCGTTTTTCTCTCCGGTATAAACCCCGCAAAATCCGAGCGCTCCGGCTTTGGTAATGGCTTCCCGTGGAAATATCTTCTTCGCATCCCATTCAGAGGCAAATGGAAAGAGTTCTTTTTCGGCAAATCTTCTGGCTGCATCCTGGAATGCCCGCTGGTCTTCATTTAGGTTAAATTCCATCTTTAGGTTTATTGAAATTAAAATATTAGCATTAAAATCCGGCTACGAGCGTTGAAAAACGTGACTATTATTCATTTTAAATTTTCAACTACTTAAGGTTGATTGTCATATTGACATTACCTCCCGGTACGTCTTCTTCAAACCATCGTGCCGTAATGGTCTTGGTTTCTGTATAAAAACGGACTCCCTGCTTCCCGTAGGAATGCAAATCGCCAAAGAATGATTTTCGCCATCCTGTAAATGAGAAAAACGGAAGCGGAACGGGAATAGGAAGGTTCACCCCTATTTGCCCTACTTCAATTTCGTGCTGGAATTTTCTGGCTGCGGCTCCCGAATTGGTAAATATGGAAGTCCCATTGCCGTAGGGATTCGCATTGATGATCCGAATAGCTTCATCTAAAGTTTCTGCTTTTAAAAGCAACAATGCCGGTCCAAAGATTTCTTCTTGATAAATATCCATTTCTGCAGAAACATTATTAAACAAGGTTGGACCTACAAAATATCCGTTTTCATAGCCTTCAACATGGCAGTCGCTTCCGTCTAACAGGACTTCAGCACCCTGATCGTAGGCCGATTTTATTAATCTTAAAACTTTTTCTTTAGATTGTTTATTGATTAAAGGACCGTATGCTGCAGATTCATCCGACCATACGCCAGGTTTGATCGTGCTTAACGCTTTTTTGATATCATCAGCCCACTGCTGTGCCTCACCTACCAAAACAGCAACGCTGATCGCCATACAACGCTGGCCGGCTGCTCCACAAGAAGCTCCCACCAGATTATTGATCACCTGGGTTTTATTGGCATCAGGCATTACCACCATATGATTTTTAGCCCCTCCAAAAGCCTGAACTCTCTTCAGATTGGCAGTTCCCGTACGATAAACATGTTCTGCCACCGGAACGGATCCTACAAAGGAAATTGCTTTGATTTCAGGATGGTTGAGGATATGATTGACCTGGTCTTTCGAACCATGAACAATATTCAAAACGCCCTTTGGAAAACCTGCCTGTAAAAACAGCTCGGCCATTTTCATGGAAGTCATGGGAGTCTGCTCAGAAGGTTTTAAAATAAAGGTATTTCCACAGGCAACAGCCATCGGGAACATCCATAACGGAATCATAGCCGGAAAATTAAATGGGGTAATTCCTGCACAAACACCCAATGGCTGGATGTAACTGTAGGTATCCACTCCCCTTGCTACATTTTCTACGGTTTCTCCCATCATCAGGCTTGGAATATTGCAGGCATGTTCCACTACTTCAATTCCTCTCCAAACATCTCCCATAGCATCGGCAAAGGTTTTTCCATTTTCCTGGGACAGAATTTCAGCAATCTCTTTTTGATGTTCTTTCAAGAGTTGCTGATATTTAAGAAATAATCTGGCTCTTTCCGGTGTGGCTACTTCTTTCCAGGTTTTAAAAGCTTCACGGGCCGCTTCAATAGCTTCGTCTATCTCCTCTGTGTGGGTTAAAGGAACCTCTGCAAGAATCTCCTGTGTAGCAGGATTTTCTACCGGAAGATATTCAGTTGCTTTACTGTCCTGAAAATTTCCGTCAATTAATATTTTTATTTTTTGCGACATAGTTTTTTGAATTGAATGTGGAGAGTCGAAAGTTGAAAATGATAGTAAAATACTATGTTTTTTGTACAGTTCCATATAGATTCATCATTTTCAACCTTCAATTTTCAACTCTCCATTAGTATTAAATTACCAGCAGGTCAACAAATTCATTGACATCAAGGCTGATGAGTTTGTCATATTCCAAAGAATTTTCCAATACCAGTTTCTGTTGCTTTTCCGGGAAAATACGGGCAAGATTGACTTTATATTTTTTGATCAGTTCGGGAATTCCCTCTTCTCTTCTCCGTTTGTGACCGATAGGATATTCTACCACAATTTCATTCAACACCGTTCCGTCATGAAGTTCTACGGTTACCGCATTAGCGATGGAACGTTTTTCAGGATCGTGATAATCTGTGGTAAACTGAGTGTCTTCCACACATTCTATTTTATCACGAAGAAGATCAATTCTAGGATCCGAAGCAATATTATCTTCATAATCTGCTGCCGTCAGTCTTCCGTGAATCATAGGCACTGCTACCATATACTGAATACAGTGGTCACGGTCTGCAGGGTTATTTAAAGGTCCTTTTTTATCGATAATTCTGATAGCCGCTTCGTGAGTACGGATCGTTACTTTTTTAATATCATCTGTTGTTTTTCCAAGGTCTTTTAATTGCTGATGTAATGTCATGGCTGCTTCTACGGCAGTTTGTGAATGAAATTCGGCAGGGAAAGAGATTTTAAATAATACATTTTCCATGACGTAAGAACCGTATTCTCTCTGGAATTTAAATTCATTTCCTTTGAATGAAACATCATAGAATCCCCATGTTTTAGCAGTTAGAACGGAAGGATAACCCATTTCTCCGGTTTTGGCGATGAGTGCCAGACGTACGGCTCTTGAAGTCGCATCACCTGCAGCCCATGATTTACGGGAACCGGTGTTCGGGGCATGACGGTATGTTCTTAATGACTGTCCGTCTACAAAAGCCAATGAAACAGCATTAATCAATTCATCGCGGGTTAGGCCGATCAATTTTCCCACTACTGCTGTAGAAGCCAGTTTTACCAATAACACGTGATCAAGACCTACTTTATTGAAAGAGTTTTCCAGCGCCATCACGCCCTGGATCTCATGCGCCATAATCATTGCTTCCAACACCTGCTTCATTTTTAAAGGGGTCTTTCCTTCCGCAATCTGCGTTCTGGATAACCAGTCTGCTGTGGCCAGGATACCTCCAAGATTATCGGAAGGATGCCCCCATTCAGCAGCCAGCCATGTATCATTAAAATCCAGCCAACGGACAATAGCACCGATATTGAAAGCTGCCTGTACGGGATCTAACTGAAACTGAGTACCGGGAACCTTTGCCCCATGAGGAACCACGGTTCCTTTTACGATAGGTCCTAAAAGTTTGGTGCAGGCTGGATAAGTGAGTGCTTCCAACCCACACCCCAGGGTATCTAAAAGACAGTAATGAGCCGTTTTCCAGGCCAAGTCGTTTTTGATTTCATAGTTTAGTACATAATCCGCAATATCTGCCAATACTTTATCCGGTTGCGGTCTTTCATTTGAAATGTGTGAACTCATTGTATAGTTTTAATTTTATAGGAAAATGGAAGGTTTAAAGTGGTCAACTTTAATGTGCTTCTCATTCTTTATTTTTTAATTATTTTCTGTTGCTGATCGGGACAAATTCTTTGTTTTCAGGGCCTGTATAGTTGGCACTCGGGCGGATTATTTTTCCATCCTGTCTTTGCTCGATAATATGGGCACTCCATCCGGTTACTCTTGAAATAACAAATAATGGAGTGAACATCAGGGTTGGCACTCCCATTAAATGATAAGAAACAGCAGAGAACCAATCCAGGTTCGGGAACATTTTCTTTTCGTCCCACATAATGGTTTCCAGTCTTTCGGCAATATTGAACAGCAGCATATCTCCGGCTTCATCGGAAAGTTCCTGTGCAACCTTTTTAATGACAACGTTTCTAGGGTCTGATATGGTGTAAACCGGATGTCCGAATCCAATGATCACTTCTTTATTGGCAATACGTTTACGGATGTCTTCTTCCGCTTCATCCGGAGAATTGTAACGGCTTTGAATCTCAAAAGCAACCTCATTGGCTCCTCCGTGTTTTGGTCCCCTTAAAGCACCGATAGCTCCTGTGATAGCAGAATAAATATCAGAACCTGTTCCGGCAATAACGCGGCTGGTAAAAGTAGAAGCATTAAATTCATGCTCTGCATACAGGTTTAAGGAAATCTGCATAGCCTTGGCCCACGAATCAGAAGGTTTCTTTCCGTGGAGTAAGTGAAGGAAGTGCCCTCCGATCGTATCGTCATCGGTTTCCACATCAATTTCTTTTCCATTGTGGGTGTAATGATACCAGTATAATAATCCTGAACCGAAAGAAGCGAGTAATTTATCCGCAATATCCCTTGCTCCGGCAATATTGTGGTCATCTTTTTCCGGCTGGATGCTTCCGATCGCAGATACCATAGAACGCATAACGTCCATAGGATGGGCAGCAGCAGGGATACTTTTTAAAATATTTCGTACAGAATGGGGTAAACCTCTTAATGATTTTAGCTTGGCCTTGTAATTTTTCAGCTGGGCTTCTGTGGGCAACTGACCATAGATTAAAAGGTAAGCGACTTCTTCAAACTGTGTTTTTTCTGCAAGGTCCAATATATCATAGCCTCTGTAGTGCAGATCATTGCCGCTTTTTCCGACACTGCAAAGTGCTGTATTACCGGCAGCTACCCCCGAAAGTGCTACGCTTTTTTTTGGTTTAAACGTAGGTTCATTACTTGTTGACATCATTATTCTTTTTAAAAAGGTTATCTAATTTTTGTTCATAATCATGGTATCCGATGCTTGTGTAGAGTTCTTCTCTGGTTTGCATGGTATTGAGTACATGAGCTTGTGTACCGTCTTTGCGGATGTGCTCAAAAACATTTTGAGCCGCTTTATTAGCCGCCCTGAAAGCTGATAGGGGATAAAGAATAAGCTCTACTCCAGCTTTTTTAAGCTCGTCGACCGTATACATCCGGATCATCCCAAATTCTGTAATGTTTGCCAATACAGGAATTCCGGTAGCATCTACAAATTTCTGATACAAACTGATATCAGTAACGGCTTCTGCAAAAATGAAATCTGCACCGGCATCTTTGTAAGCAATGGCTCTTTCAATTGTTTTATCCAAGCCTTCAACTGCAAAGGCATCTGTTCGGGCCCCTATGACAAACTGATCGTTTGTTCGGGCATCGACAGCGGCTTTTAACCTGTCTGACATTTCATCCTTACTTACAATTTCCTTTCCGGGACGATGTCCGCAGCGTTTAGCTCCCACCTGATCTTCAATGTGAAGCGCTGCAGCACCGGCCTTAATAAGAGACTTGACTGTTCTGGCAACATTAAATGCTGAAGGTCCAAAGCCCGTATCTACATCAACCATCAGCGGCAAATCACAAACATTGGTAATGCGCTGAATATCTGTCAATACATCTTCTAGGGTGGTGATCCCCAGATCGGGAATTCCCAAAGAACCGGCAGCAACTCCTCCTCCCGAAAGATAAATGGCATTGAAACCTGCCTGCTGTGCCAATAATGCATGATTGGCATTGATGGTACCTACAATCTGGAGAGGATTTTCTTTTTGCATCGCCTCCCGAAACCGCAGTCCGGGCGACTCTAAGCGTTCATTTTTAGTCATTGTTAATATTTATCATTTAGTTAAATAGGTATTTGTAATGAGGGTTGAGCTATAGCTGCCTGTCGGAAATCCGATGCGTGGAATCAGTTAAAATGCTATGTATAAAACATTTTCCGATCTCTACCTGTTGTTTCAGGTTGAGATAGACGGGATTGTGAATGGGCATATTTGTCAACTTTTTAAGGGTTAAACCATATAAAGTTCCTGTCAGGCTTCACAATACTTTAGGGGAAATAAAAATTAAGGAAAGGAAAATATGTTTATAGGCTAATAGCAGATGTATTGCATCATTCATCTATCTCAACAATAGGATGAGCACATAAAAGTATAATCACACTGTTATCTATATCATATCATACCTGACTATAAGCTTCAGACCGCGAAAGCATCGTCAATTCAAAACAGGCAGGTCTCCTGACTTGTAACAGTTTTTATCTTCCTTCCCATTTACAGAGCAAACAGTGGACATGATGTGATAAAAACCTTGGTGTGTTACTTACAGTTGCGCGACAGTTCGTGATTTGCACACGATTCCCTTTTAATACACAGCTAAGTGTAACCAGTTTTGGTTGATAAAGAAGGTGTTAAGAACTCCTTGGTGGTAAATATAGACATTTTATTGAAACAGCCGCATCTGGAATTGTTTTTTATTTTAAAAAAGCTTTAAACCATTGAAAATATGGGTGATATTTTCAATTAAAGCTTTTATTTTGAAAGGAAATAATAGTTGATTTTAACAATATTTGTAATTTTTTTAACACCAAAAATTATGCTTTGAATAGAAAGCGATTCACTCCTTTTTATTTTACTGATGAAAATCATGTTATCTATTTGTTAAGTTTTGAGACTTATCACAGACTTTATGATGAATGATCTGAAAGGCGGATTTTTCTGTTCTGACTGGCAGCTCATTTAAATATTTTGCTTCAAATCCTTAAAATGACACTTCATGATCCTTAAAATACACTTGATTCACAAAACTGATCGCCTTGATCATTAAAATTTCTTGCTTTGTCCTGAAAAAACCGACAAAATGCCGAAAGAAAAGTTCAGCCTTAAAAACAAACCAGAATATATTTTCCTGGTTCTGGGAACGTTATGCCTGGCAGCAGTTCCTGCTCTTTTTCTTTTGGATTTTCCCAATAAAGCTGCAACAATTCTGATAGTAATGATCTGTGGGGAAATTTTATTTCTGATTACTATTGCCCTTTCCGGAAAAGGTTATACTGATAAAATAAAGGAATCTTTTACCGGTTTTTTTAGAGTAAGACAAAAGTTAAGAAACAAGAAAAACTGAAAATTATAAGAAACAGATGTCTATGCGGGAAAAAAAAAGACAGAAACAACAGTGTTTCTGTCTTGTAAGTCGTTATAAAGAAGAAATGTATACTTCTATTTTTGTTCCATCGTAATTAAAAGTTCCATCTTCATTCTTTTTGCCTAATTCCCACTTGAAATCTACAGGTCTATCCCATCCTGCTCCTAGTTTTCCTCCATTCACGGAGCGGGCGTAATCTATGTTTTCGGTCGTAATTGCAGAATGAAAGAAAGTTTTGTCTATCAGCCTATAGAATCCAAGGGCTTTTCCTTTAGGGATTACGGAATAGCCGTCCCACTTTTCTCCTCCCATGTAGTCGAACTTTCTCAGCCATGCCTGACCTGTAAGTTCTGATAAATCATTGGGACTGATGCTGGCGCCTCTCATATAAAGTGTATACGCTACTACATCATGACAAACTCCGGTGTTGTATTTGCTGATATTCTCAAAGCCTGCAAGAAGTGCATTGGCAACAGTGGCTCTTTCCGAAGGGCCTAATTGAGCTTTCGTAGCTCCTTCTGGTGTTAATGACATATTAATAAAATTTTGTTTTTGGTCTTGTAAAGATAAGTTTTTAAAATTAAAGCGAAAATCATATTAATTTTCTGCATCTGCTGTATTCTCCTATGACGTGGACAACGAAGCGTCAGGGTTTCGATACAATTCAATTAAATTGTTTATTTTTAAAATAAAAAACAGATGATGAAAGTAGTGTTTAAGTTTCTATTAATTATCTTCTGCTTGGGAAGTACTGTATCATGCCTGACCCATTATGATGAGAAGAACAATGCCAAACTATTGCTGAAACTGATTGATAAAAGACTGAAGGTCTCACCTTTGGTTGCGAAAAGCAAATGGAATACAAAAGCTCCTATTGATGATCCCGTGCGAGAAAAAGTTATTCTGGACAGTGTGAAAATTAAAGCCCAGAAAATGGGAATTGATGAAAACCTGGCGGTTCAGTTTTTTCAGGCACAGTTTGAAGCCGGTAAAATAGTACAAAGGCAATTGCATAGCCGGTGGCAAATTCAAAATCAGGCATCTTTCAATCCAGTTCCGAATCTTGCTACAGAAGTTCGTCCTGTCTTGGATCGTCTTACTCCTCTGTTGTTACTGGAACTGAAAAAAAATAACCCTCATACTCTGAATGCTCAGTCAATAAAGATATTAAGAAAAGAAGCAAGAAAGATAATTAGCCCGGAATTTACCGATGACGTTGTGGAAACGGCGATACAACCTCTTGAAATCGCTGTCACATCAAAATAACGGAATAAATTAATGTACAAATATTATCCTTTGACAAAAAATATAACAATCATCGGATCCATCCGATATGTGGTGGGATGGATTATAATGGTAAGTCTTTGGGGAAGCTGCCATTTAAACAAAATCAACCCTTCAGAAAAAATAGCGTATCTCGGGCCTCCGGCATCATTTACTCATTCGGCGGCCGGGAAGAAGTTTCCGTCACAAACGCTGGTATTTCAAAACAGCATTGAAGAGTGTTTTATTTCTGTACGTTCAGGGATCGCGGAAAAGGCAGTTGTTCCTTTGAAAAATTCTATTGGAGGCATTGTAGTGCCCACTGAAAAGGCATTGAAAGTGTTTCCTGATATTATGATCGAAGATTCTCTGGAGTTGCCCATATCCCAAAACTTAATGGTTGTTCCCGGAACGGTTGCTATTAAAAAAATTTATTCTCATCCGCAGGCTTTACGACAGTCCCGTCGACTTATAGACAGCCTTTATCCCGCTATTCCAAGAATTGAATACTCCTCTACTTCGGCAGCGGCAAAATGGGTATCGGAACATCCTGAAGAGAAAGCAGCAGCTATCGCCAATACCGAAGCTGCAAGATTATACAAACTGAAAGTCATTAACACTGATATCCAGGATGATAAAAATAACAGAACAATGTTTATCATTATTTCAAAAAAGAATAAAGAGCTGCACTAGTGTCAGGCAGCTCTTTATTGTATAGTAATCTAAGGTTTGTTTTGATAATTTCCTGATTATTATGAAACTACACCGATTCTCGCTTTTAAAGGGATATTGTAAGTATTTAAGCATGGCGTCTGCCCATGAAAATCAAAATCAATATTGACATCCGGTCTGAAAATCAGGCAATGAGTGGAGCCTCCAAAATGGAAGGTACCGATAGGATCTCCTTTTTTTACTTGTTGACCTTCTGTAACCATAATTTCACAACTCGACACTTCCGCCATTCCAACCGCTACAAAACACATTAATCCTATTTTTTCATTATCGGATTGAATGAAAATCAATGCGCGGGCTGCCAATTCTGTAATATATCCCTGAGAATCATTCGGCCCTGATGGATCATAGCCTTCAACAGGGGCTTCTGCATAGTAAGTTCCCGGAACATTCTGAATGGCTACTATTTTTCCGTCTACAGGGCTATTCCATCTGTGATAGGTTTTGGCGCATAAAAAGGCCTGATAAACTGTGCTGTTATCTCCAAACTGCTGTGCCAGCTCATGATTATTCATAATATCAATCAAAGAATAAGGCTGGCCTTTCATCCAGAATTTATCTTTCATTTTAGCATTGGTAACCACATTATAAGGGGCAGATTCGCAAGCATTAACAATTACTGACGGGTCCTGATCTTCGGGGCTTACCTCCCGTACTCCAGGATTGAACTGTCTGGTAAAAAAATCGTCCCAGCTTTTATATCCGAAATGCGGCTGATCCGGCTGGCATTGGTAATTGTAAATAAAATTTTGTAATGCATCCTGCGGATTATTCCCCTTTCCTCTCAAGGGATCCATGGCTGCAATAGCTTCAAGAGCCGGCTGTGAAAACCATCCGATCGGGTTCGTATAATCCGGCTGTGGCTGGGTGACAGGCCCATTAACCAAAACATATTGTGAGGCCGGAGATTCCAGAAAGGTTTTCCATTCTGCCAGGATAACGCTTAGTTTTTCATTCACTACAGGATGAAGGAAAGTGAGGTATCCTGCCTGAGTACCCATCGCCCAGTCCAGAATTGCATTGATAGGAAAGCCAACCAATCCTATACTGTCTTCTATAGTACTGTAACAGGGAGCTTCGTTCAAGACCTGATTGATGATGAGCAACATAGTTTCAAAGTTTTTAACGGGCTCATTGTAGCCTTGCGGAATTTCATCATACATGCTTGTAAAGCTCATGTATAAAGTAGGATCATTATAAATAGCCTCCCTTAGTGCATTAACTGCAGGGCTGAGAGGAAGTCTGGTATGCTTTACCTGATTTACTTTTTTCTCGATCCAGTTATTGAGAAAACTTCTGTCGGAGGGAAGCCATTTCCCTACCCTGTACTTTACATGATTCATGGTATGAGTCTTTTAGAGGTTATTTTTATACTTTAAAGTTACCTCTGTTCTTCTATACCTGCAATAGTATTTCTACTTAAAGTAAGATACGTAAAACTACTTAAACAAAAAACAAGACGGAAGAAACCCGCCTTGTTACCAAAAAATAATATGATATGAAAAAATATGAATGTTTTTATATTTGTGATGCATTCAACATTAAGTTATGCAGATCTGTATTCTTTATAAAGGGTTGCAACAGTTCACTTCCCGGTCCGAATGCCGCTACTTCCACATAGTCTCCGGAATGATCCATACTGATCCACCCTACGGAGTTATGTTTTTTCTGAATTTCAGAATACAGTTTGAAAGGAAGCTTTTTATAATTGTAAAGCCCTTCTTCCTTCTCCAACCCGTTATAGAACCCCAGAAGCTGCCTGGCTTCATCATCGGTCAGTACGATTTGATTTCCTTCATAGATCCAGTCTTTGATATCTTTCGGTGAATAGTCTTTATGAATTTTATTTAGTATATATTCATTGGTATATTTATAATCTGAAATACTGTTGAAGTTTTTCGTAGCATTACTTCCGTAGATGGTTCCGGGATTGGCATTTCCATGATCTGTTGTGATGATCACCAATGTATTTCCGTCTTTTTCAGCGAAATCAACAGCTGCTTTTACCGCTTCATCAAAAGCGATCTGGTCGTGGATAAGGGCAGCAACATCATTGGCATGTGCCGACCAGTCTACTTTTCCGCCCTCTATCTGGAGTACAAAACCATTCGGATGATCTTTCATCTGGTCAATAGCTGATTTGGCCATTTCAGCTAATGTTGGAGTGTTTTTAAACTCAGTCAGATGCGTTCTGTCTATACTGTAAGGTAAAGCTCCAGTACTGAAAATACCCAGTGTTTTACCACCTTGTTTTATGTTTTTTAAATCGTTCCGGTCCTTAAGAATCTGATAGCCCTTGTTCCGGTAAACTGCATAGAGATCTTTTTTGTCTTCTCTTTTTCCCGGATTAAAAAATTCATCTCCGCCACCCATTAAAACATCAATTTCGAGATCGGCATACATTTCGGCAATTTGTGGTTCTGCATTTCTCTGAGCCGAATTCACACAAAATCCTGCCGGTGTAGCATGAGTGATGGTCACTGTGGTCACACAACCTGTTTTTTTGCCTGCTTTTTTAAATTTCTGCCATATGGGCACATGTTTTTCGCCATTGACCCCGATGTTCAGGACCCCGTTTTTTACGCGTATCCCTCCTCCAAATGCAGAACTTGCCGCAGCAGAATCTGTGACAACAGAACTTGCCGATGCCGTATCCATGAGCGCACGCGAAACTTTCTTTTCATTATACAAACTAATCCAGTTTGTTTCTCTGCCCAATATATTTTTTGAATACAGATTGGCCATCGATAATGTACCCAGACTCATTCCGTCACTGACCATGAATATGATGTTTTTCGCTCTTCGCAGGGTTTTATTAGCAAGAATGTTCTTCGACCGGAAAAGCTCAAAAGGTGATAAAGTAAGGGCTCCGGAAAGTAACGCGGAACCTTTCAGAAATTTTCTTCTATCCATTTCTTTAAAAATATAATGGCAAGGTAGTATATCTTGCTATTTATTGAAACTTTGTTGCATTAATAAATAATTAAATTTCCTCTTTAAATATTCTTTGGAAAAGGATCATAAAAAGATTCCCCATGTTCCAGATATTCTTTTTCTGTATCACTGATAAGACAGTTTTGAAGATCATTCAAGATTTCATCTTTATTCAGGTTCTGTCCTATAAAGACCAGTTCATTGATGCGGTCGCCCCAATCTTTGTCCCACCTGCTTTCAATAAAATCCTGGTTTTCTATAAAGGATGCATATTGTACCCTATGGCTCATAGGCATACTTCCCCACCACACTCCGGCTTTTTCCAGACGGAAAGAACCGCCTGCCTGGGAGAAATTCAACGCATCATCAGGTCTTGAAGCCAGCCAGAACAGCCCTTTTGCCCTGAGAGTTCCCTGCGGATAGCTCTCATTGAGATATTCCCAAAGCCGCATCGGATGGAATGGTCTTTTATTTCTGAATACCAGTGAGCTTATTCCATATTCTTCGGTCTCAGGGGTATGATGCCCGTTTTGTAGTTCTTTTTGCCATCCTGCAGAGGCCTGTGCCTTATCAAAATCAAAAAGCCTGGTGTTGATAATCTCCTGCCAATCAATCTGGCTGAATTCTGACTGCAGGATTTTAGCCTCAGGGTTCAATTTTTGAAGAGCAGCCTTTAAGAATCCCAATGTTTCAGGATCTACCAGGTCGGTTTTGTTTAAAATAATAACATTGGCAAATTCTATCTGATCGGTCAGAAGATTAACAATAGTTCTGTAATCGCCTTCCATATCGGTAAGATCGCGGTCAGCAAGAAGTTCTGCAGAGCCGAAATCTTTAATGAAATTGAAACAATCAACCACTGTTACCATTGTATCCACATAGCTGAAACGGGAAAGATCAATCCCGCTTTCTTCATCCACATAAGTAAAAGTTTGTGCTACGGGAACGGGTTCGCTGATCCCTGTACTTTCAATAAGCAGATAATCAAATCGTTCTTCTTTAGCAAGGCGCTCTATTTCCACCATAAGGTCTTCTCTCAACGTACAGCAGATGCAGCCATTGCTCATTTCGACCAGTTTTTCTTCTGTCCGGGAAAGAGTATTCTGATTTTCCACTAAACGTGCATCGATATTGATTTCACTCATATCATTGACAATAACTGCTACTTTTAAGCCGTCTTTATTATGCAGAATATGATTTAAGAGTGTGGTTTTTCCGGCTCCCAGAAAGCCGCTTAGTACCGTTACAGGAAGTTTTTTACTCATGATAGCTTAGTGTTTATGGTTCTTAAAATTGATAATGTGCGCGATAATGAGCCCGGCAGCTCCTACATAGATTAAAGGAATATGAATTTCAAATAGGAGGTCTACAAATACCGAAATGGAAATGAGCAGAATAGAGAGGCAAAATATAAATTTTAACCATATGTTGGTCATGTGTTTCGTGACTCTATACACTACGGCAGCTCCGATGATAAGAAAAGCCAGATCAATATAAGGATTATGGGATATCCCTAAAGGAATAATCAGTAAAAGCGGAAAGATAATGCAGTGAATCAGACATAATACAGCGGCGGATATTCCTACTGCGTCCAGAATTTTCGATTTCATAAAGTATAGGGAATTTAGATTTGTTATCGTAACTTTGTTGCAAAAGTAAAGATTAATTTTCAAATAACGCAACTTTGTTGCATTAAAAAATGAAACAAGTAAGAAATACGCACGCCAAAACTGAAATTCTGAACCTTATCAACGGGTCTGATGTAGCGCTTACCCATGCGGATATTCAAAAGAAATTAGGAGACCTATGCAATAGAGTTACCATTTACAGGGTGCTTGAAAGACTTGAAAATGAGGGTGAAATTCACAAAATTGTCAATATTGACGGAGTAGTGAATTTTGCCAAATGCAGTGGAAAATGTACCCATGAAGAGCATTTTCATAACCATGTTCATTTTAATTGCAAAGAATGCCATTCCGTAACGTGTATTGAAAATGCGATTCCGGAAATCAGTTTGCCGGAACGTTTTATTCCCCAGGAATATAATTTTATCATCAGCGGAATTTGTCCGAAATGCGGAGAAAAAGAATGATGGCTCTTTCATCAGATTAACCGTTTTTATACTCAGAAGATGTAACCAGAGTACAACTTCTGGAAAATCTGTTTGCAAGAAGACTTGTCATGTAATAGAATATCATGTAAAAGTGTTTTTTATATAGGTATTCAAATTATATTTTTAATTTGGTTACTACATACAGATAAAAAAAG
Source organism: Chryseobacterium sp. UNC8MFCol (assembly GCF_000482305.1). Lineage (NCBI taxonomy): Bacteria > Pseudomonadati > Bacteroidota > Flavobacteriia > Flavobacteriales > Weeksellaceae > Chryseobacterium > Chryseobacterium sp. UNC8MFCol. Next base: position 194,670 of record NZ_AXUZ01000004.1, read on the forward strand.
ATGGAAAATAAGATTATATCAATCATTGTACTGTTGTTGTCGCTCACACTCACTGGCCAGAATAACAAACCTGGTGATGAGTACGGATCAGCCAGAGAAATTATTAAAGATCTTGATTCTATTGTCAACCCCAATGGCATTCAGGAAAGATATAAAGCGGATATTGGCGGTGTAAAACAATGGGTATATGTCCGCGGGCAGAACAAAGAAAATCCTGTTATTCTATTTGTACATGGCGGTCCTGCCTCTCCCATCTCTCCTGTAATGTGGATGTTTCAGCGACCTGTTGAGGAATATTTTACCGTAGTCAATTATGATCAGAGAGCTTCAGGAAAAACATATAATGCCAATGATACTTTGAAGCTGAAAAACACAATCAATATCAATCAATATGTAGATGACGCGATCCACGTAGCTGAATTAATTAAAGAAAAATATAAAAAGAAAAAGGTGATTCTTGTAGGGCATAGCTGGGGAACAATTATTTCCATGAAAGCAGCTTTAAAAAGACCGGACTTATTTTTTGCCTATGTAGGAATCGGACAGATCATTAATACAAAAGATAATGAACGCTTAAGTGTTGATTTTGCTGTAAGAGAAGCCACCAGATTAAAAAATGATGCAGCCTTAAAAGAACTTGCTTCGATATCACCTTATCCTGGAAACACCGCGATTACGAGATCTCGTATTATTATTGCCAGAAAATGGCCTCAATATTACGGAGGACTGACAGCCTACAGGAATAATTCCAGATTTTTCTTCCAGGCACCTTTACTATCCCCTGAGTATTCCTATAATGATGCAGAAGCTATTGGCAAAGGCAGCTTATATACTCTGGCCAAAGTACTTCCCGAATTTCTGGATACTGATTTTAAAAATATAAAGACATTTCCTATTCCGGTTTTTATGTTTTTGGGAAGACATGATTATACGACCCCTTCAGAGCCTACTGCTGAATGGTTGAAAAATGTAAAGGCTCCGTTTAAAAAAGGGATATGGTTTGAAAATTCTGCTCATTTGATTCCCATAGAGGAGCCCGGAAAGTTATTGGTTACTTTAATTACTGACGTGGAACCTGTTTGTAAATAACGGGGTCTTCTTCCTCAACTTCCAGCTGGAAAAGCTCCATTATGGCATTTTGATAATGCGCTGGACGTCCTTCGGCATCAGTTATTTTTTTTGGGCCAAGATGTGAAAATCCGCATTGTATGTAATAATCATTAAGTCGTTGATTTCCAGCCGTGGTATCCATCCTCACATAGAGTTTATTGTTGTCTGCAGCATAATTTTTTGCCCAATCTACGATCTGTTCAACGAATTTCTGTCCTCTGAAGTTGGGATTGGCTGCAATCCTGTGAATATAAATGGAAGGGTCAGCGTTTCGGTCTTCCCAAACCTGATGATCATCGAAAGTAATACTCCAGACACAGGCGATAGCACCATCAACCATAATTTTCCAGTGACGTTTTTCTTTGATTTCTGTTTCGATCATGTTTCGGTCAAATACCGGCCATTGTACGCCGGAGATTTTTTTCTTAAAATCTGAAGCTATGGTATAAACTTCAAAAACCTCATCTGTATCCTGTAAAGAAGTGTTTGCGATCATTATTCCTTTCTTATCCTCAAAAATACGGAAAATAAACGGACGAGCGTTGGCGATCGTTATTCAGAATCGGTATAAATACGGCCCTATTCACCCTATACCGTTGGGAAAAGTAAATAAAAATACTATTTTTATCGGCTGATTAAGAATAGATTCCATTATGCCTACTGACGCTTCTCATAAGCTGATCCCGATGACCACCTTCGTCATTGAATATTATTCAAATGAAGGATATGCCGATCTTCAAATTTTACATTTGATGAATAATTATGCGAACTTTTTAAAAACGCCGCTTACGTTGGGAATGTTTGTTCCCGTAGACCCTCAGGGAAATGTTCTGAAGGAGCCTAAAAACTATGCTGCATGGAAATCTCTTGAGCATAATGACGGAAACAGAACGGATATTGCAGGATTTGAGGAGTATGCTCAATACCAGAGCGCAGAATCTTATTGTATGTTTGAAGGTTTCAGAGTAGATTACAACGGGTATTCCAAAGTGAGAATCGTGGCTGATTATGACACTTCCATCGAATTGTCTTTTAATAAAAACGACCTGCTTCCGTCAGGATTCAATGATGTGGAATCATTGATTGTTTTTGATGATATATTCCTGACTGTTCACGCCTTAAAAACAATCGGGATTAAGATCAAATAAGTTCCTTCCCCAAAAGTAAGATGTTAAAGTCCGGTATTTTATAAAAAAACAAACCTCTTTATGAGTTGATAAAGAGGTTTGTTTTTATGTTTTTATCTGACACATTCGCCGTTGTGACAGGAATAGCCTGCCGGACACATCCCGTTGATACAAGGGCCTGCAACATCAGGATAACATCTTTCATCTGCACGGCAATGGGAATGAGGAGGGCAAAGAGAAATAAGATTTCCCAAGCAAACTCCGACAGGAAGAGGAAGATTTATTTCTATTCCAAGTTCTCCTGCGATTTTTTTCAAGTTTTTTCTGTTTAATTTTTTCATGGCTGGTCAATTTTAAATTAAATACATATCGATTTGATAACAACTAATATATCAAATATAAAAATATTATATAAATAACAACATATTTTACATATTATTTAAAAATCAACTTAAATATAGCCATATAATTTATCATTTCACAAACGATTTAAATATCATACCTCCTTTGTGTATTAATAAAAGTTTAAACAAACTTAATAAGTTATAATTTCAATTATTGAATAACGATTCTGTTTCGGTTATGAATGCAGCCTGCGCTGAATTGATCTTTTTCAAAGCTTCTTCCGCGGTAAACCATTCCCATTGGTCAACTTCCGGGACATCAATGGTTTTGCCGGATTTTGGAGGCCATTCCAATGCAAAGGTGTTGCTGTACAGTCCGGATGCGTCAATACTTCCTTCTACAGCCCATGCATACACTATTTTTCCTCCTTTTTGTTTGATAGGAGTAAGTTCAATAAATTCTCCCGTTATTGTTGTTCCTGTTTCCTCTTCAAACTCTATTAAAGCTCTTGATAATGGATCTTCATCAGGTAGTATTTCTCCTTTTGGAATAGACCATGCGCCAAGGTCTTTATTTTTCCAGAACGGACCTCCCGGATGTACAAGAAAATAATGGAATTCGTTATTTTCTCTTTTAAACAATACAATACCTGCACTGGTTTTCATAGGCATAGCGGTTGAATTTTGCGATTATCAATAAGATTTCCGGAGTTCTTTATTTTGCTTTTGAAGTTGCAAGAACTTCTGAAAGTCTGTTATTTTTGTAGATAAAACTGACCGGAGTACTTTCCCCATCAGGATAATGAAATCCCGGTTCAACAACTCCTTTTACCACTCCGTTTTCTATGCTTTTAAAAAAAGTCTGTGTTTCAGCAAGATCAGCTCCTCTGTTGAAAGAATACTGATAGCTGAGCTTCCCGCCCTTATTAATAAAAATAGCATAATGGGCGTCCCAGTTATTTCCCCCGTCACGTCCTTCAATGGTAAAAGGCATAATAGCATCATCGAGTTGATCTCCGTTAAGATCTCCTATAAGAATAGGGCGTTCCGAATCAAAAATAGATCCTGAAAGCTCGTCCTTTATATCGTAATATACGTCTTCACCAAATTGTTTTGTTTTGGTGGCATTCTTAAAGGCATGCAATACCGCTGTTGTATCGATGGGCTCAACTCTTTTCTCTTTTGTAAGACTGTCTGAAACCTTTTTTATACCTGGAACAACACGAATTGTATCCTGAGGTTTTGTTTCCGCAACAGATTTTTTCTCAGGTTTACAACTTATAACTGCTGAAAAACCCAGCAATGAAAAATATATTTTCTTAAAATGCATATTATAAAAATTGAATATTGACCAAAGGAATTATTGTGAAAGAACTTTGCATCTCCACTCAATGTCTTTTTTCCTTTTCCACTTCTTTTTCCAGACCTTCCTGGAATTCTATCAAAGCTTTGGTGGATCCTGATTTTAAGCTTCCCTTCTTTTCCCCTTCTTCCCATGTTTTAAAAGCCCTTTCTCTTAAGCCTAAAGTAAAATAATAACTTCCCAGGACCGTATATCCTTCAGGCTCACCAAGATCAATAATTTTCTTTGAGAGGGCAATGAGCTCCGGATGAGGCTTTATCTTTTTTGAAGGAATTTTTGTTGCGTCCGTTAGCAGCCCCGGGGTATATTGCATCATTTTTAATCCGAAAAGATTCATACATGCTTTTGCAAGGCCTTTATTGCAAAGTTCTTCATTGATGCCTGAGGTTTTTCCGGATAATAATGCTTCAAAATCTAGATCAGAACCATTGGAGTTCTTTGTCCTGTCATAATATTCGGCTAAGAGCTGTGCTTTCTTTTTAGCGGCCGCCGGATTATGTCTGTTATTGATTTCGGAGCTGTCTTTTTTACGAATCCACATCCCTTTCTCTACCCAGTCTGAAATTCCGGCTATTTTTCCTTTTTTGATTTTGAAAATGAATATACTTTTATCAGGATAGACGATCAGGCTGTCATTTCTTGTAAAATAATCTCCATAATCCATTCCTGCTATTGAAACTTTTCCATTTCCGTCAAAATTGAAATGATCGTATAGTGTTTTATCGGTAGATGCCTTGTAATATCCCTGTAAAGAATTGTCCGCTTCCTGGGCAGATAAAATGTATCCTGAGAATGACAACAAGGTTAAAAGTAATCTCTTTTTCATCATGTTCTACTTCCTGGTATTATTAAAATGATTTTTTACAAAGCTATTGAATAGAAAGGGGAATTTCAATAGTCAATTTCAGCTATTTTATTCATTTAAACCACAGCCGGGAAATCAGCTACATACTAAGGCCCGCGAAGGAAGGATCTATTCTGTTTCAAAAGGAAAAGCCCTCGGAGCAGAGAGCTTTTTAATGAAATAAAGATTTAATAATCGTGACCAGACTCATGGCAATAACCACTATTCCTACAACGACAAACATCTTTTTAGTAGGAAGCTTTGAAGTCAACATGGCAGAGAATGGCGCTGTAAAAACACCTCCCAGTAATAAACCTAAAACGATATTCCAATGATGAATGCCAATTGTAAAAATAAAGGTGATGGCACTAGTTATGGTGAGTAAAAATTTAGCCACCGTAGAACTTCCAACTACATAACGGGGAATTCTGCCTTCTTTGATCAGAGTTCCGGTAACCAATGGTCCCCAGCCGCCGCCGGCAAAAGAGTCTATAAAGCCTCCTACCAATCCCAATATTCTTAAATTGGTTCTGTGCCTGGGTTTTCCCTGAACTGATTTCTTTATTTTAAAAGCATTTCTCAAAATGTTCACTCCCAAATATAAAGTATAACAGGCAATAATGGGTTTTACAATATGAGCGTAGTATTCTCCATAATGAGAAAGAGTCAATGCTCCGATAACAGATCCCACAATTGCTAACGGGAATAATACCAAAACCATTTTTTTATTAACATTTCCCAGTTTATAATGACTGAAACTTCCTGCAGCAGTTGTAAATGATTCTGCCGAATGGATGCTGGCACTGACGACAGGTGGCGGAACATTCAACAATAAAAGGATCGTCGTACAGATAACACCATAGCCCATGCCCATAGATCCTGCTACAATTTCTGCCATAAAACCGGCAAATAACATCCAGTAAAAAATATGACCATCTTTGTTTAAAAAAGTCTGAATATCACCGGAAAGATCAAACTGATACACCACAAGCCCCAATATCGCGAATAAAAGCAGAATTCCGATAATCGCCAGATAGATATTGGCTCTTCGCTGAGCGATTTTGGTAATGCTGATCAGTTTTTCGATCTCCATATCATTCTTTTTCCCTTCAGAAAGATATTCGGTGGTGATTTTATTGAGTTCTTTTACTTTATCATTGAAATCTCCTTGCAGCTGACGGCGGATGTTCTGCATATTATCCAGCACATGATCCATTTCATCAGGAATAATTTCTGTAAAGGTTTCTCTTAAACGCTTAGCGATTGTGGGAGACTTTCCGTTGGTTGAAATAGCGATTTTCAGGCTTCCTTTTTTGACAATGGAACCCAGATAAAAATCGCAAAGTTCAGGTTTGTCTGCAATATTAACCAGAACATTCTTCTGATGGGCCTGATCGCGGATTTGTCCGGCCAATACAAGATCATTGACGGCTATAATGGCAAGGTCTGTATCATTAAAATCGTGGTCTTCGTAAGGTCTTTCATGTAAAATAATATGAGGATACTGATTTTGTAAACTTCTGACCTCTGGAATGATTTCTTTAGCGACCAATTTTATAGGTGTTCCCGGTGAATTACCGAGCACTGATTCTAATTTTTCAAGAGAAACCTTGCCACCGCCAATAATGAGCAGTGACAACGTTTCAAGTTTTAAGAATATGGGGTATAACGAATTACTCATATCTTGATTACAGTTTTAAGTCATACGTAAAAGCGACATAATACAGACCTCCGATCTCAGGGCCGGCTGCATATTGAAAATACCGGCGGTTCAGTAAATTGGTGGCGCCAATTTTTACATTTGCATTGATCTGTGGAATCTTCCAGGTAGCCTGAGCATCGATGGTATAGTAAGCTGGAATTTCACCTGAAGCTAAGGGACTTTCCCACATAAAACGGCTCTGCCATCTTGCAACAAGCGTAAACCCGATGTTTTTGACAATTTCCCTGTTTCCTATGCTGACATTAACCATCCATTTAGGAGTGTTGAAAGCGGTAATAAAAAGATCAGAATTGGTATTGGATGCGAGATCATTATAGGAAACGTTGGTGTTGATATTATAATTTCCCGTTACATTATAACGGATTCCCAGTGAAGTTCCGTAGCTTTTATAAGTATTGTTGCTGTTGGTGTACACCCTGTAACGATCCTGTTTACTTCTGTCCAGCATAGCAAGAACCGCTGCATTGCTTCCTACTTCGCTGTTTTTAGGAACGGCCACTTCCACCTGCCCGAGAAATCCTTCGTAGATATTGTAATAAAAATCCCAATCCAGAACCAGTTTATTATTGAAGATCACGGATTTGTATCCTACTTCAAATGAGTTGATCTTTTCAGGTTGCAATTTTTGAAGGCTCGCTACCACCAAAAGCTGTTTATTGTCCTGTGCAGCCTGAGACTGGCTTTTTCCTCCGTCAACATCGGTATTTACAGCAGAAGTAAACCGGTCGATAGAGGCAAGGGTGTACGAATTTTCAAGATATCCCAATCCTTCATTGACTTTGGATAAGCCTCCTACTCTTCTTACATTGCCGTTATTCACAAATGAAAGAGCCTCAAATAAGGAAGGAAAACGATAGCCGTTCTGGAAGGAAGCCCTGAAATTATGCTGATTGACCGGAGAATAAACAATGCTTATTCTCGGATTCAATTTGGCTTCAAACTCGGGATTCCTGTCAATCCTTAAAGCAGCATTTATTTTTAATTTATCATCGAAAAAAACTTTTGTAATCTGCGCAAAAGCTCCATATTTCCGGTAAATCACATCTTTCCCGAAAGTACCGTTGGCCAGAGGAATATTTCTTTCATTAACCGGCCTGTTGAAGTCGACAAAATTATTTCCGTCCGGAGTGATGCTGTACAAACGATAATCGATCCCTGCCAAAAGGTTAAATATTTTCACAAACCTGCTGAAATCATACGTAAGCTCTCCCTGGTAAAACCTTGATTTTTGCTCAAGCTTAGCACCTCCTGTTGCCGGAGCCCCTGCAACTCCTGCATTGGCAGAATCCCAGTTATTGATTCCGATAATGGTATTTTTTAACTGTTCAAATGCAGCTGTTCCCGGTGCTGCACGATTTTTATCAGCTTCTCTGCGGGCAAGAATGAAAGCGTCATTTAAATTTACACCTGCATTAATGCCATTTTGTAAAGAAGTCTGAAATATACTTTTCCAGTTGTTATTGGAAAGATTGGTAAGATCCAGGTTGTCGGCAAGAGGTTTAAGATTATAGGAATCTCCTGTGTTTTCTAAGGATACATAAGCTCTGAAAGTAAGTTCTTTCCCTGTCAGTTCCACTTTATGATTCTGAACGGTGGCATTCTGTAACCGGATTTTATTCCCTCTCTGAAAAGTTCCGTCCAGCAGACCGTAGCGATATACATAAGAAGCTCTCCACTGATCTCCAAACCGGTAATACAGCCCTGCATCAAACTTGATGTTTTTAACTTCAGGGCTTACCAGATCTTTTTCAAGATATCCCGTCCTGGATACATTGAATGTGGTTGGTTTTCCGTTGTAATCTACTTTTACAGCAACTCTGTTGTTCCTTTCATCGCCATATTTGTTCCAAAGATCTTCTGCCGGATTGTTGACCAGTGCGAAGTTTGGATTTGCAGTGACCAATGAACCCGGATTCTGATCCGTTTGGTTGTTGGAAATCCAGTCTGTACCTGTGAAGTAAGAAGCATTTACCTTAACCGCCCAATTTTTATTGAAAACTTTAGCAAATCTAAGGGCACTTTCTCCTAAAGAACTGATTTTGTGATTGACATTGTCAACGTGGTTCACCCCGCCTCTGAAATACACGCTTAATCCCTGAGAAGTAAACGGATCTTTGGTCTGAAGGCTGGCCAGTCCGTTGATGGCATTCATTCCATACAGTGCAGAAGCAGCACCGGGAGTAACTTCCATAGACTGAATGTCGAGTTCTGTAGGTCCAATGGCATTTCCCAGAGGAACTCCCAATGTAGCCGATTGTACATCTACTCCATCTACGAGCTGCATAAACCGGAAATTATTGGGAGAATTGAATCCCCTGGAATTGGGAATTTTCAACGTCAGACTGGAGGTTAACAGCTGCAGCCCTTTTACATTTTCCAAGGTTTCATAAAAAGAAGCTGCCGGACTTTCTCTGATCGTTTTGATGTCAATCTTTTCAATGGCGATCGGAGACTTTAGTATTTTTTCAGGAACTCTGGATGCTGAAATAACCACCGCATCAATAATGGTGTTCTGCGGGTTTAAACCAACCGTAATTTTATTGGAAGGAGAAAGAACTTCAACCGTCTGTCCTGAAAACCCCTCTTTGTTGATCACCAACCGGAAAGGAATGGTAACTCTGGTCCGTATTTTAAAATTACCCAGCTGATCGGTTACAGCAATATCTTCCGTATTCTCAATCTGTACTTTTACAGAATCAAGACCTTTGTGGGTTCCTGTATTTTTTATACTTCCGCTTAATTCAATAAGCTGTTGCTGTGCTTTTGCTGCGTTGAAAGAGAGAAAACTAATGGCGACGATACCCGCTTTGGGCAGAAAATTTCCCTGTTTTTTGTTTTTCATTTTTTCTTCATTTTTTAAGGTTGAGAATGAGACTGCCTGAACTTTTTTACCCTTAATGATGAAAATCTTCAATATGATTTCATATTACAATGGAAGGGCTTAAGATTCCCCTCCTGTGGAGGGGTGGCGAAAATTCAAAGAATTTTTGACGGGGTGGTTTAAACCGTTAATATAATCCTGAGATTGCTTCTCCTTTGGCTCGCATTGACAGGATGTAATATTAACTTTTCCTCGTGGTTCAAAAAGTTGAAACAGCTTTGTATATATTGTTATTTTGAAAAGCAACAACACATACACATTCGTTCACCTGAAAGAAGAAGTTGAGTTTTTATATTTTTTTTCAGATTATCAAGAAAATAAGCCATATAATCAGTTTAAAGTTTGCAAATAACGGTAAGAAAAATCACCGAATGTTTCTTCCGAAAGTCTTTTGTGTACGTAAATCCCGAAAAGTTCATCCAGTGTGGCAAGAATTTCTTCTTCCCCTATATTTTCTTTAAATTTTGTATTCAGACGCATGCCCAGGCGGTCTCCACCGATGTGAAGATTGTACTTTCCGTAAGCGGTACCCACAAATCCTATTTCAGCATTGGGAGATCTTCCGCAACCGTTAGGACAACCGGTCATACGAATGGTAATATCTTCTTCCAGAAGACCATATTTTTCAAGGATAGGTTCTATTTTAGTAACCAGAGACGGTAGATAACGCTGGGCTTCGGCTAATGCTAAAGAACAGGTATTTAAAGCCACGCAGGCTACAGAATTTTTACGAAGTGCACTGGCACCATCCGTATTCCCTGAAATGCCATATTCCTGTAGAAGATTTTCGATTTCAGCTTTATCCTCTTCATGGATGTCTGCCAGAATAAGATTCTGATTACAGGTAAATCTGAAGTTGACCTTTCCGGTTTGAGCAATTTTTAATAAACCTGATTTTAAAGGATATTCCGGTGTATCAAGTACTCTGCCATGCTCCACAAATAAGGTGTAGAACCATTTGCCTTCGTGATTCTGTATCCAGCCGTACCGGTCTTTTCTCTGTTCAAACCTGAAATCTCTGGCCGGCTCAAAACTGAAGCCGGTTCTTTTCTCAACTTCGGCTCTGTACTGGTCAATTCCCAGTTTATCTATGGTATATTTTAACCTGGATAGTTTTCTATCGCTTCTGTTTCCGAAATCTCTCTGTACGGTAATAATTTCATAGACTGCTTTTAACACTTTTTCTTCCGTATCCACAAATCCCAGTACTGAGGCAAGACGGGCATAAGTAGATTCATTTCCGTGGGTAGCACCCAATCCGCCACCGGCAGCAATATTATATCCTGCAATCTTTCCGTTTTCAATAATAGCAATCAATGCAATATCATTGATGAAAACATCCACATCATTATTGGGAGGAACGGCAATCCCTATTTTTAATTTTCTGGGAAGATACCGGTCCTGATACAGCGGATCTTCTTCGGATTTCCGGTCTACAACAAGCTCATCATCAATCCAGATATCATAATACGACTGGGTTTTTGGAAGACACATTTCACTTATTTTACCTGCCAGTTCATAAGCCTCATGTTGCAGCGGTGATTCTGACGGATTGGCTGTACAGGTTACATTTCTGTTCACATCACCACAGGCGGCAATAGAATCAAGATGTTGCAGGTTAAAGCTTTGGATGGTAGGCTTTAAATGAGATTTTAAAATACCATGCAGCTGGATCGTTTGTCGGGTTGTTATTTTTATGGTCCCTGTAGAATGATCTTTTGCCGTTTCGTTGAGCCCTACCCATTGTTCAGAAGTTAAAAAACCTCCGGGCAGTCTCAGACGGATCATATAAGAATATAACCACTCCAGTTTTTTGGCGACACGTTCTTCCCTTCTGTCTCTGTCGTCCTGCTGATACATGCCGTGAAATTTAATCAGCGTCTGATCATCTTCTCTGATGGCTCCTGTAAAGTCATCCGAAAGACTTTCCTTTAAAGTTCCTCTCAGTCCGTTGCTTCCGGTTTTAATTCTTTCTACCGGTGAAAGATTATCTTTATTATCGTTGCTCATAATTTTTTCCTTTAATTTTTGCTACTACTTCAGGGAGTTTTAATACACATCTTTGGCGTATCTGCCGCTCAGTTCCATTTCTTCAAGATAATGCAGGGCTTGCTCTTTGTTTTTTTTTCCTTCGTTCTGAATAATGTTCAACAAGGTTTCTTCTACATCCCGGCTCATAGGTTCTTTGGCTCCGCATACATACACAGATGCGCCTCCTTCGAGCCAGTAAAAGACTTCCCGAGCTTTTTGTTCCAGTTTATGCTGAACATAGACTTTCTCTGCGGTATCTCTGGAAAAAGCAAGATCTAAATGCGTAAGACTTCCTGTTTTAAGAAAATCCTGAAGTTCAGCCTGATAAAGAAAATCTGAAACAAAATTCCTGTCTCCGAAAAACAACCAGTTTCTTCCTTCAGCTCCTACCGCATCACGCTCCCAAAGGAAAGACCTGAACGGAGCAATTCCTGTTCCGGGCCCGATCATAATTATATCTTTATCATGCTCAGGCAGTTTGAAATGACCGGCATTCTGGATATAAAATTCAACCTCCTGTCCTTCACTGAATTCACTAAGGAAACCGCTGCAAAGCCCGTTATATTTCTGGTGATCAATAAAAAACTCCGATTTGGCTACGGTAATATGAATTTCAGTATCACCATGAGCTTCCAGTGAAGATGATATCGAATACAAACGCGGAGCCTGTCCTGTGAGGATCTGAAGGACCTCTTCAAATTCTTCTGCATGTTTTACCGGATAAATTCTCAGGAGATCCAGCAGGCCCAAACGTACTTCAGGAATAGTATGTCCTGTGATTTTAGCGTACTGGGCAACTACGGATTTCAGCAAATAACTGATGTTAAGATGTCTTTGTAGAAGCTGTTCCACAGAATCAGTTACTTTGTGGGTTTCTATTTGTTTTTGAGAATCAATACCGGTCAGGGCAATGATTTCTTCAACTGCCTGCTTTGAATTATATGGTAAAATCCCCAATGCTGCACCAGGTTGATAAGCGAGTGCTTCTTCCGTTTCTATTTCTATGTGATAAGTTTCTTTGTCGGAAGTAATATCGTTGAGATTGATAATTGATGATACTTTTCCGTGGTATTTTTTTCGTCCTGCCGAAACTTTTGGAGCGGAAATATTTTTGGAGGAAGTTTCAGATGTTTTATGGACCGTTTCAAATACATGCTCGATCCAATGGCTGGCTTCCTGCTCATAGTCGATGTCACATTTTTTTAATGGAATGATACGTTGGGCACCCAGGATTTCAAAACGGTAGTCAACCTCTTCTCCTGTTTTGCAAAACTGAGGATAGCTGCTGTCTCCCAACGCTAAAATTCCAAATTTAAGATGGGTAAGATTGATTTCATTTTCATGAATATAATCATAGAATTTTTTGGCTAATGCCGGCGGTTCTCCCTCTCCCTGTGTACTGATTACCACAAAAAAGAATTCTTCTTTGGCCAGATCTTTAGGTTTGTATTGTGAAAGGTCTGACAGTTTTACCTGAACTCCTTTCTTTTTTATAATAGTGGCTAAACTTGTCGCCAGTTTTTTACTGTTTCCGGTTTCTGTACCATAAGCCAGTGTTATTTTTTTTACAGCATTTGAAGCAGTAATTTCTGTTTGAAGTGGTGGCAGTACGGTAGCAGACAGACTTCCTCCGGCCAATCCGGCAAGGTATCCGCTCGCCCATATGGCTTCATCTCTGGAAAAATCACCGGATATTTGTTTAAGGACGTTTAATTTAGTTTCAGACAGCATATTCAAAGAAATTTTGATGATTAGGGATTAGACTTCCGTTTTCTACAGATTTGAAATAAAGACCTTCCTGCTGTGCATTTTCAAGCCACGAAAATTCTTCATGAAGGTTAACAATTTTACCTATGACCACTAATGAAGGGGAAGCAAAGTTTTGGGTTCCGAATTTTTCATTAAACTCCTCAAATAAAGAGGTGTATACCTTTTGGAAAGGTGTTGTGGCCTGTTCAATGACCGCGATTTTTTTATCGGCAGAAATTTCAAGGGTCTTCAGTCTTTCAACAAGACCGTTAAGTGTTCCCTTTGACATATAAAATACCAGTGTATCATTCGTAGCAGCCAGTTCTTTCCAGTATTCCTCACTTACAATTTCGGATGTATAATAGGTCAGGAAGCGAACCGAGGTTGAATATCCTCTTGCCGTCAAAGGCATACCTGCAAACGCAGCAGCTCCGAGTGCGGCAGTAATTCCGGGAATAATCTCGTAAGGAATATGATTGCTTTTTAAAGCCTGTAATTCATCCAGAATATTGGAAAATATGGAAACATCTCCCCCTTTAAGTCGTACAATGGTTTTGTTCTGAAGGGCATACTCCACCATCAAAGTATTGATATGAGATTGAGGAGTGGATGCATTTTTACTACATTCTTTACCTACATAAATAACTTCAGTATTCGGGCTGACATAGGTTTCCAGGATTTCAGGACTTACCAGGCGGTCGCATAAAATAACGTCTGCTATGGCAATGGCTTTTACGGCTTTTACAGTGATCAGTTCAGGGTTGCCGGGTCCTGCACCGATAAGGTAAACCTTTGGTGATTTTATATTTGTTTTCATTGAAGTAGGTGTTAGTTAAGGATTTAGAAGAGTCCTTCTACTGACAGATACCTTTCCCCGGTATCATAGTTGATGGTAAGAATTTTAGCGTTAGATGGTATTTCGGGTAAATGTTTTGCAATGGCAGCCAGAGCAGCTCCTGTAGAAACGCCTACAAAAAGTCCTTCTTTTTTAGCCGCATTAAGAGCATATTCGTAAGCTTCATCTTTGCCTACCGTGATCACTCCGTCTAAAAGAGTGATATCAAGGATAGATGGTACAAAACCGGCTCCCAGCCCTTGCAAAGGGTGTGGTGCAGGACTTCCTCCGCTTAGGACAGGAGATAATTCCGGCTCTACGGCAAATACTTTAACATTCGGGAATTTTTCCTTCACTGCTGTGGCGATACCTGTGATATGCCCTCCCGTTCCTACTCCTGTGATGATGTAATCAAGGCCGTCCGGGAAATCATTGATAATTTCCTGTGCTGTGGTTTCGGTATGAACCTTTACGTTTGCAGGGTTATCAAACTGTCTTGGAATCCATGAGTTGGGAGTTTCTTCAGCCAGTTCATTGGCTTTTTCGATGGCTCCTTTCATTCCCTTTTCTCTTGGAGTCAGTACGAATTCGGCTCCGTAGGCTTCCATAATTTTACGACGTTCAATACTCATGCTTTCCGGCATTACCAGAATAAGTTTGTATCCTTTAACAGCAGCCACCAGTGCCAGACCTATTCCTGTGTTTCCGCTGGTAGGTTCTATAATGGTGCTGTCTTTATTTAATAATCCTTTTGCTTCGGCATCTTCAATCATTGCCAGGGCAATTCTGTCTTTAATGCTTCCTCCGGGATTGGATTTTTCAAGTTTAATCCAGACTTCATGATCTGAACTGAATAGTTTATTGATTTTTACGACGGGTGTATTTCCTATCGCTTCAAGTGTGTTCTGAAATTTCATATCAATATATTTTTACTTTTTGTTTTTTTAAATCACAAAGGTTAATGACTCCGGTAATGAAGTGTTATCCTTTATTTTTATTTCACTTTTATGATACACCAGAGAATTGGCGGGTACATTCTGTGTAATCCAGACATTTCCTCCGATAATGCTTTCTCTGCCTATGGTTGTATTTCCTCCCAGAATTGTGGCCCCTGAATAGATGATCACATCGTCTTCAATAGTAGGATGCCTTTTCTGATGGGCTTTTTCTTTGGAAACATTCAATGCACCGAGAGTAACTCCCTGATAGATTTTCACATGATTCCCGATAATGGTTGTCTCTCCGATGACGATTCCGGTTCCGTGATCAATGAAAAACGATTTTCCGATTTCTGCCCCGGGATGGATATCAATTCCGGTTTTGCTGTGTGCATACTCGGAAATAACCCTTGGTAATATTTTTACTTCCTGCTTCCATAGCTGATGAGAAATACGGTATACATAGGTGGCAAAAAAGCCGGGATATGCAAGGTATACTTCTTCCAGCGAATCTGCAGCCGGATCAAATTCCATAATAGACTGCGCATCCAGAACCAGAAGATCATAAAGTTCCGGTAAAGAGGCGAAAAACTTTTGGGTATGAGTCTCTGCCAGCTTTTGATTTCCCGTTACTACATGAGTCAGTTCAAAAAGGGTATTGTGAAGTGTTTCAAAATTCTTTTTCAACTGATCTTCACTATGATCTTTTTGAGGAAGGAAAAGTGTTTCGTACAAATCCTTTACCCATTTTTTGGTTTTTATTTTGTCAAAGAATCCATGAATATTATTTTGTTTGCTGCGATGAATTCTTTCAATTAAATGATTGGAAATAGCCATTGTTTCTATTGAATTATACAGGCTGCAACAGTTGAATTAGAAGTTTCATCCACCAAAATTGCAGACCCTGTTGTTTTATTATTGATAAAACTATCATAGACCAAAGGCTGTGCCGTTCGAAGGGTTACTTTTACAATTTCATTAAGTTTAATATCGCTGTCTACCTGCTCACGATTAAGGGTATTGACATTGATTTTATAATCCACTTCTTTTACGATCGTTTTTACCAGTCTGCTGTTTTGTTGCAACAGGTATTTATTACCCGGCTGCAAAGGTTTCTGATCCAGCCAGCATAGCAAAACTTGCAGGTCTTTTTCAACAGCCGGAAGCTGATCTTCAGTGGCAAAAATATCTCCTCGGCTGATGTCCAGATCATGTAAGGTATGGATTACTGCGGGTTGTCCTTCCAATGCTTCCTCCTTTTCTACTCCGTTGATTTCTATTTTGGAGATTTCCGTGGTTAATCCTGCAGGAAGAATCTGAATGGTGTCTCCTGTTTTGAATGTTCCGCTTACGATCTGGCCTGCATATCCTCTGTAATCATGCAGTTCTTCTGTTTGAGGTCTGATGACATACTGTACTTGGAAACGATTTCCGGTATTGGATTCTTCATTCAATGTTACCTGTTCCAGGTATTCCAGAAGAGAATTTCCTTCGTACCATTCGGTTCTTGATGATTTGGAAACGATATTATCTCCTTTCAGAGCCGAAATCGGGAAATAACTTACCTCCTGTAATCCCAGATTATCTGCTATTTTGGAATAGTCTGATTTTATAGCTTCAAAAACATCTTCCGAATAATCTACCATATCCATTTTATTGATGGCTACGGCAACTTTTTTCAGTTTTAGTAATGAAGCAATGATAGAATGTCTTCTTGTCTGCTCAATCACTCCCTTCCGGGCATCAATAAGAATGACCATCAATTCGGAGTTGGATGCACCGGTGATCATGTTACGCGTGTATTGAACATGACCCGGAGCATCGGCAATAATAAACTTTCTTTTGGGAGTAGAAAAATACCTGTAGGCAACATCAATCGTGATTCCCTGTTCTCTTTCTGCACGCAATCCGTCTGTGAGAAGGGCGAGATCTACCCCGTCTTCATTTTTGTTTTTAGAATGTTTTTCAAGGACTTCAAGCTGATCCTGTAAAATACTTTTGCTATCGTAAAGCAGTCTGCCGATAAGGGTGCTTTTCCCGTCATCTACGCTTCCTGCCGTTATAAATCTTAATATATCCATCCGATTTTGTTTATAAGTAATGAGTAATTGGTAATGAGTAATTTATGGTTGAAAGAGAAAAGCCCTTTGTGTATTGCTGATTACTCATTATTGATTCCTTATCTAAAAATAGCCTCCTTTTTTTCTGTCTTCCATTGCTGCTTCGGTTACCCTGTCGTCTATTCTCGTTTCGCCACGTTCTGAAATTCTGGTGGCAACTATTTCTTCAATAACGGCATCAATGGTTTCTGCGTGAGATTCAACGGCTGCGGTACAGGTCATATCACCCACCGTTCTGTAGCGTATTTTCCGGGTGGTAATAATATCCTCCGGTTCCAGAAATACATGCTCGGAATTGGCCAGCCATTGCCCGTTAAAATCTACCACTTCCCTCTCATGCGAGAAGTAAATAGAAGGTAAAGCAATTTTCTCTCTGCGGATATAGTTCCAGATATCGAGCTCTGTCCAGTTGCTGATCGGGAAAATTCTTACGTTTTCTCCTTTGTGGATTTTTCCGTTGAAAATATTCCACAACTCCGGGCGCTGAAGTTTAGGATCCCATTGTCCGAATTCGTCACGCACGGAGAATATTCTCTCCTTTGCTCTGGCTTTTTCTTCATCTCTCCGGGCTCCTCCGATACAGGCATCAAATTCAAATTCTTCAATTGTATCGAGTAAAGTATAAGTCTGAAGCCAGTTTCTGCTTGGAAATTTACCTTTAGCCTCTGTTAATTTTTTAGCTTTGATGGTATCTTCTACTTTTCTGGCTACCAGATCTACGTGTAACCGGGCTACCAGTTGATCACGGAATTCCAATACCTCCGGAAAGTTATGTCCGGTATCAACATGTACAAATTTGAAAGGGATTTTTCCATGAAAAAAAGCTTTTCGCGCCAGATGAGCCAGAACAATACTGTCTTTCCCACCACTGAATAATAAAGCGGGACGTTCAAACTGTCCTGCGACTTCTCTTAATATATAAATAGACTCTGCTTCCAGCTGATCTAAATAGTTTAATTGATGTATTGACATTTTTATCTTTTTTATTGATGAATATGCAAACCGCACTCTTTTTTATTGGCATCTTCCCACCACCAGCGGCCTGCCCTGAAATCTTCCCCCTCTTTAATTGCTCTTGTACAAGGCGCACATCCGATGCTTACGAATCCTTTTTTATGAAGCTGATTATATGGTAAATGATGGGTTTGTACATAATCGGTTACCTGCTCCGATGTCCAGTGAAGAAGCGGATGGTATTTTATGATCTGATTATCCGGGTCCCACTCCAGCTGGGGCATATTTTGTCTGTTGGCAGAATGTTCTGAACGTAATCCTGTAATCCAGACTTTATAGCCTTGGAGTGCTTTTTTTAACGGATGTACTTTACGAATGGTACAGCAGGTTTTTCTCTGCTCCACGGACTGATAAAATGAATCGGGTCCGTTTTGGGTAACAAATTCTTTGATTTCTTCGGTATCCGGATAATAGGCTTTGATGTTCTTCTTGAAAAAAGCTTTTGTATTCATCCATGTTTCATAAGTCTGTTCGAAAAGTCTTCCCGTATCCAGAGTGAAGATTTCGATATCCAGATTTTTGATGAGATGAGTAATTACCTGATCCTCATAACTGAAACTGGTTGAGAAAATAAGCTTACCGGGAAATTTTTCTGCTAATATCTCCAGTGCATGAGCTTGTGAAGAGTTCTCAGAGAGCTCTGTCAGTAGTTTTTCAAATTCATTTTTCAGATTGTTTTCCATATCCAATTGAAATTAAGTATTGCAAATATATACAAATTTCTATAACTCCTATCAAAATAGTAGGATTTAAATTAAAAAAAATTTATTTGTTATTGATAAACTTAGTCAGAGTAGCTTCCATCATGCTTGTTCTGGTCTTTTCACGAACGATCATTAATTCTTTTCTGAGGTAACAAACTGCTTCATCCACACAATCATCACAAGCTTCGTAAAAGTTTAAAGAGACACAAGGAGTCAGGGCAATAGGTCCGTCAAAGATGCGGTAAATATCTGCTAATGAAACCTCATCAGGTGATTTTAACAGATAATACCCTCCTACTTTACCTTGCTTACTGTTAACAAGTTTAGCTCTTTTAAGTTCGAGAAGAATCTGTTCTAAAAATTTCTTAGGAATGTTCTCGTCCTGTGCAATAACGGAAGTGGGCAGAAAGCCTTGATTGTAATTTCTTGCTAATCTGACCATTGCTTTTAGTGCGTATTTGCAGCGTTTCGACATCATAATTCCTGCAAGTTATGATAAATTATTGATAAATGAAATGTTTTGCGATGAGAGGGTAATTCTCTTTTGACTGATTTTTAATGCTAAAATAGTTTAACCACAAAAGTTCTTAAACACTTAAGTTTAATTTAAGTTACACGCAGACTGCTGAAAAGTTCACTTAAGTTTTGAAAACCAAAGATTTTCATCGTGCACTCTCTAAACGTTATAGGTTTTTGAAACCTATAACGTTTTTATTTTTTGGAAAATTCAAAATATGTTTTGAATACATCATATTTTCATGAAGTTACAAAATAAAATAAGCCAGTTCCCTATCGTCTCTCAACAGATTATCTACCCTTCTAAACCCTGTTTTTGTAAGGACTTTCTGAGATCCGATATTATCTAAGTCAGTAACGGCAACAATGTTTTTGTCCGTAGCTAATGATCTGCAATACTCTACCAAAGCTTTACAAACTTCCGTTCCAAGACCTTTTCCCCAGTAATTTTCCCCTAATGTATAACCTATTTCTATTTGTTCAGGATTATCAAGGAAGGTTCTGGCCAGACACATTCCGACAAAATCTTGATTCTGGGCATTGAAAATTCCCCATCTGCTGAAAGGGCCTTCCTTATAATCTGCCAGGGCTTTTTCAAACATTTCTTTATATTCATCAGGGGTTTTGTAAGGCAGATAGCGGGTTACATTTTGGTTTTCAAAGAGATTTAGAAATAAAATAAATTCTTCAGGGGTGAACTCTCTTATGATGATTCTATTATTATTGTACTGCATATATAAATGGAATATCGCTGTGGTAGCGGTTAAATGATTGATAAAAGTACGAAATAAACTAATATCTTGTCATACTAAAAATGGGCTTAAAAAATTAAGCCCATCTGTTATTCAACAAGTGAATAACTAATACGTCAATACTAAATTATTTTATTAATTGCATCTGTTTAAAAAATTTTAAACCAGTTTGTAACGTTTTAAAGTACTAATAAGGAGGTTGATGGCCAAGAAGGATTCCATTTCCAGAATACTGCCCACCTTCAATATGGTACCGATATAGCGTTTTGATTCTATTTTTTAATGAATTTTTGAGAAGTTTTCCCTAAAGAAGTTTCAATATCAATTAAATAAGTTCCGTTTAGGAAGTGTTTAACATCAACCTTATCACCCATAACTTTTACATTAATTTTTCTTCCAGACATATCATAAACAGAAATTGATTTGATTTCCCCTTTTGCTTTAATATTCAACACATCAGATACTGGATTTGGATAGATGGATGTTTCTGAGTTTGTTGTATCAATGTCTGAAGTGGATAGTGATGATGATAATGCACAAGGCGTTGTAATACTGCCAGATGGTTGTGTATTGTATGCAAACTCAGTTACAGAATAACCTGAACCATTGGTCCCAACAATCAGTTTGAAATAGCCGTTAATATTGTAGCCTTCGAATTGGTTTCTAAAACCAACATAAGCGGTTTTGCCAGACCAGTTAGTGTATGTAGGGGTGTACACGTCAAGTTGTCCGGGAGTACCCGTTGGGTAACCTATATTATTTGCATTAGTTATAGTGGTACAGGCTGGAATTAAACTGATATTTCGTGTTCCTGTTTGGCAAACCAATCCTTTCCAATAGGTTTCCAATTTTAATTGATTGGCGCCATAGTACCAGGCGCCATACCCTGCATCATCACTAAGCTCCGGATTAATGATAAAATATTTCCAAGTTGCCCCGGAGTTGGTGGTTACTGTTGTCGGTGTTGGATTGGCATAACTTTCAAGAGGAGTTCCTGTAACTATTTTATAGGGATCTTTGTAAGAAAAAGTTAATGCCAAAGCTGTAGTCGATCCTAGTGAAGTTACACCTCCTGTTATAGCCGGATTCAGGAACGTAATTGATGAATTCAGCACCTGACTCTTAGGATGACTGGCTGCCGCGCCATTTATGGTAAGTGTGGCAGTAGTAGGGCTTGTAACTGCTATAGCTGCTGTTAGTCCTGCTGGCAATGAAGACGTGAAATGTGTCCCTGTAGTAAGAGTTGTTCCATTGGGTACGGCAAATGTTGCTCCGTTTAGGGTAATGGTTGATGTAGGGGCAGATGTTACTGTTCCATCTAATGACACGGCTCCATTATTGTTTAAGTTCTCTGTAAAGGTACTGTTGCTAAGGGTTAATTTAGGTGGAGTATTGGCAACTCCGGTTGCGGCTAAGTTGGCAGGCTGCCATAAATTCATTCTCGAAGGATGGTTTAATGCGGCTAACATTCTATTAACTTGCCCATTGGTAAACATTTTATAACAACCAGCGGAACCGTTGTACCCCATATAGTTTTCAACGTTCACTTTTTGTCCAAGGCAATTGTTTCCGGCTGTGCATCCTAATCCGGAAGAATTATTTTCTACAGGGGTGTCAGCGACTCCGTCACCGTCATTACCAGGGTTTGCCGTTGAACAAAGAACATTGAAGGTGTGTTGAAGATTTAACCAATGCCCGAATTCGTGAGTGAATGTGTCAGAAAACTCGTTTGAAGCCAAAGTTCCTGCAGCATCATATATATAACGGCCATTATAAACAACTCTTGCTGTATTTACTGAAGTCATGTATGAATCCGGATACCAGGCAACTCCTGATTGATAAAAATCTTTATTAGCATACAGATCATTTTGTATATACACATTCATATACTTTGTATTATCCCATGCATCTGTTCCAATTTGTGCATCATATCCACCACCGTTGCCATATCCGCTTTTGAAAGGATGAAATACCACTCCGCTTGTTGCTTTTCCGGTTGGATCAATTTTAGCTAATCGAAATTCAATACTTAACGCCCCTCTGATAGATTGGAAGTCAGGATCCACAGTATTTGAATCAGTGTTAATTCCATTGAAATTTAAGTTGATTTGTTTCAGTAAGTCAACTACTTTTTGGTAATTTACTTTTACATTACTCTGAGATTCTCCATACACATGGAAAACCACTGGGATGATGTAGGTGGGCGCATTGCCTTTTTTGTTCAATGGAGTTTTGTTTGATTCCATTTTTTTTACAAAATCTTTGGTGAATTTTTCAAAATTTTCATATTCAGCCTTAGATTCCGGGTGCAGTTCAAAATGTTTTTTCATCATTTCATCTGCTTTACACTCATGAGGTCTATTTTCCTGAGCCAAACCTATTATTGGAAATAGGGAAACAAGTAGTAGTAATTTAAATTTTTTCATGATTTTTTGGATTTGTTTGTTAATAAATTATTTGAATAATCCAATTGTTTGGGGCTTAATCAACCTATTGAATTGGATCTAGAATGATTTTAACTTGTCTGTAAATTTTGATAGCCAATATCTCCCATGCTTCTGTCTACAACTTTGCCATCCATTATCATAAAGTTCTGTGGGATGCTTATCCCATGATTGTTAATTTTCTGGAAACTCTTTCTTTAAAAATTTTAAACAGGTTGAAATAATAATTTGGGGTGTTAAGTGATATTTTTTTAATTAAATCTTTCGGGGTTGAAGATCTTTATCTCAACCGTTGGCTTTTGGTCATTGGCAAGTTCTGACACTGTTTTTCCAAAAATGGGTCCTAAACTTAACCCCATCATACCACCGCCGCCTGCGATAATCAGGTTTTTCAATTGGGAAGATTGTCCCAGATAAGGCAGTCCATCCGGTGCGCACGGCCTGTAACCAAACCAGATTTCAGATTCCTTTTTATAATGCATCTGAAAGTCAGGCAAATATTGAGGAACAGACCGGACGATGCCTTCTACTCTTTTCATGTTAATTTTATCATGATGGGAAGCCAGTTCCATAGTCCCACCGAAACGGATCTGCCCGTTCATAGGAGTGACAGCTACTCTTGCTTCCAGTAATAAAGCAGCATGATTCAGGGTATTGACCGGATTTTCTGGGGTATGCATGAAAGAATATCCTTTTCCGGGCATTAATTGAATTTTGATTCCTGCCTTCTGAGCCAGTTCAGGAAGAAATGAACCTCCGGTCATGACGAAACGGTCTGCTGTAAACTTTTTATCATTGGCAATTATGGCTTTAATCCTGCTTCCTGATGTTTCAAATCCGGTTACTTTGTGATGAGTATGAAAAACGGCACCATTATTTTTAAGATAAGAGATCATTTGTTTCATCAGTTTCATCGGATTCATATGGCCGTCACATTTGTAATTGATCCCTCCTATGACATCCATCCGGATATAAGGCTCAAGTTCCTGAATTCCTTTTTGATCCAGAATATCAACTGATAATCCCAGACTGATCGCTTTCTGAGCAAGCTCTGTTTCTTCTTCCCTTACTTTTTCGGTCTTGTAAAGCATCAGAATACCATTCTGATTAAGCTCAAAATCAAATTCATCCTTTGAGGCAATCTCGTTGTAGAGGATGCTGCTCGCCAGATTAAGGTCTCTGATGGCTGATGCTGAACGATCCACGTGATTCTGGTTGGAATGTTTTAAAAACTTCAATCCCCATGATATCAGGTTGGAATTCAATGAAGGTTTAACATAAAACGGACTTTTGCTGTCAAACATCCATCGTATTCCCTGGGCAACGACTCCCGGGGCAGCTAACGGAGTAAAGTGGCTGGGTACAATCATTCCTGCATTGCCATAAGAACAATTGTTGGACAGATCATTCTGTTCCAGGATTTCAACCTGCCAGCCTTTTTGTAAAAGATAATAGGCGGAGCTTAGTCCTGCTATACCTGCACCAATGATAAGTGCTTTTCCTTTATTGTGTGCCATATGTTTGTTTATATAACCTGAAATCCCTGCCAATAAGGATCTTCATCATCAATAATAATATGATTATAACCTGTGATTCTTGCCCAGCCTTCTACTGAAGGGATAATTGCCGGTTTTCCGCCAACAGTAGCCGTTCCTTCAATTCTCCCGATAAACTGCGATCCGATATAGCTTTCATGGATAAACTCTTCGCCTTCTTTTAATTTTCCTTTAGCATACCATTGCGCCATTCTTGCAGAGGTACCTGTTCCGCATGGTGAACGGTCCAAAGCGTTCTCCCCCACTAATACAGCATTTCGCCCGCTTGCTTCAGGATCTGTAGCATTGCCTGTCCATTGAATATGGCTTAATCCGGTAATGTGTTCATTTTCAGGATGAATAAATTCATACTTGTCATTGAGTAATTTTCTAATGATCTTTCCATAATGAATAAGCTGGCTGGCTGTAAAATCGGAAATATCTCTGAAATTTTCCTGAGGATCTATAATCGCATAGAAGTTCCCTCCATAAGCTACATCCGCTTTTATTACCCCGAGATCCGGACAATCAACTTCCAGATTTTCAGCATACAGAAAGGATTTCACATTGGTCAGTTTTACAGACGTTACTTTTTTGCCTTCCTGTACATAATCAATAAGAATAAGTCCTGCCGGTGTTTCGAGGCGCAGCTTGCCGGGAATTTTAGGAAAAATCAACCCTTCTTCTATAGCAATGGTTACTGTGCCTATCGTTCCGTGTCCGCACATGGGAAGACAGCCGCTGGTTTCAATATATAAGACTCCGATATCGTTTTCTTCGTCAATAGGCGGATACAAAATACTTCCGCTCATCATATCATGACCACGGGGTTCAAACATGAGTCCTTTCCGGATCCAGTCGTATTCTTTCATGAAGTGAAGCCTGCGCTCCATCATAGAATTTCCTTTCAAAATAGGTCCGCCACCTGCCACAAGACGTACAGGACAGCCACAGGTATGAGAGTCTACACAAAAAAATGTTCTGTTCATACAGTTTCTAATTTTAATGATTCTGAATTAATTTCACCATCTACCATTCTGTTGATTTGTAGTGGATTTTCATTTTTTAATTCCTCCGGTAAGAATTCATTTGGCCAGTTCTGAAAAGAGATAGGACGAACAAAACGTTTGACAGCATCCGGTCCTACGGAAGTAAAACGTGCATCAGTTGTAGAAGGAAAAGGACCTCCATGCTGCATGCCATAAACCACTTCTACGCCTGTAGGCATTCCGTTGAATAACAATCTTCCACATTTATCTTTCAAAATATCAATCAGCTCTGAGTTTTCATGGATATCGTCTGACGTTGCCGCTAAAGTAATAGTTAATTGTCCTTTTAACTTTTGAGCAATCTGTATAAGTTCTCCCTGGTTTTCGCAAGTAACAATAATACCAAAAGGACCAAATACTTCTTCGCTCAATACAGGATTATTGATGAAGTTTTGAGCATTGGTTTTTATCACAGCAGCACTTCCTTTCCCTTCTTCCGTTTCGGTTGATGCAATTACTTCAACATCTGCCTGTGTTATGGCAATAGACTTATCCTTTTTAAAACTCTCATATATTCCTTTGTGAAGCATTGGAGCAGGGGAAATTTCCTGAATTTCATTTTTTACTGCAGAGATAAACGTGTCCAGTGATTCGCCTTTACGTGCAATAAATACTCCCGGATTGGTACAGAACTGTCCTACCCCTAATGTTAATGAAGTAACATACTCCTTTGCCAAGGCTTTTGCTTTATTTTCAAGTAATTGCTGTAGTGCAAACACAGGATTGATGCTTCCCATTTCTGCAAATACAGGAATAGGATTTTCCCGACGATTGGCTGTATCAAACAAAGCTTTTCCACCATTAAAAGAACCTGTAAACGCTACGGCGTGGATATCTTTATGTTGGGTTAAAAAAGCACCGATCTCATGCGATGTTCCGGTAATATGACTGAAAATTCCTTGCGGCCATCCGAATTCTTTTACTGTATCTGTGATCACATCAGCCATCATTTGAGAGGTCTGAGGATGGGCAGGATGTGCCTTTACAATAACAGGGCAGCCTGCTCCTATCGCACTTGCCGTATCACCTCCTGCTGTGGAAAAAGCAAACGGAAAATTACTGGCACCGAAAACAACCACAGGCCCTAATCCTATGTTGTACTTTCTGATATCACTTTTCTGTTTTTCAGGTTGGGCAAGATCAATTCTTGACTCTGTATATATTCCTGAGGCTACCGCTTTTGCATAACTTCTCCATTGGCCGGCAGTTCTGGCTTTTTCACCCGTGAGTCTTGCCAGAGGCAAAGAAGTTTCAGTGTGGGCTGTTGTCAAAAGCTCTTCACCTAAAGCTTCAATCCGATCCGCCACCGCATTCATAAATGCAGCCCTTTCTTTTACCGTTGTTTTCTTCAGGAATTGATATGCTTCGGAAGCCATCTGAATTCTTAACTCAATATTTTGTTTTGATGTTTCTTCAATCATAGCTTTCTTTGGTATTAATCTAATATCGGACGATTGTTTCTGCCTTCTTCAATAATCTTATTGATTCTTTCAGCTTCTTCACCTTGAAGCTCCAGACGTGGTGCTCTTACATATGGATTGCTGATTCCTTCTGCAGTGGCGGCCAGTTTGATGTATTGAATAAGCTTAGGATGAATATCGAGTTCCAATAATGGCATAAACCATCTGTAGATCTCTACCGCTTTATCGTATTCACCTGATTTAACATAGCGGTACATTGCCATTGTTTCGTTGGGAAAAGCATCTACAAGACCTGCAACAAGTCCATCTGCACCGAGCATGAGGGTTTCAAGGCAAATAGTATCTACACCGCCAAGAATTTTGATTCTTTTTCCAAAGCGGTTGATCATTCTGGTTACATTGGCAAGGTCTCTTGTAGATTCTTTAACAGCCTGAATGGTTGGATACTCAATAAGTTCTTCAAACATTTCAAGGGTTACATAAATTCCGTAATCAACAGGATTATTATAGATAAGGATAGGAAGATCTGTAGCCGAAGCTACTGCTTTAAAATATTCTACTACTTCATGACGATCCGCTTTATAACGCATGGGGGGAAGAAGCATTAGTCCGTCAGCCCCTGATTCTTTTGCTTTTTTAGCGAAATGTATAGCATTTTTGGTTGTATTTTCAGCAAGGTTTAGGATGACAGGAATTTTTCCTTCTGTAATTTTTTTTGCATACTTCAGCAATTCAAATTTTTCTGCAGTTTCCAAAGCACTGGCCTCTCCTAATGTTCCGGCAAGGATAATTCCCTGAACTCCGGCTTTAATCTGGGCTTCTGTATTGACTGCAAACATTTCAAAATCAATCTCTCCTTCATTTGTAAAAGGAGTTAATACAGCAGGATAAATACCTTCCCAGTTTAGTTTTGTACTCATATCAAATAATATTTATTCAAAACTAAGTGAATTTCACAACGGTAAATGTTAATATTTTAATATATTCTAACCGTATTTTAACATGTGATTATTCGTGGTCTATAGTAGCCTCTTTATAATGCTTCAGATATTCTTTTGGAGAATACTTCATGATGGATTTAAATACCCGGTTGAAGTTGGTAAGACTGGTGAATCCGCTGTTAAAGGCAACAGAAGAAATACTGTATCTGCTGCTGGATGTCAATAATCTGCAGGCCCTCTGTACTCTTAATTCATTAAGATATTGAATATAAGTAATTCTGGTATGTTTTTTAAAAGATCGGCAAAATGCCTGAGGAGTCATACAGGCTTCTTTAGCAATGGTATCAAGAGTAAGTTTGTGCTGGGTGAAATTCTTCTTAATATAGAATTGGGCATCTATAATTCTCTGGTCATTGTCAGAAATATGATTAGGAAGATTTTTTTCTGAAGACAACGGAACATGCAGATGTCTATTCAGCATCAGATAGTTTAAAATTTTTATAAAATCTAGGATCTGTTCTACTCCTTGTGTCTTTTGCAAGGCAGCCATGCTATCTCCTACACTTGATTTCAGTTTTGAAGCAATTTGAAATCCTACTTTTGAGTGTTCAATGAAGTTTTTCAGTTCTTCAAATTCCGGTAAATCAAAAAAAGCGGCTATTTTTTTATCTGGATCGAAGAAAATAGAAATAGCATGAACGTTCTGTTTTTCGTTTTTATTAAAAGATCCTTTAAAAACATGTGATTGGTTGGCTCCCAGGTAGAAAATATCACCTGGTTCAAAGGTAAAAAGGTTCTGTTCTATGGCCAAAGTACCATGCCCTTTAAGAATCCACATGATCTGAGTTTCTGTATGTCTATGAAAATAAGGATAGAAATTGGGCATAATATCTTCCTGTATGCGGATGCTTTTGTTGGTGTCGGCAGGAACTGAAAACTGAAGACTCTTCATACGATCAATATTTTAAAGGAATGATGATTAAGAATGTTAAAATATTGCCGAATTTAAGCAAAATATGAACATTAACTGTCATATTAAAATCCAAACTTTACATCTTCATTATTTTAATGAATGAAGTGCTTCAAATAGTACAAAATTGTAACTTTAAACTTTTAAAATAAAACTTTCATAAATATATGTTTTCAGCACAAACTTATCAAGACAGAAGAGGTGTATTGCAGAGCAATGTAGCCGGTGGAATTCTGTTATTTTTAGGAAATATAGAGAATCCTGTAAATTTTGAGCATAATCCTTATTATTTCCGTCAGGACAGTACCTATCTATACTATTTTGGAATTCAGGAACCAAAAATTGCAGCCATAATTGATATTGATGAAAATAAAACCATTGTTTTCGGAGATGAACTAAGCATTGATGATATCGTCTGGATGGGCAGGCAGGAAACCTTAAAAGAGAAAAGCCTGAAGTCTGGAGTACACGAAACATTACCTTATAAAGAGTTGTCTCAATATGTACTTAAAGCGAAAGCTGCCGGCAGAAAAATACATTATCTTCCTCCTTATCAGTCTTCCAATAAAATTATAATGGCTGATCTTCTCGGGATTAGAGTAGCAGAATTGCAACCTTCAGAAGAAATGATCAAAGCGATTGTAAAACAGCGTTCTATCAAAGAGGCGCAGGAAATCGTACAAATTGAAGAAGCTGTGAATGTTTCCAACGAAATGCATCTGCTGGCTATGCGTATGGCCAGACCGGGCATAAAGGAATATGAAATTGCCAATGCCATTCAATATTTTGCAGCCAACAAAGAATGCCAGATGTCTTACCCACCGATCGTAACTATCAATGGAGGAATTCTTCATAATCATTACCGACTCAATACCATGAAGGAAGGAGATCTTTTCCTGAATGATTCCGGTGCAGAAACAGCTATGGGATATGCAGGAGACTTAACGCGAACATTTCCTGTAAGCAATACTTTTACAACAAAACAAAAGGAAATTTATGAGATTGTTCTGAATGCTTTTAATAATGCTCAAAAATTGCTGAAACCGGGAACCCGCTTTAAAGACATCCATTTGAAAGCCGCTCAGCACCTCGTGGAAGGCCTTGTAGATCTGGGACTAATGAAAGGAAACCCTGAAGAAGCTGTAAAAAACCATGCACATACCCTGTTTTTCCAATGCGGATTGGGACATATGATGGGACTTGACGTGCATGATATGGAAGATCTGGGCGAGCAATATGTAGGCTACACCGAAGCAGAACCTAAGGATACCAAAACATTCGGGCTTAAATCTCTCCGGTTAGGAAAAGCCTTGGAAACCGGATTTGTATTAACGGTTGAACCGGGTATTTACATGATTCCTGAACTGATTGATATGTGGCAGGCAGAAAATAAAAATGCGGAGTTTATTAATTATGATAAAGTGAATGAATACCGAAACTTCGGAGGCGTACGTATTGAAGATAATTTCCTGATCACGGATGACAGCTATAAGCTTCTGGGGAACGGGTTGATTAAAACGGCAGAAGATATTGAAAATTATCGCAAAGAGCATTTAGCAGACATCAAATAAGCGCTATGAAAAATATAAAAAAACTGGGAATTGTTGCATTGTATTTCCTGTGTTTATCGCCATTGGCTGCACAAAAGATGCAATGGACTCCTGATGGGAACGCCTATTATTCGTTTACTAAAAAAGGGGTTCAAATTGTTGACGTTTTGCATCCGGGAACCGAGCAGACACTGCTGAACAGCAACGAACTGATTCCGTCCGGAAGTTCCGAGCCCTTACAGGTTCAAAGCTTTCAGATATCTCCTGCAAATAAAAACTTATTGCTTTTCACCAATACCAAAAAGGTGTGGAGAGATAATACCCGCGGAGATTACTGGATCTTTGATAAGAATACCAAAAAGCTTACACAGCTCGGAAAAGGATTACCTGCTTCATCATTAATGTTTGCCAAATTTTCTCCCGATGGTAAGAAAGTAGCTTATGTGTCAAAGCATAATATTTACTTGGAAGATCTTTCAGACAATCAGATTACTAAAATTACTACAGACGGTAATGACGGAATGATTAATGGTACTTTTGACTGGGTATATGAAGAAGAATTCGGTGCAAAGGACGGTTTCAGATGGTCTCCAGATGGAAGTAAAATTGCCTACTGGAAACTGGATGCCAGAGGTACTAAAAACTTCCTGATGATCAATAATACCGACAGTCTGTATTCGTTTACCATTCCTGTAGAATATCCTAAAGCGGGAGAAGATCCTTCAGGTTGCAGCATCTGGTTTTATGATCTTGCCTCCAAATCTTCAAAGAAAGCTGATATATCAGGAGATGAAAAACAACATTATATTCCAAGAATGGAATGGGTACAGGATTCAAAATCCGTTATCCTACAACAATTGAACAGAAAACAGAACCAAAGTAAGATTATCGTAGCAGATGCAGGTTCTGGAACCGGGAAAGCCATTTATACCGAAACAGATCCCGCATGGATCGATATCAAATCTATGTGGAATAACAACGATCCCAGCGGCTGGGACTGGATTAATAACGGCAAGGAGTTTTTATGGCTTTCAGAAAAAGACGGATGGAGGCATATTTATAAAATAGATATGAATGGCAAAGAAACCCTTATTACAAAAGATGCCTTTGACGTTATCAAACCTGAATTTTTTGATGTTCCTAATCAATTGATTTATTTCCTGGCCTCTCCCGGTAATGCTACTCAGAAGTATTTGTATAAAGTAAATATGAAGGGAGGAAAAGCAGAAAGACTGACCCCTCAGGCTTATTCAGGTTCTAATGAATATACGATCTCTCCCAATGGAAAGATAGCTTTGTTTACGAATACCAATACCGATAGATATTCTGCAGGAGCGGTAGTGTCTCTCCCGAACCATAAAGAACTTGTGGCTGCCACAAAATCAGAGAAAGCAGATCCTGCAAAAGCTAAAAAAGAGTTTTTCCAGATTACCACTGAAGATGGGGTTACGCTGGATGGCTGGGTCGTAAAGCCTAAAAATTTTGATCCTTCTAAAAAATATCCTGTTCTTTTCATGGTGTATGGTGAACCTGCGTTACAAACCGTGACAGATAGCTTTTACGCCAATTGGGATTATTTGTATACAGGTGACATGGCCCAGGACGGATACCTTTATGTTTGCCTTGAAAACCGCGGCACACCCGCTCCTAAAGGACGCGAGTGGAGAAAATCTATCTACCGGAAAATAGGCCAGCTGAATATACGTGATCAGGCTATGGGGGCAAAAGCATTATTTGCAAAATGGCCATATGCAGATACTTCCAGAGTGGCCGTTTGGGGCTGGAGCGGCGGCGGTTCTTCCACGTTGAATCTTCTTGGTCAGTATCCGGATATTTACCAAACAGGAATAGCCATTGCTCCTGTAGCCAACCAGTTGTTTTATGATAATATCTATCAGGAAAGGTATATGGGACTTCCACAGGAAAACAGAGAAGATTTTGTAAAAGGTTCTCCCCTTACATATGCTAAAAACCTTAAGGGAAACCTGCTGTTGGTTCATGGTACAGGTGATGATAATGTACACTATCAGAATACAGAAGTATACATCAATGAGCTGGTGAAGTACAACAAACAGTTTCAGCTGATGTCGTATCCTAACAGGTCCCACTCTATCAGTGAAGGAGAAGGAACATTCCTGCACCTGGCGACCATGTTTACAAAATATTTAAAACAACACTGCCCTCCGGGAGCAAGATAATAAAAACGAAAAAGTCTTACATAGAGTAAGGCTTTTTTATTATTTGAGTTTGTTTACGCTAGGAAGAAAACGGCAAACTTTGTATCTTTACTCCATGGAAAATCAGGAAGAAATTGAGAAGCAGATACTGGATATTGTACGGGCACAATATGAAAAGGATGGTGGCAATAACGGCGTTACTTTTGGTGCTTTTGACCATATTCTCAATATGTCTATTGAAGACCGAAACGCATTTCTTGAAAGAATGGCAAAAGAAAAAAAAATATTTATTTTTAACAGCCTGAATATGAGACGCATTATTCTGCCGAAATAAAACCTCTGTTGAACAGGGGTTATTTTTTTTAGAACACCTCATCAATAGGATCTGTATAAAAGGAATTCTGCAACCCCAAAACAGAGTATAAAAAAGATTGAATAAAAAAACCTCCCGTAGGAGGTTTAGAATGAAATTTATAAACTATATGACGTGGTGTTAAAAAAAACTTGTAAATAAAAACTTGTTTTAAAGCCATCAATGGATATGCCAAATAGATCACTGCTTAAGGAAATCTTAACTTTTGTGGTAGCTTTTTTCTAAAAAAATAAAACCTCCCGCATCAACGGAAGGTCAAGTGTAATTTGTCAGAAATATGAAATTTTCAAGGGGTTCAAAAATAGAAAGTAATTCTGTAGACAAGTATGACTGCAATCATATCTAAATTCCAAAAATAAAATAAAAATCCCCGGATTTCTCCAGGGAATAAAGTGTCAAAACCTATATTTTTATATAGTGGTATAAAATGATGTTCTGTTGTAAAAACAGCAAGACACGTGCCAAATTAATCACTGTTTAATGATATGCGTGTTTTTGTGGTATCTATTTTTAGGTATCCGTATATCTCCGGAAGCTTTGCCAGATTTTAGCATAACGAATTCACACAGAATACTATATGATTCATTTTCTTTTAAAAACAATGGTCCACGTTATCCGAAAAGGTTCTCCGTGATACTGATCATTATCCCGGCTGACAATTTTCATAGTGGTTTTATCCAATTGAACAATTTCAAATTTTCTTTCATCATTAGTATTCCCGAACAGGGATAAGGTCTTATCATCAGGATCTATTGAATATGAAAAATAAATCTGCCCGCTGTCTATAATAGAACCATCTGCATTAAACTGCATGACATCATTTCTGCTTAATGTAGAATGGTTTACAGTTCGTTTTCCATTGGCTTCCACTCCCTCAGCAGTGGAGCTTACAGGCTGCCATTTGCCGACAATCATTTTTTATAAGACTGCTGGGAAGAAGTCCTGAATGATACTGTAGCCAGGCAAAAAGTGAATAAAAACAGCACCAGATTAAAGGATTTCATTGTATTTTGTTTTTGATGAAATAAGGATCATTAATTTCCAAAGGTAGCAACAATCTGTTGATCTGTGTGGAAATTGTTTTTATATCCTTAATTTTGATCTGTAACACATAAAACAATCAGTTTGAAACTACCACTCTCCTACTATTCCAATCAGGATGTTCTTTTTCTCGCACAGGATCTCTTAGGAAAAGTGCTTTTTACGAATATAAACGGTGAGGTAACAGCCGGAATCATTGTAGAAACGGAAGCTTATTTCGGGATACAGGATAAAGCTTCTCATGCTTACGGCGGCAGGCGTACACACAGGACGGAAACGTTATATGCTCACGGCGGAGTTTCTTATGTCTACTTATGCTACGGGATTCATCATCTTTTTAATGTGGTCACTTCCGTTAAAGATGAGCCTCATGCAGTATTGGTAAGAGCTATTGAACCTCTAATCGGAAAAGAAATTATGGAAAAAAGACGCCAGATGCCGGTTTCCAGAACAGCCATTTCCTCCGGTCCCGGTTCGTTGGCCAAAGCATTGGGTATTAATCAGGCTTTCAATAAAAAAGATCTCATCGGAAATGAGATCTGGATTGAAGATCATGGTATTGCCTATAACCCTGATGAAATAGCAGCGGGCCCGCGCATAGGAGTTGCTTATGCAGAAGAAGATGCCCTTTTGCCGTGGCGTTTCTTTGTGAAAGGAAATAAATATGTGAGTAAACCCAATAAAGTTTAGTTATAGAATAAAAAATTAACGTTATTCCTGAATCGCCATGTAAAATTTTCTGTAAAAACCTTCCAAAAACGATTGCTTTTTCCTGAAAAATGATGGCCGTCACCTGCTGACTTTAAGCCGGTATTTATTCTACAAAAAACGATACTCAGATTGATGAACATTATATCTGTTAGCATGAAAAGAATTGATTTATTAAATAACCCGGATATCCGTACCCGTATTTCAAAGCAATTTAATATTATTTAATTCAAATTACGGTTTGGAATCATTTTATGAAACACATTACGTTTCGTTGCTTTTATACTACGTTCCACCCTTCAATTTTACCGGATCGCTTTGACAAGTATATTTATTACAATAAGATAACAATAATTTTACAGGATGAATAAAGGTAAGGAAAATCGAAAATGCCTTCAGAATAGATTGATTTTTCCCTCACTACTATTTAAAAAAAATAAAATGTATGAATTGGATTGCACTAATTATTGCAGGAATTTTTGAAATCGGATGGCCATTAGGACTTAAATTATCCCAGCAACCCGAAAGTAGTAATAAATGGTCATGGATTATGTTTTCTGTGGCTTGTATGGCTGTAAGCGGCCTGTTTCTATGGTATGCACAGAAAAGTATTCCTATTGGAACCGCCTATGCAGTCTGGACAGGAATAGGTGCAGTAGGAACTTTATTGGTAGGTGTATTATTCTTCCAGGATTCCGCAAATGTATTCAGATTGTTGTCGGCATTACTGATCGTGATCGGCATTGTGGGACTTAAAATATTTTAACGAAAGATTGTTATCAGAAATAAATTGGCTTAAGTGTATCCACGTAACCTTAAGCCAATACTAAACCAACCACATTCTGTATATTATTTGTTTAATAGGTATCTAACATGGCAACTTTTCCTTCAATAACTCCTTTCCTATCGGTATGGGTAGAAATTCTGTCTGCGGTATTAAATACACCAGCAGAAAAATCTTTCTTAACAGGAACAGAATAAGAATTGCCATGAAATCCTTTATATCGGAAGGCGAAACCTGCCGTCATCAGAAGCAAGAAAATCGCGTATATTACTTTTTTAATTTTCATTATTTCAGTGTTTTTTGTCAATTTATAAATCAAATCTGGGAAACGAGCCACCCAATGAAATTAACAGGTACCCATAAACAGCTTCTCCATTTAAAAGCTTACTGATATTTCATAATTATGGATGTTTTTAGCTTGTTGTCATTCAAAATTCGGCAATTGGTGAATTGTATGATGACATCTATATATCAACAACAGAATACGGTCTACTAAAAATAATAATCAGCATAATGATTAGATATTCCGGGAATGATCAATCATTAAATAGCTCTATACCGGAACGTAATCAGAGTTCCAAAAAAGGTTTGTAGGTTCTTCCAACCGGAAGTTTCTTGCCATTGATCTGAATAATATTGGCTGATTTCACTTCGATTTTTGAACGGGAAATAATATATGATTTATGAATACGGGTAAACATCCCGGGATGTAAACTTGCTTCTATTTTGCTGAGAGGCATTTTAAAGGTCAGGGTCCCAGTTTTAGTATGAATACTAATGTATTCCCTTAAACTTTCAATATAAAAAATATCCTGCAAAATAATCTTTTTTTGTTTTTTTCCACTGTTGATAAAGATATAGTCACGTTCAGCGATTTCCAGCAGTGCATCTTCCGCTTCCATAAGGTACTTAAACTTTCCGATAGCTGTTACAAAACGATCATAAGGAATGGGTTTCATGAGATAATCGGCAATATCTAACTCATAGCCTTCTACGGCATACTGATGATATGCTGTTGTAACAATAACAAACGGCGGATTTTTTAACTTCCTCAAAAAGTCAAATCCTTTTACTACAGGAAGATGAAGATCCAGGAACATAAGATCTACCTCATGAATACTCAAAAGACTGCTGGCATATACAGCATCTGCGCATTTGCCAACCAGATTAAGTTCCTTATCTCTGGAGATAAAATTTTCCAGGATCTCTGCAGCGATAGGCTCATCTTCAACAATGATGCAGTTGTATTTTTTATATTCTGAATGTATCATGGAAATCAATCATTAATTGTATACTATATCTGTCAGTTGTATCCTGAACAATAAGACTATGCTTAGGATAAAGCAGCTCAAGTTGCCTTCGGATATTTTTTAATCCTATTTGGGTAGAATCCTCATGAGATCGTTCTTCTTTGGAATTTTCTACGCTGTAGACAAGAATTCCTTTTTCCAGCTGAATACTGATATTGATAAATGATGCTCCAAGGCTTTCTGATACACCATGTTTAAAGGCATTTTCTACAAACTGGATCAGTATCAGCGGGGAAATTTCCTGAGAAGGATCATCAATTTTTTCCCTAAAGTTTACCCTAAGGTCGCGATGACGAATTTTTTGAATCTGGATAAAATCTTTAATATTTTCTACATCTTTTTCTATAGAAATACTTTTTTCAGCCGCTTCATAGATATTGTACCGCATCACTTTTGAAAGCTGTAAAATGGCATCAGGAGTTTCATCAGCCTTCTTCATAGCCATTCCATATATATTATTGAGGGTATTAAACAAAAAATGTGGATTAATCTGAGCTTTTAACATCGTCAGTTCCTGATCAAGTTTCTCCGATTTCAATTGAGAAAGCTGTTGTTTCAAAACATTTTTCTGCCTTGTGATTTCAACTCCAAAAACAAGCCCTACCATAAAGATCAGATCCATAAAAGAATTAAAAGCCACAAGCCCATTGATATACCCGGATAATTCTTTTCCATCCTGGGTTTCAACAACACCATAAATGTAAGGATACATGATATAATGGGCAAAGAACCGATGGGCAAATACAGCCGATATAACAATAAGAATGTACAGAATGTATTTGAAAAAACTTTTAAAATGCCCATTCTCATAGACATAAAGCAAAGAATAAGCAAGCGGAACTTTTATAAAAAGATACCCCAGCTCCAGCATCAAGGTATTCTGAAGTCTTATTGGCCAATTGACATCAGGAAACTGATACCTTGACCAGTAAAAATCAAGATAAACTTCCAGAATATAATACAATATCCAAAAAAGCAAATGAACACGGAGTTTGGATTTTCCGATCGTTTTCAAAGGTATACTAATTTAAATGTACAAAGTAATATCGTTCAATCAAATATAATCATATAAAGTCTACAAAATAAAGATAATCATCTATGAGTGAAATGTTTTATTACTCCTTAATGGTTTGGATGTAAAACTATTTAAAAACCACAAGCCTTATAGGTTTTTGAAACCTATGAGATTAAGAAAGTATAGGATGAAAATTTTCGGTTTTCAAAACTTTTGTGATGTTGTGGTTTATTTTCCCACAGTACAAATAAGCTCTTACTACATCTATACCCTGTTTTTCAAACTAATTTCAGGATAGATAAGATTGAAAAAACAAAAAATAAGCAGGATGTTAAATTCAATACCGTTGATGCCTCCTCCTACCACAAACCAGCCATTCTGCCAATGAATAAGATAGATTCCCAGCATAAAGATAAGTATATTAGAAAACGCCACAGGTTTGATATACCGGTCAAACCAAAGCAACGGAACAGATAAAAGATGGGTAAGCTTTACTGTCCAGGCGAGATACAGCCCGAAAGGGCTAAAACCTATCGTATCCAGATAAAGGTGTCCAAAATTATGAACATCACCACTGAAGATAGAAATCACACTATGCATCAGTAAAATCGCTGACAGCGCAATACGGAGATAGAAATTCTTTGTCATAGCATCAAAAATATGAGATACCCGAGACAGAAATTCCATCTTGTATATCAACGTCATTTATTGATATATAAATGTACTTTTATGGCATTATAAAGTAAAAAAAGTGGCAACAATTACCACTTTTTCTATTGAATATATTTAATTCCGGTTCAGATTTTTCTTTAAAAAGTCTTGGAGATCTTTTCCGTGAATATTTTTAGCCATGATAGTTCCTTCTCCATCGATAATAACATTAAAAGGAAGCTCATCTACTTCGTACAACTTTGCTACGGGACTTTTCCAAAATTTTAAATCGCTGACCTGTATCCATTTGATCCCAAAACGATCAATGGATTTTTGCCAGCTCTCTTTGTTTCTGTCTAAGGAAACACCGAGAATTTCAAACCGGTTGTTTTTGACCTGGTCTGCGTATGTTTCATACAAGGTTTTTAGTTCAGGCTGTTCTTCAACACAGGGAGCACACCAGGTTGCCCAAAAATCGATCAATACAAGCTTTCCTTTTAATGATGAAAGCAGGAACGGGTTGCCATCAACTTTGGACATTGCAATTTCAGGAGCTCTCTTTCCTATTTCAATTTTATTTTGAGAAAAAATATTCCCTGAAAACAGGACACCCAATAATATTATAAAACGGATTTTCATATTAATCATTTGTTGGATACTCTTTATCTAGCCAGTCTGTTTTAATATTTTTTGGAAGGTTTAGTAGTTTGGCATTCTTAAAGCCCATTTCCATCAGCAGATTAAATGCAGGGCGTATATTCGGGCACTTTACAAAAGGACAGCAGCCACAATAAATAACGACTTCTCTGTCTTTAGGAATATTATTAAGATAATTTTTTAATTTTTCGAGATTTTCAGGCTCATGAGTGGGGCCGATATCCACAGAACCTTTGATAATTGCTTCAGGCCCTACAGAAATAATCACCAGGTCTTTCGTTTTATTTTTTACAATACGGGAAGCCAGTAATGCCGGGTCCATCAGCTGACTGTCTTTCCATGGGTCCTGTTTTTGCTGAGCCTGACTTAACATGGAGCATACAAAACATGCCACAATAAACAAATACTTCATAGTTTTCTTTTTCACAAAGATAGAAAAAGTGAAAAGTAGGGAACGTGAAAATCTTATTTTTCCTTTATATTTTAACTACACGTGATTTTTTTTAACACTGATATGAAGAACGTTTGATGCTCCGGGTTCGATAATGAGTTGAGTCCCCAGACCTCTTTCACTTTCTCGTCCCCGGATTGCTGACCCCGTTGTCAATGTTAATCTTCCATTGAAAACAGGATGAGGAGGCACCAGAGAAATCTCGATTTCCTCTTCTCCCACCTGCAATAGAATAGACTCTGTTTCAATGGGTTGCTTTGTTCCGTCTTTTTTGATAGCCCACGCCTGATATTGTTTTATTTCCTCCATCTTATTGATTTCCGGCAAAGATAAAAAAAAGCTATGTATTCGGTAGCCAGTACATCATACTCATCGTTAACATATTCAGTAAACTACTGCTTCCGGATATGGAATGTATAGAAAGTCCAAAATAAATTGGCGGTTCAGGTGTAAATATTTTATACATTTATGTAAAGTATTGTCAAATAAAAAAACGTAACACAAAATGGAGGAAATATTCCAGCCTGACGTAATTATCATAGGAGCGGGATTGGCAGGACTGACCGCTGCTATGGAGATAACCAATGCAGGAAAAAAAGTTTTGCTGCTGGATCAGGAAACTGAACAGAATATCGGCGGGCAGGCATTCTGGTCGTTCGGAGGTCTTTTTTTAATCAATTCTCCTCAGCAGCGAAGAATGGGAATCAGGGATTCTTATCAACTGGCTTTGCAGGATTGGAAAGGAACTGCGGGTTTCGACAGGGATGAAGACTATTGGCCCCGTAAATGGGCTGAAGCTTATCTGAAATTTGCTGCCGGTGAAAAATATGCATACATTACCAGACTGGGAATCAAACTTATGTTTATGGTAGGATGGGCAGAACGTGGTGACGGAAGA
Organism: Chryseobacterium sp. UNC8MFCol; assembly: GCF_000482305.1. Lineage (NCBI taxonomy): Bacteria > Pseudomonadati > Bacteroidota > Flavobacteriia > Flavobacteriales > Weeksellaceae > Chryseobacterium > Chryseobacterium sp. UNC8MFCol. Next base: position 234,696 of record NZ_AXUZ01000004.1, read on the forward strand.
GCCAATGGTCACGGAAATTCAGTACCCCGTTTCCATGTGAGCTGGGGAACCGGAACCGGAGTGATCAGGCCTTTTGTAGAAAAAGCCTATCAGGCTAAAGAAAAAGGCTTACTACAAATGAAATTCAGACATCGGGTAACTGAATTAATGCTTGAAAATGGAAAAATAGCAGGACTTAAAGGTGATATTCTGGAAAACGATTCCAAAGAAAGAGGAATGGAAACCAATAGAAATATCATTTCCTCATTCGAATATCATGCCTCTCATATTGTTATTGCTTCAGGGGGTATCGGGGCAAATCATGAATTGGTACGAAAAAACTGGCCTGAAAGATTAGGCAGCCCTCCGGAAAATATGGTCTGCGGGGTTCCGGCATATGTGGATGGAAAAATGATTGGTATTGCTGAACAGACGGGAGCTCATATCATCAATCCCGACAGAATGTGGCATTACACAGAAGGCCTCCGGAACTGGAATCCGATATGGCCGAATCACGGAATCCGGATATTGCCGGGCCCCTCTTCCCTTTGGTTTGATGCTAAGGGAAAACGGCTACCACCGCCATTTCTTCCTGGATTTGATACGCTGGGAACCTTAAAATATATTCAGGATACAGGTTTACCGTACTCGTGGTTTATTCTGACTCAAAAGATTATTAAGAAAGAATTTGCCCTTTCCGGATCAGAGCAAAATCCCGATATCACCAATAAAGACTACTCTCTTTTCCTGAAAAGGATCTTTGGAAAAAAAGCTCCGGGCCCTGTAGAAGCATTCAAAGAGCACGGAGAGGATTTTATCGTATCTGATAACCTTAAAGACCTTGTAGAAAAAATGAATCAACTGGCCGGTAATCATCTTTTACATTATGAAAAGATATTAGAACAGATTGAAGCACGGGATAGGGAGCTTGACAATAAATTTTCAAAAGATACCCAGGTGAACTATATCAGAAGCACCCGGAAGTATCTGGGAGATAAACTTGGGCGTGTAGCCGCTCCCCATAAGATTCTTTCCCCTGAAAACGGCCCTTTGATTGCCGTTCGGCTCAATATATTAACCCGTAAAACGTTAGGAGGAATTAAAACCAATCTGAATGCACAGGTATTACGGCATGATGAAAGCGTTATTGAGGGGCTTTATGCGGTAGGAGAAGCGGCAGGCTTTGGCGGAGGCGGAATGCATGGCTACCGTGCCCTGGAAGGAACATTTCTCGGAGGCTGTATATTTTCGGGAATGAAAGCCGGTCAGTATATTGCCGGATTAGAGTGAATATTTTAATAAAATGAATATGAATAAATATTTCGATGATAAGGTAATCTGGATCACCGGGGCATCATCTGGAATCGGAGAAGCATTGGTTAAAGAACTCGCGGAAAGCACCACTGCTAAGATTATACTTTCCTCAAGGAAGGAAGAACAACTTTATCATGTTGCGGGAAAAGTGAACCTGGCGGCTGAAAGATATGCTATAATTCCTCTGGACCTCATGAATTATAAAGAGATGCCTGATATCGCTGCTCAGGCATTGAAAAAATTTGGAAAGATTGATATCCTGATCAATAATGCAGGCCTGTCCCAGCGTTCTTTAGCCCTGGAAACAGATATAGAAGTAGATAAACACCTGATGGAGGTAGATTTTATCGGAACCGTGGCCCTTACAAAAGCTGTTGTACCTTACATGATCAAAAATGGCGGCGGTCAGATTGCTGTGGTTTCAAGTCTTATGGGGATTTTTGGAGCTCCGATGCGCAGTGGTTACGCCGCAGCAAAACATGCTTTACATGGTTTTTTTGATGCTCTACGTGCAGAATTGTACAGGGATAAAATTTCAATAACCATAATTTGTCCGGGATTTATACAAACCAATATTTCTATTAATGCAGTTACAGGAAATGGTTCAGAACAAGGCACAATGGATGATGCTACGCTCAATGGTATGCCACCGGATGTTTTTGCCCGAAAAATGCTAAAAGCTATTGAACAAAAAAAGAATCAAACAGTTATTGGAGGCAGAGAGATAATGGCTGTTTATCTGAAAAGGTTTTTCCCCGGGCTGCTGGCAAAAGTGGTTCGTAAGGCGAAAGTAGTATAAAAGATAACAGAGTGAAATCAGGAAGTTTAAAATCATAAATCGCCATCCGTTTATGAATGGCGACTTCTTATTGTACAGTTATTATATCCTGGTCTAAAAATTCTTTATCAATCCTATTCCTACAGTATTATTCTGATAAAATGGCATTACCATCGTGGAAGATAAGGAAGTTTTGGTTTTATTTTTTCCGCGAAGAAGACTGTCTATTTTTGGAAATAACCAGTACGCAAGTTCTGTGGAAAGAATTCCGAATCCGGCACCTGCAACAACGTCACCCACCCAGTGTTTATCATTGATAATCCGATATATACCGGTAAAAACAGCAAAAGGATATCCTGAAAGACTCAGCCAAAAATTGGTATCCTTATATTCCCTGAACATAAATTGGGCATTGGAAAATGCTATTGCTGCATGCCCCGATGGAAATGACAGCCTATTTGAACGGTCCGGTCTCTCCTCTTTAACCATATACTTTAAGGGAGTGGTAAATGCTGTAACAATCAACTGTGAAGAAGCATAGATAATCGTCCGGTCCCTGAAATTGTGTTTTCCCTTTACACCTGCCATATTTAATCCATATACCATAAGGCCCGGGATAAACTGAGTATAATCATCAAATCTTGTACGGGCAGGCCTGTGCTCATCGACTTCTGTTTTTGTATCCCGATTAATTTCTTTAAGACTTCTGACTGATAACCCCGCTACTCCGTAACCTATAAAGGCGGCAGGAATAATCAAACTCTTATAGTTCAGTGTATTTTTTTGAATAGCAGCAGTGGTGATACTATCTGTAGGCTGTTGAACTGCAATAGAATCATTATTGTTTTGTGCATTGACTTTACCGGCAGCTGATATCAAAACAATTACATAAATCAGCATTCTTTGACTGTGTTTTTTCATCTTATGGTATATTTATAATAATCCGAATTTATCTTAAAACTTGTAACTGTATCCCATTCTCACGACCTGGGTTTCGTAGTAATTGTTGCTCGCATACGCGAATCCCATTCCCTGAATTTTTTTTCGCATAACCATTGTATTCAATACATCAGAAGCGTTCAGAAATACCTCTCCTTTGCCTTTCTGAATGGCTTTTTTCACCCCTACATCCATTGAAAACCTTGAACTCACCCTTCCCTGCGGAATAATATCCGGTGCCAGGTATACCAACGTACACTGTGCATCCAGCCCTTGGGTAAAATGGAAAATATTATTCATTTTAATGTTCCCTGAAACAGTGGATTGTTTGTCAGCAGAAAAAGTATTGGATTCAGGATAAAGATTCGTTACTGAAAAGGCATTGATCTGGTTGCGGTAGATATTTCCATTAATATTTAGGGAATATACATCAGACACTTTTTGGTTCCATATGGCTTCCAGACCAGTATTGTAGCTTTTCCCGGCATTTTGGAAAATGGCATAGATAAGGCTGCTGCCCGGCACAATACTGGAGATCCTGGTGATTGTTCCGTTCGCAAAACGATGATATAAAGCAGAATATAAGTATCCGCTGTCCCAATTGTATTTGTAACCTGCTTCAACAGAATTGGTAAACTGAGGACGTAATGCAGGATTTCCCACCTTAATAATTTCAGCATCATCATATTTCGGGAAAATTCTTATATCGACTTCATTAGGACGGTCTACCCTTCTGTTATAAAAGATGGAAAGCTTGTTGTGATCGTTAAGTTTATAAGCCAGTCTGAAATTAGGAAATGGTTGGGTATAATTGTATCCGTCACTTTTATACGTAGGATGATCAGGATTAACATCGTATTGAATTCTTACATATTCCAGTCTAAGACCAAGTTCTGCCTCCCATTTTTCATTTTCAAATACATAATTTCCGTAGATTGCGGGGATAAATTCCCTGTAATCAGCCTTTCCTCCTGCACCGGCATCTAATACAGAATTGGTACCCGGAATGAAGTTCATATTCGTTGGAATACTTCTGTTTCTCACTTTGATACCCGTCTCAACCCTGCCATATTTCAATGGTTTTACGTAATCTATATTAAAATCATATACTTGTTCGTCAGATAATAACTTAAAGGAATCGGAGCCTGTAGAAGCCGGTAAATAATTATCATAGAAATATTTTTCATCCTCTCTATGAAATGTATAATTGAATCCCACATTCAAAAGATGCCCTGCCTCTTTAAACTTATGCTGGTAGGATGCTGTTCCCATAATGGTCGTTTTTAATTCGTCTTCCAAAAACTGCCAGAGACGAAGACGCCGGAAAAGGTTCCCGTTAAAAAAGGGCTGATCTCCACGGTCGATGATCTTTTCACTTCCATACATTCCTGAGATCGTTAAGGTATTTTGTGAATCCATTGTCCAGTCTATTCCTGCTTTAGTTGTGAAAAAATTGGTATTCCTGTTTCTTTTTAACTGAGAATTGATAATGGTCCCGTCATCATAGGTACGCGTTACAAATTCATTTTTATTGAGTGTTTCGGTATATAAATTATCAGCCTGTAAAAAGATATTTACTTTATTTTTTCTGTAATTAAGTGATAGAGAGGGATTGATTTTCGGAGTCAGTGTATATTGTGGCCTGATCGTCGGTAAATTTTCTTTTCTGATCCAGAGAGATCCTAATCCGGCTGTAAATCCTACCTTTCCGTTCCATCCGTTTTGTTTATTCTTTTTCATGATGATGTTGATAATTCCCGCATTTCCGTTCGCATCATATTTTGATGAAGGATTGTTGATAATTTCGATCTTATCAATGGAAGAAGCAGGGATATTATCAAGGCCGGTCTGACTTCCGAAGCCTGTAAGAGCGGTTTGTTTACCGTCGATTAAAACGGTTACTTTATCATTTCCTCTCAGCTGTACCTTACCGTCCTGTACTGTGATTCCGGGAAGATTCTGCATGCTCTGCAATACAGATCCGCCACTTTGGCTGATATTGTCTGCTACAGAATATGTTTTTTTATCAAGCCTGTTATCGATCTCATTCTTTTTAGAGGCTGTAAGGGTAACTTCTTGTATTTGGGTTTCGTTGGTTTGTTCCGGAGAAAGTTCAATACCCGGAACCTCCAGAAATTCAGAAAGGCTTCCTATAAAAATCTGCCGGATCGCAGTATGATATCCATTTATGGAGGTAACCAGCAGATAATGATCAGGTTTTATTCCTGTAATGGAAAACCTTCCTTCTTCATTCGTTATAGTTCCGGCCACAAATGCACTGTCTTTTTCCTTTTTCAAAATAATACTCGCATACGGTACTCCTGCTTTTTTGTTATCGGTAACCCTTCCTGAAGCTGTTACTGAAGTTGTTTGTGCTGCCGCCATACAGGATATGACACAGGTTGGAAAAAGGAGCAGTTTCTTTCGATTCATTGTAATTGTCTTTATTTTTTTAGTTCTGTCGTATAATATTATCCTTGAAATGGCAATCTTTTAGTATGTTTTTTCTGTGAGATTAGGATCATTACGGTCATTAAGGCCAGGGATATGAGTGAAGCATTCACCGTTCCCAGATCAAGGCCACCCTTAGCTAAAGACTTTGTTAAAAAATCTCCGAATGTAGCTCCGAAAGGACGGGTGAAAACAAATGCAATCCAAAACAGGATAACATGATTGATTTTTGTACCATAATGAAGGACGATCACGACCAAGATGACACATCCTGTAATAAAGGCTCCCGTCAGATATCCTAATCCGAGATTATCACTCAGAAAATCTCCGAATGCCGTTCCCAGGCTATTGGAAAACAATATAGCCACCCAATAATAAAGCTCTTTTGTACGCTCAGAAATCGGATAAACCTCCAGGTTATGGTATTTTTTATACCATAAAAACAGCGATGTTAAAAGACCCGTTACAAGAATCAGGCTTCCTGCCAGGTACCCTGCTTTCAAGGTTCTGTCTATAAAATCAGATATTTCTGTACCCAAAGTGGTTGTTCCTATGATTACCATCCAGTAGACCGCGGGAACATATTCTTTCAATTTAAATTGTAATGATAAAATAATGAGAAAAAATGATAAAGTGACAAGAATTCCCATCGTATAGCCCAGATTTAATGTCATTGAAATGAAATCTCCCAAAGTTTCTCCTAAGGTGGTGGCTACAATTTTCATGAGCCAGAACAGGGCTGTGACTGCTGCTACCTTGTTTGCCGTTCTCATCCTATTTTCGGTTTATTTTATGAATGAGGAATTACAGACAATCTGCATTCCCCGTATATTTTCAATACAAAAATGCAAACCGATTTAGAAGAAATTTTGAATTATCCGGATCCGGGTATTTTTTAACTAAAATTTAACGGAAAAGAAGTGCTGATTGTTTTCAAACCTGTAGCTTATCTCCCAGTGATGGAACTTGCAGATTTCCTGGATAATAGACAACCCCAGTCCGCTTCCGTGATGATCTGCCGACAGTTTTGAAAATCTTTTGAAAAGAAGATCCGTATTCAGTTGTTCTGTTCCGGAATTTGAAACTTCAAACACAGAATCTGTAAGGTCTATTCCAATAAAACCATTAGGCATAGTATGACGGATAGCATTGATGATCAGATTATTAATCATAATTTCGGTAAGACTGCTATTTCCGTTTACATGAATGCTGGCAATGATGTTTTCCCGGACGGCAATATTTTTCTGTTCAAAATGTTCCTGAAGAATATCAATACTTTGACGAAGCAAAGCATGGAACGAAATATTTTCGGAATTATCAAATTGATTATTATCTATTTTAGCCAGCAACAGCAGGTTTTTATTGATACGGGAACTGCGGGTGAGCGCTCTGTTCATTTCCTCCACAATCCGGTATTGTTTTTCTGTGAGATCGCTATCCTGAAGCAGTAGATCCAGTTTGTTTTTAAGAATAGCCAGTGGTGTCTGCAGTTCATGGGAAGCATTTTCAGTAAATTCTTTCTGGGTTTTATACACAGAAATATTATGCTCTATCATTTTATCAAGAGACTGGTTAAGTTCTTCAAACTCTGTGGTATCAGAAACAGGGAACTGTATTTTTGACTGGCTGTTGAGCTGGAAATTTTTCAGTTGATCCAGTGTTGCCCGAAAGGGTTTCCAGACAGAGGCTGAAAGTCTTCTGTTCAGATATAAAAGACCAATAACGATCATCACAAAGAAAAATATGGCAATCATTGCAATTACTGCAATGGTTTCATGAGTTTCTTCTATATTGGTCTGTATGGTGAAAAGATAAGGTTTGTCATGAATATATACCACTTTTCGCAGGCAACGGTAGCGTTCTTTTTTTTGCTCCGATATAAAGGGCAGAGATCTTTCATTGGTATAAACACTATCCCCTTTTATATGATCTCCCGATATTTTCTCAATATTGGTTTCAGGCTGGATGTGATTCCAGAGTTCAAGTCCATCTTCAAGCTCCTTGTCAGAAAGTTTTAGCTGGTTAAACTCATAAGCCGTTTTCTCTACAATGATCTGATTGTGCTCATCCAATTCGCTTTTCCAGATCGTATCCACCATAAAATAATACACGGGAATACTTATCATCAGGACGATAAGTACATAAATAATGAAGGGTTTGGTGGTTTTGCTTAGGAGAGGCTTCAAGGTCATTGCAGGTTTATAATTAATTTATGCTTCCCATTTATATCCCGTTCCATAGACTGTTTTAAGATAATGTCCCGAACCGGCATCATACAGCTTTTTCTTAAGATTTTTCACATGAGCATACACAAAATCATGATTATCGAGCATGTCGGCAAAATCACCGGAAAGATGTTCTGCCAAGGTACTTTTTGAGATTACTTTATTTTTATTTCCTATAAAATAGATTAAAAGATCAAATTCTTTTTTGGTCAATGCAATAAGTTCCCCATTGACAGCAACTGATTTCCCCAAAAGATCAATCTCAAGCTCATTCTGTTTGACAACATTAGAACTGCTGAATTGCTTTCTCCTGATCACCGAATATACTCTTGCCATCAATTCTGAAAGATGGAAAGGTTTAGTCAGATAATCATCTGCCCCCATTTTTAAGCCTTCTATTTTATCATCCAATGCATTTTTTGCAGAAATGATAATGACACCATCCTGTTTGTTCTGTTTTTTAAGCTCTTCTAAAATTCTGAGTCCGTTGCCATCAGGAAGCATGATATCCAACAGAATACAGTCGTAATGGAATGCCTCTATTTTATTCATCGCCTCACCAAGGCTGCCAGCTGATTCACAGAGATAACTTTCCTCAGATAAATATTCGGAAATACTTTTGGCAAGCTCTGCTTCGTCTTCAATGATGAGAATTTTCATGCCATAAATCTATCACTAAATTTTGAAGAAATTTTGAAGTCCGGAAAATAGCGATGAATAAAAGATATATTTATCCCCTCCATCTTAATCCGGAACCTGTGCTTTGCCGTAAATTAAGCCTTCAGCTTTTAACTCCTGCCAGAAACCTTTGGGAATATCCGCATGCAATGCTTTTACATTATCATGTACCTGATCACTTCGGCTCGCTCCAGGGATAATAGAAGCAAACTCATCAGCAGCAAGTACGAAATGAAGAGCTGCATCTATAATATTTGTGTTATATTTCTCTGCGATAGCCATTATTCGTGACCTCTTTTCTTCCATTCCTTTGGGGATAACATCTTTATAATTATACCGCTCTCTTCCCGCAATATACCCCGAATTGTACCCTGCTCCCGAAACCAGTTTTACTCCTGCTTTTCTGACTGCGGGAAGCAATCTGTCCACAGCATCTTCATGTTCCAGTATGGAGTATTGGGTGGCAGAAAGACATATATCAGGGTCGGCAACTTCAATACAATCCAAAATAGGTTCAATTTTATTAACTCCCATTCCCCAGGCTTTGATAATTCCCTGGTCTCTAAGCTCTGAAAGAACTTTAAATGCTCCCTCTTTCGCTTGTTTCAGAAAATACGGATACCGGTCTCCTACCTGATCTTCAGAAAGATCGTGAATATAAACGATATCAATATGATTCAGTCCCGTCCTCTGAAGACTGTCTGCTATTGATCTTTTTATAGCGTCAGCAGTATAGTCGTGCCTGAAGTCATAGTTCAAAGGATTTTTCCACATCGTAGGAGGAACTTCGGACTGAGGAACTTCATTAAACAAACGTCCTACTTTGGTTGAAAATATAAACTCGTTCCGGTCTTTACCTTTTAAAAATTCACCAAACCTTCTTTCACTCTTTGTCAGTCCGTACCACGGAGAAGTATCATAATACCTGATTCCGGCATCCCACGCAGTTGTAAGGATTTCATGGGCCTGTTCGTCGGTAATATTCTCAAAAGCGGTACCTATGGCAACGCCACCTAAGCCCAGCCTGTGTTTTGCTGTTAAAATTTCTGGTTTCATATACTCTATTTTATGGTGTTGATATATAGCTATTCTGCAAACATCATGCTGACATGTCTGCAAAAAGAAAAAACAATGTGTATAATTTACTCAGTTTAAACAATCCGGTTTTCTATGTTTATTTAATGTTAAAAGTTCTGTTTCCGGTCTATTTGGTCTTGTTCTTGAATGAATTACAGAGCATCCCTTCAATATTCACTTTATGAAAAAGCACATTGTAATTGTAGGAGGAGGATTTGCCGGAATAAATCTTATCAAATCACTCCGAAACGACAAAAGGTTTAAAATGACCCTGGTAGATAAAAATAATTATCACTTTTTTCCTCCGTTAATCTATCAGGTTGCAACCTCTTTTATAGAAGCATCCAATATCAGCTACCCTTTCAGAAAACTTTTCTCAGAAAGTAAGAATGTGAAGTTTCATATGGGAACCCTGATTAAAGTAAATCCTGAGACTAAATCCGTTGAAACAGATACAGGAACCCTTACCTATGATTATTTGGTATTGGCGCTGGGAACAGAATCTAATTTTTTCGGGATGGAAAATGTACGCCGTTGTGCATTGCCTATGAAAAGTATTGAAGAAGCTCTTTATCTCCGGAACCATATTTTACTTACCCACGAAGAGGCTGCCAGAAATAAAGATATGAACCAGGCAGAAAAATTACAGAATATCGTTATTGCCGGTGGTGGGCCTACAGGTGTAGAACTTGCCGGCATGCTTGCTGAAATGGGAAAATATATTGCAAAGAAAGAATATCCGGAAATCAAATTAAGCCTGTCCGGTATCTATCTGATTGACGCACTTCCTGCCCTCCTTTCGCCCATGAGTAAACTTGCACAGGAAGCTGCATATGAAAAATTAAAAGAACTGGGTGTAAAAATCCTTCTGAATGTTTCAGTAAAAGATTATGTGGATTCCAGGGTTATTTTAAGTGACGGAAATTCCATCGAAACAGAAACCCTGATCTGGACTTCCGGAGTCATAGCCCGAGAAGTAAAGGGAATCCCTGAGGAAAGTATCGGCAGAGGAAGAAGAATACTGGTGGATGATTATAATAAAGTACAAAATACGGAAAGTATATATGCATTAGGAGATCTTTGCCTTATGCTTTCAGAAGAAAAATTTCCTAACGGACATCCACAGCTGGCACAGGTTGCTATTCAACAGGGTAGAAATCTTGCTGCCAACTTCAAACGGATTGAAGATGAAAAAGTACTGGAACCATTTCGATACCATGATAAAGGAAGTATGGCTATTATCTCAAAATATAATGCGGTAGTAGATCTTCCGAAGCATTCCTTCAAAGGTTTTTTAGCATGGCTTACATGGCTTTTTATTCATATTATTCCTCTGGTAGGATTTGGGAATAAAGTGCAACTGGCTTTAGATTGGTTTCGTTTGTTTATCACCAACAATCCTTCCATCAGGCTCATTCTTTTCCCCAAGAGAAATACAGGAAATGGAGCCCATATGAATCCATAATATTTTTACCAATCACACTTAAATATATATTGTTATGAAAAATCAAAGAAAACCTCCTTTTTTTGGAGAAACAGTTGTCATTACCGGTGCATCCAGCGGAATCGGTAAGGCTACAGCAGAAGCATTTGCAGAGCAGGGCGCAGATCTTGTTCTGGCCGCCCGGGGTGAAGAAGCCCTTCAAGAAACCGCAGAAGTCTGCAGAAAATTAGGTGCAACGGTAATTGCTGTGCCTACCGATACTTCCGTGGCAGAAGAAGTACAGCACCTTGTCAACGAAGCTATAGAGTTTAGTGGCAAAATTGATTATTGGGTAAATAATGCCGGGGTACTGGCTTTTGGTAAATTTGAGGAAATACCTGTAGAAGTGACCGATCAGATTGTCAAAACCAACTTATTGGGATATATGCATTCGGCGCACGCAGTATTACCGGTTTTTAAAAAACAAAAAAGAGGTGTTTTATTGAATAATATTTCAATTGGAGGATGGATGCCCGCACCATACGGGACGGCTTACACTGCATCGAAATACGGAGTCCGCGGAATGGTAGAGACTCTTCAGGGAGAAGTTTCGGATTATCCGGATATTCATATCTGTGCCTTATATCCGGGATTTCAAAAATCTTCGGGAATAGAACATGCTGCCAATTATTCAGGGATAAAACTGAGTACTCCTCCCCCTTCATTTGATCCCCGCAAACTGGCTGCTTCTATTGTGGAAACGGCCAAGAATCCTAAAGATGTTTCCTATCCGGACTGGTCTGCCGTTGCCTTTAAAAATATTTATGAAATGTTTCCCGGGGTTGTCCGTTATATTTCTTCTGCAGGAATGCGGCTGGCTTTAAAGAAAGCCCATAAAGATAAAAATACAAGCGGAAATGTACTTGAACCCTCAAAAATAAATACGGGAATCAACGGAAAAACTTTATTTTCTGTTTCCTCCGGTACCTTAACATGGATCGTGGCTGGGGCAGCAGGCCTTATCGCTGCGGGATTATTATTTTCCGGTAAGCCTAAAAAAGTTGGTTAAATGATATAAAGGCTGATCACATGGACAACAAATGAGCTTACAGGTTCTCTTTTTAAGGATTCTGAAAACAGATTTGACAGACAAGTTAAGATCAGGTTGGGATTTTTTATCAGATATTTCATAAATTTACAGAGCGGTACCAATTGGGGTATGGCTATAAAATTTTTCTACGGTGAAAATTCACAACAAAAAAAAATACCTAAGTTTTCTTAAATTTAAAAGAGATTTCCAAAAATACGGACTAGAAAAAGCGCGCAGTTATGAGCTTATTTTACATTGGCTGAACAACAGATTGAGCAGAAATCAGTTTCTTGTTTTGTCCGGAATTCTTGTAGGCTGTACTGCAGGACTGGCAGGCGTTATTTTGAAAACGCTGGTCCATAACATCCATTATTTTATTACCAATAAAGTTCATTTTGAATACCAGATACTTTTTTACATTGTTTTTCCATTTTTAGGAATTGTCTTAACGACAATGATTGTTCTCACATTATTCAAAGGGCAAGATAGAAAAGGAATTGGGGCCATTCTGTACGAAATTGCGCAGAATTCAAGCATTGTAGCATCTGTAAAAATGTATTCCCAGGTGATTCAGAGTGCCATTACCGTTGGCTTGGGAGGTTCTGCCGGACTGGAAAGTCCGATCGCCGTCACCGGAGCTGCTATCGGTTCCAACTATGCACAGACCTACAGATTAAGCTATAAAGAACGTACTTTATTATTGGCTGCCGGAGCCACTGCCGGGATTGCATCTGCTTTCAATGCCCCTATTGCCGGGATAATGTTTGCTTTTGAAATCTTGCTGACAGGAGTTGTTTTTACAGACTTTATTCCTTTAGTAGTGGCTGCCGTTTGTGGAAGCCTTTTATCCAGAATTCTATTGCAGGAAGATGTTCTTTTCAGATTTTATACAAGAGAAGCTTTTAATTATAAAAATGTCCCTTATTATCTGATTTTAGGGTTGGTGACTGGGCTATATGCCCGTTATTTTGTCATCATCTCGCAGAAAGTTGAACATTTTATCAAAGGACTGAAGCTTTCAAGGATGCGTAAAGCCATGTTTGGAGGTGCCGTACTTTCTTTTCTCTGTGTACTTTTTCCTCCTTTATTCGGAGAAGGATATGATACCGTAAAGGCTTTCACCAATGGAAACACCTACTCGATTATTGAAAACAGTTTTTTCAGATATTTTGAGATCGGAGACTGGACAATTATTGTGTTTTTAGTATTGGTTTTACTTTTAAAAGCTTTTGCAACCTCTTTTACCATATTCAGTGGCGGAAATGGCGGAAACTTTGCCCCTTCTCTTTTTGCAGGCGGTACACTAGGATATCTGTTTGCATTGGTTTGCCAGCACATCGGATTTAAAGATGTTCCGGTAACCAACCTTGTTCTTGTAGGAATGGCCGGAGCCATGAGTGGTGTTTTATACGCCCCCCTGACTGCCATTTTCCTGATTGCAGAATCCAGTTTTGGATATGATCTGTTTATTCCGCTGATGATTGTTTCTGTAATGTCTTACCTCATCGGTAAATGGTTTTCACCTATTTCTCCTGAACTCAAATCGTTAGCAGACGAAGGAAAAATTTTCACCAATAAACATGATAAAAACCTTCTTTTTGCCTTGAAAACGGAGGATTTTATTGATCGATATTCACAGATTATCAATGAAAATGCCTCTATCACAGAACTATTTGAACTGGTTAAAAGCGGAAATAAAAACATCTATGCAGTCGTAGACGATAACAAAAAACTAAAAGGGATTCTAACCCTTGATGATATAAGACCTTATCTGTTTAATAAAGAAATGGATTCTTCGCAAACTGTATTTCAGATTATGAAGGCACCACCGGCCATTCTTCACCGTGAAAACAAGCCTTTGGATATTCTTCAGACTTTTGACGATACCGGAGTGTGGAATCTTCCTGTTGTAAGTGCCGGCAATGATTTTATCGGTTTTATTTCAAAATCTTCAATTCTGATGAGCTACAGGCAGTTGCTGAAAGAATATTCTGATTAATTTGCTGATCTTTTGGAATTTTCTCCGTACGATCTGCAGGTCAATACAAAAAGCAGGACCTCCGCTCGATTTGAACGGAGGTCCTGTTTTAATCTGACAATAAGTATGATACCTAATATTGACTTGCAGTCGTAAGCAGTTCAATATCTTCTTGATCTAAGACCAGTTGGGGAGCATTAAATAAGGTCTGAAGCTGTGTAGCACTGGTAGCACTTACAATAGGCGCTGTGATCAGCGGATTGGATAATAACCATGCTAAGGCAACCGTACTTTGCTGAGTCTGATGCTTTTCACTGATCGTATCTAACGCCTGTAATACCTCAAGACCTTTGACGTTAAGATATTTTCTTACTCCTTCTCCTCTGGCACTTTTTGCGAAGTCAGCTTCATCACGGTATTTACCGGTTAAGAAACCTGCAGCCAGAGACCAATACGGGAAGACGCTCAGATTAAATTGTTCTACAAGCGGGGCGTAATTTTTTTCAAAACCTTCTCTTTCCATCAGGTTATAATGTGGCTGTAAGGCTACATATTTGGGAAGATTCTCCTTTTCGGCAGCTTCAAAAGATGCCTGCAGACGTTCCGGGGAAAGATTAGAGGCTGCAATATAACGGACCTTCCCCGCTTTGATGATCTCGTCATATGCTGACAATGTTTCTTCAACGGGTGTGGTCTTATCATCAAAATGAGTATAATAAAGATCAATATGATCCGTTTGCAGTCTCTGCAGAGATTCATCAACTGATTTGAGGATATGCTTTCTGCTGATATCAAAACCGTGTTCTTTTGTTTCTGAACCGACTTTAGTTGCCAGAACGATATCTTTACGGTTAGAACGGCTCTTCATCCATTTTCCGATAATTTCTTCAGATTGCCCGCCTTTTCCGTTTACCCACCATGAATAAGTATCTGCGGTATCTACAAAATTAAATCCTGCGTCAGTAAACTGATCCAATATGTCGAAAGATTGTTTTTCATCCAGTGTCCATCCAAATACATTTCCGCCAAAATTGATTGGCGCTACTGCCAAATCGGTATTTTTTATTTTTCTTTTTTCCATAAATAATTTGTTATTATAAACTGTTAAGAAGTCTCTAAGGTAAGGATTGTCGGGCATTTCCGGGCATTCAAAATACCCATTTTACTCATAGTTATTTTAAATTATAATTATTTTTTTATGTAATACTGGTAAATATTTCATTTTTGAAATATAATATAGCAAAGCCCTCCTACCGGAGAGCTTTATTTTTCTATGAACTGATTATTTACTACCCTGTGGAATTCAATAGCCATAAGATCCGATTTACATCTTTGCAGCTGATGATACATATTCTGCAGGTCGTCTGCAAAGAAAGATGAGGTCGAAAACAAATGATCATAATATGCAATACCCTCCAATAAATTGTTCTTGAAGGTATTCCACCTTTTTGTCTGTGAATGATTGATTATAGCCGTTGAATCTGCAATTTCCCTCTTGAGATAGTCAATGTACATGCTCAGCTCTTTGATAAACATGTGAGGACGCTGACTATCAGAAAGAATATTTGTGTTTCCGTAGATATGCTGTACCATTTCAGAAAGGGACACCTCTTTATCAAAAAAGGCGATATTAGGTCCGGGACAAATGACAACGCCTTGTTTCTCGCCTTTTATTTTAATATTCTGTTCGATATAAGCGGAATTGACAAGCCCGACACACAGGCATGCTTTATCCGTAATCTCAGCTTTTCTTCTAACGAATTCAGCAGATGATAATGTTTTCTTTTCTGCCTCCAGTTGCTTCAACTTGATATCCTGATATTTTTTGGAAGCAGTACAGGTTCCTTCCAACGAGAATTCTTTGCTTAATGCAAGGAGCTTTTTGGGACATGAGCTTCCATATTTTCCTTGAGCTTCTTTCTCATTTTTCAGTTTTTCATTGGATGTTCCTTTTACCGTATTGAAGGGAACTCCCAAAGGGGAAATATTGCTGAGATAAAGGTCTTCTTCTTTTGATTGTAACAGGAGATTTCTGGTTTCAGGATCTACAGATGTTGCTTCAGGAACCAATAAAAACGGTGATCCCCATCCTATGCTGTCAACATTGTAACGGCTAAGAAGAAGCTGATGTTCCTCTGCCGTTCCTACCCCGCCCTGCACTGTAATTTTCATTGCAAGGGGTTGAGTGATTACAGGTTTTCCTTTTTGTTCCAATGCTTTTACCATCAAGATATGGGCAGACGCTATAAGATCCTGTTTTTTTTGTTTAAATTCTTCCATGATGGGCCCGAGAAGCATTCCTTCAGTAGCAAAGGCATGACCACCACAGTTTAATCCCGACTCTATTCTGTATTCTGAAACCCAAAGTCCTTTTTTAGCCAGAAAATTCCCCTGAATCATAGCCGAACGGAAATCACTTACTTTAAGAATGATTTTCTTTCTGATCACGCCATTCTCATCCGGGAAAAAATCATCGAATTCTTCTATATAACTATATAACCGGGGATTCATCCCTGCAGACAATACCATAGAAGAAGCTATTTTGCTATGGGCAAATCCACGAAGCGAAGCATGGGCATCATTGTACATGACAGGGAGTTGTTCTTTTTTCACGTAATGGTCTTTATCAACTTTCGTCATGATATTGACATCAATACTCCCGGGCTTCAGATTAGACTCGATAAAACTTTTGAGATGAGTACCCCAATTATTTTTTTGATTGATAAAAGACTGAAGATTGTTTTTTAAGTCTGAGGTATTGGGAAGCATCGCAATAAAATCTTTCAGCGCTTCTTTATTCTTGCTGATTTCCTGCTTGAAAGATTCAAATTTTTCATTGACGATATCGTCCACCATATCAAGATAGGCGGTGATTCTCTTTGCTCTGTAATCCTCTGTTTTGACAGAAATTTCAAGATAATTCAGATTAAACTTTTGATTGTAAAAGTTTTTCATTTTTTCCAGAATTTCGTCATCAATGATAGAGATCACAGATGAAATTCCATATTGGGCAACACGAATGGGGCTGTCTATCGTATAAGCCAGACCCATTACCGGGATATGGAAATTGTGTAACGGTTTAGTTGTCATTATGTTCTAATAAAAGTTTTTTTAATGCAACTAAAAATTCCTAAAACTAATTCACTGCCTAAAAATATCATTTTAAAATCAATTATGCATTGAATAATATGTATAATCAGGGAAAAATGTCAAATATCATGTGGATGTCTGCCTTCGTAGCCCTGAAATCAAATAAATAAAGTTGGAAGTGGTAAAATTTTATTTCCCACAGGTTTCACAGACGGACACATATTTTATGCATAACAAAGTGTTCAAAAAACTTTTGTGACTTTGTGGTTAAAGACTGTTTAAAAAACGGTACTTATATCATTTTTTCTAATCAATTTTAGAATCTCTCAGCCAGGGAGATTCCACACTCCAGAATATAATATTTACACCCAGATAGTTTTGTGCATAATTCACAAACTCTTCTTTGGTAAATGGCTTCTTTGTTTTCGGATTGGTATAGGTTAAGGTCGGTTCCTGAACGGCCATGGCGACCAAAGACAATTTTCCCTTGTACTGGTGAAAAAACGGATAAGAATTTTTCACTTGTGCCTTTTTATCGGGAACAATGTCCGGTCCTCCCAACCCTATATTATTTTTATGGGCAAAATCAAAGAGCCTGGACATGTACTGATGATCGTTTCCCCACTCACAAGGAAAGAAATTCACATATTGTAAAACATAAGATTGGTGAAATGTATTTCTCGCAAACTTCAGATTATCTAATTCTGCCTGAAAGTAGCGGTCGCAGCTAAAACCTGTTGTATCTCTTTTCGTATCAATATCAATCGATGTCTCCGGAAGATTGATCCCCTGGATTTTTCCGTCAAACTTTTTCGCCAGTGCACTGATCAGCTTCTGATACCTCATGCGAACCGCTTCATTCCATTGCTGGGTTACCCATCCACTTCCTGCCGGTTTATTTTCGCCGGGATTATCATATTGAGGAACCAGCCCGCCGGTATATTCTTTTTCATTTAAAATATAATCTGGAACATATCTTGCGTGAGGTTCAAAAAATCTGTCCTGAAGCTGAACAAAGAGCTTTTTATCTAAAGAAGTTAAATATTGCAGATCTTTCTCGATCGCAGAAAAGTCATAGACATCTTTTGATTTTTCCAGCATTCTCCAATGATAAACAATCTGAACACCTCCGATATCTTTTCGGGTAATCATCTTTTCTATAGTGTGAAGGTCGCCGGATGAAGTGTAAATATAGTTTTTTGGAGCCTGCCCCTTAAAAAATTGTAACCCCAAAAATAGAAATCCTAATCCTATTCTCTTTATAACCCTTTTCATACACAGATAGATTTAAAAATAAAATACTATGAATCATTTTTCATGCCTAAATCTTCCCTTGTTTTAAACTTTATAAAATTATTCCTTACTATTTAAATACTATTATTAATTTAGCACTTCAAATTTGATTTTAAATAACTAAGGATATGAAAAAATTAATTTTACTGGGCACAATTTCAGTATTGATGATCAATTGCAACAAAAAGACTGAAGCTCCGGCTCCAAAGGTTGAAACAGATACTGTTGCCGTATCAGAACCTGTAGTAGATACACTGGGACCAAAATCTTTCTGTTATGTAGGGGTTACAGGTAAAGACAGTGTTTTTGCTTCTATTGACGATAATCTGGGAACCATTACAGGAAAGCTGTCGTATAAAAATAGTGAAAAAGACAGCTCCAAGGGAGATGTGACAGGTTTTAAATCAGGAGACACCTTAAAATTAACCTATGAATTTTCCTCGGAAGGGAAAAAAAGCAAAAGGGATATTTACTTCCTGCAAAAAGACAATACGCTGACAGAGGGAATCGGCGATCATAAAGAAGAGGACGGACAATCCAAATATGCTGATGATAAAAAAGTAAGTTATAAGGACGGTCAGAAACTCACGGCAGCAGATTGTAAAGCAGTAGCTAAAGCGATAAAATAATTTTCGAAAAGTACAATAATAAAAACAGCCTTTAGTAGGCTGTTTTTTTATTTCGTTACAATTCTCTTTCGATAATCTCAATAAACCTGTTGACAGCCTCGTCACCGGTACTCCATGAAGTGATAAGACGGATGGCGGAAGATTCTTCATCTATTTTTTTCCAGACAAAAAATTCAAAGTATTCAGACAGTATCTTGATCACCTTATTGTTAATAATAGGAAAAATCTGGTTGGTGTAGGTATCTGAAAGAAACCGTACTCCTTTTTTCACCATAGCATTTTTGATTTTCATAGCCTGCCGGTTCGCATGCTTTGCCAGATCAAAATACAGATCATCCTTCATCAGTTCCATAAACTGAACTCCCAAAAGTCTTCCCTTCGCCAGTAATGCTCCTTTCTGTTTGATGTTAAATGCAAAATCCTCCTGAAGAGCCTGGTTATTGATCACAATCGCTTCCCCTATCAGAGCTCCGTTTTTGGTTCCTCCCAGGTAAAAGATATCGGTAAGTTCAGCTACCCTTTCAAGGCTGAGATCACTTGTTTCAGAAGTCAACCCATGCCCTAGTCTCGCTCCATCCATAAACAGATATAGCTTATTCTCTTTACAGAAGTCTGAAAGTTCCTCAAGCTCTTGATCCTGATAAATGGTTCCAAGTTCTGTGGAATTTGAAATATAGACCAGCTTAGGCATCACCTGATGTGGAATATTTTTATGATTTTCCAATACCGGGATGATATCGGAAGGAGTCAGCTTTCCATCTTCTTTTTCAATGCTCAGAACTTTATGTCCGGTAGCCTCAATAGCTCCTGTTTCATTATTCAGAATGTGTCCTGTAGATGCAGAGATCACACACTGATATGGTTTTAACACTGAAGAGATTACAATAAGATTAGCTTGTGTTCCACCCGACACCAGATAAACATCAGAATCAGTTTTTTTTATTTTTTCTTTGATTAATTCTTTAGCCTGTAATGAGTACTTATCTTCGCCATAGCCAGCCTGCTGCTCAAGATTACATTGTGAAAGGGTCTGTAAAATATGGGGATGACACCCTTCTGAGTAATCGTTTTTAAATGAAAATTTCATAAAGTAAAAATAAAAAAATACAAGAAGATTACCTCTACGAAAAAGAGTTAAAAATATCAGAAATAATAGTGTACCAAAACTATGATATAAGGAAATTTATTTCACAAAATCAATAGGCTGACCCACCTGATATTCCCCACGGGGTTTTATGTATATTTTATATTTTCTTTTACAGTTTTCTTTCAAAGGTTCAATATAATAAGCTTGTCCATTTTCCAGATAAGATCCTGTAAGCTTTCCTGAAGCAATGGTGAGGGTCATCAGTTTCGTGCCATCTTCGGATTTCCCTTTGAAGGTGAATATTTTTGCTTTTCGTAGTGCTTCACTGGTTTTATCAAGCATAATATATTTTGTCTCTTTGCCTTCGATATCGTACAAGGGAAAAGTCAGTTCTCCAGAAGAAGCTGTATCCAGTTTATTTTCCTGTATGAATTTTTTAGGATTAAAAGAAAATATAAACTGACGTGATTGTCCTTGTAATCCACTACAAAAGAGGACAAAACAGAATAATAACAATATATTTCTCATCCTTAAATAATTTAATATCCTTTACTTATAAGCCTTAAAAAAGGGCTATATAAATATAACCCTTTTTTACATTGCTTTTTATCAATTATTTTTTAATGACCTTTGATTGACTGATTATTGTCTTATTGATCAACAATTTCAACATATAAACTCCTGTTTTAAATTTAGAGAAATTGATCTCAGAATTGTTCATAACATTTGTTTCCATCAGTCTTCCGGATGCATCATAAATTTCGTAATGGCTAATCTTTTCATCACTATAAATATGAAGATAGTCTTTTACCGGATTCGGTACAAGGCCGATCTGTTTTTTAGCAATATCCCCTGTTGCCAACGCTGCAGTAATAATCAGAGAAACATTATTTTTACTCAACTGGAGGCAGGTTTTGCTTTGGGTAAGTTCGGCAATAGATTTATTGAGAAGGTTAGATGCAGTTCCCGTGTAAGAAATTCCCTGTACAGTGTAAGTTCCAACCGGTAAACTGGTGAAGTCGGCAGTTGTACTCTGCGCCACAATCGTATTGGTGGCTGTATTAATGGCTATATAGGTGTAGCTTAATCCGGCAGGCGTATCCATAACATTAAAGAAGCTTCCAGGTCCTTCATTGCTCACTGTTACACTAGCCCCTATTGCAGTGCCGCCCAGGTTTTTTGCCGTCATAAAATACTCAACACCTTTTTCAAGGTTTACAGAGAATGATCTGTAGTAGCTCAAGCTGGTTCCTGTTCCACTATATACGCCGTTAGAAGTAACGAAATTTGCAACATTTACCTGATTTCCTTTATACACCGTCATGATTACGGCATCAGGTGAAGGATAACTTATGGTATAGCTTCCTGTTTCCGTTACTTTAAATTTGTAAGGAATTAAACTTGTACTAGCCAGAATCTGGTACGGAGCTGTACTCGTCTGATTATAAATATATAATGGATTCGGGCTCATATTGGCCGTAGCAAAAGTGATTATTTTTGAGCTGTAAGAATCAGCAGAGGAAGTCTGCGGCTGTAGGTTTAGATTGGCCTGGGCACTTCCCTGGATAGCTGTTACCACTTTAGCATTTTCCACCATTACAGACGGGAATGCATTACAGGTTGAATTGATGGTAAAATTCGTATTCGATACATCAAAGAACTCTGCATAATTATTGATCACCGCAGTCACCTTTATTCTTGCTTTATCTGTATAAGGAAGAAACGGAATCAATACCGTAGCGGTACCATTATTAGGAACATCAGAAGCAAGAGTGTATGGGAAAGTATCACCTCCGTCTGTGGACAGAAGAATATTTACCGTATTCTTTAAGGTATTGGTCTGATTTACATCCCATGTTACATTCATATTAGTATCGTTATTCACCGTTACATTGGTGTTGGGATAGGTAACAGCTAAAGGTCCCTGGTCTGTTACGGTTACTACCACCTGATCAGAATCTGCTCCGCCGGAAACGGCACTGTTATCTCTTACCGTAAACCGCATTTTCATCGTTCTAGCTACGAGAGGTAATGCTTCTGCGGCATTGGTAGGAGGAGTATTCTGATTATTGAGTACAAACCTCATTTTTGGGAAATACCTTTCCGTGGTCGTAGTGCTTTGTTCTGATCTGAATAATGGCGCTGTAGTACTGTTTACGGCAGAATAGCCACCGACACCGTTTATCGTACTGCCAAATGCTCCCTTATCGTTGTCACTGGCTAAATCTACCTGATCCCAGGTATAAGAAAGATGAGTATCTTCTGCATCTGTTCCGATTCCTTTTAATTTGAAAGGAGTATTCTTTGGAATACTGATTGCCGTATTTCCTGCGTTGGCCACAGGAGGGGTATTGGCTACCGCTACTGCATTAAAGCAGGTAGAATATACACTCAGTGTATTGAGAATCTGGTCGATACTTTTCGCATGGAAATAATTCAGTCCGTTATTGCCGGAGTTCGTCTGATCATTGGGCGTTGTACAGTTGTTTCCGTATGCCATAATGGTAGATCCCGCACCGGGTTCTACGGCAGAATCACCATTCCAGCCCGCTGTACAGAAAGTCGGGCTTCCGGCAGATCCTCCAACGGCGTTGTATGTATGCCATGCGCCAAACTGATGGCCCATTTCATGCACAATCAGGTTCGCTGTTAAAGATTTTGGCATTGAAAGCGTCCATTGGCTCCATGCTCTTGCCTTAAAAGAAGAATTACATGGCTGTGGCCCCGCCTGTCCCTGGGCACTGCCTCCTGCTCCCGGCATAATATTAAAGGTATGTCCGATATCATAATCTGCATAAGGAAGTGTACCGTTGGTATTCATAATGTCAAATCCTGCCTGAGAATTTGCTGCAGAAGCAAAAGAAGCATTAACAGTAAAAGGGTCTGTAGCCGCATCTGTAAATAAAAGGGTTTTGTCTGTCGTTTTACTGATCAGCGTAAAAGAGATAGACAGCTCAGATTCGTAGATCTGATTTATCAGGTTCATCATCGCTACCAGCTCAGCCAGTGCCGCATCCTGATTGCTGAAAGATGAAGTAAACCCACCTGTAGTAGCCACAGCCATTCTAAATGTTTTCATCTGACCTCCATATGGAAAACCCGTGACGGATTTCTGAACATTGAGTGCATGGCCGATAGCCTCAAGACTTTTTTTGAATTCCGTTTCATCGGTACCACACTGGAAATTCTCGCCGAACATCTCTGAGGAGTTATAAATTCTATATTCTCCAGCCTGCGTTTTGTAAGGTTCAATGATAAAGTATCCTTGGGCAGTTTTGATCATTGCCGTTACTTTATCCCCGGCCAGGGTAAGTTTTATTCTCGATTGCCTGTCTTTGGAATATCCGTCAAAAGTAACAATATCCTTTAATCTTTTGTTAACAAGGTTATTCTCAGACAAAATAAATTCCTGCTGTGATCCGTCAATAAGTGTCAAAACAATAGACTGGTCAGCAATTTTCGAGGAATTCTTTTTCTTGCTTTCCACATTTCTTTTGAAATTTTCGACATTAAGTTTAAAAGTCGTTCCCGGAAGATGGGTGGCACGCAGTTCATTCGTGTTGGAAATCTGTGCATTGATCAAAAAAGAGGCACAAACCGAAAGGAAGGTAATTTTCAATTTCATTGTTGATGTTTTTTTTTTAAAGATAAATAATATATTAATACAAAATCACCAAATATTGTATAATTTATTGAAAATCAAAACAAAGACTGTATCAGTATTATTGAAATAATAGCTACTCTCCTTCTCACCACTCACTGCTATTATAAAAAAAGCAGGTTAAAAATACACTACTTCACCTTTGATTATATGATTTCAATTTTATTTTGTTAGATTTGTATTGAAAATCATCTAACATTTTGAAAACAACCCTAACAGAAGAAAATTACCTGAAAGCTTTGTTTCATTTAGTTGACAATGAAGGTAAGGTGACGATTAATGAACTCAGCAAATTTTTAAATGTAAAAATGCCGAGCGTCAATAATATGATGAAGAAATTCGCAGAAAAAAAATGGGTCATTTATGAGACCTACAAACCATTGATTGTTACTGAAAGCGGTAGACGAGAAGCTTCTCTGGTTGTTCGCAAGCACAGACTTACCGAAATGTTTCTCGTAAAGAAGATGAATTTCGGCTGGGAAAACGTCCATGAAATTGCAGAACAACTGGAACATGTGCATTCGCAAATCTTTTTTGACAAAATGGATGAAATTCTGGATTATCCTAAGTTTGATCCTCATGGGGAGCCTATTCCTGATAAAGACGGAAATATTATTGCTCAGGATCTGCAAAAACTGAGTACTTGTGAAGTTGGCGAAACAGTCGTTTTTGCCTCCGTTACTCTTTCGGATGATGCTTTTTTAAGTTACCTGAATGACAGAAAACTTCTTCTCAACACCAAAGTAAAAATCATTAAAATAGAAAGTTTCGACAAGTCTATGACGATAGAAATCGGAAATTCCAAAGAGGTCCTCAGTAAAAAAGCTACTGAAAAGATTTTGGTTAAAAAATAAAAAATACCGGTGGATGATATCTTTACATCACCGGTATTTTATTTACTTCTTCTGCTACTATTTTCTCTGCAAATCCTGTTGTTGTTTTACTGACTCTTCATAGAATGTTGATCAATACGGTCTATCTTTGCTCTTTCCGACCCAATTTTCATTGCAGGACTGGCAGTTTTACAGCTTAGCATGAAAAAGAATGAGAGACCCAAAGTAAACAAACTGAACAAAAAACAGAGATAACATCATGTTTATCAATACAAAAAAAATAATTACACGTACTATAATTTTGACTTTATTGGGTTAATTTTTCTACAATTTTTAATTATGTATTTTCATTTCCAATTAAAAATTGTCTTTAAGTAAAATCACTGCACAAAACTTCTTTTTAATCTGCTGAAGCGTTAAAAAACGGTTAAATAGCTGTAAAGAAACAAACTTGTATTTTTATTTTAATTAGGTTTGCATATCTATCTGCCAAGACTTTCAGTCGATCCGGAAAACAGCAAATTTTAATTATTTCTCCATAAAAATTATGAAAAAAAGTATTCAGCTTTTGATGATGTCAATGTTTTTAAGCCCATTGATCAATGCCCAGGTTAAAGATTTTGTAATTGAGCCGCCTGTTAAACCCAACCTGTATCTTTATAAAAGTTTCGGAGTTTTCGGGGGTAAAGAATATTCTGCCAATGCTGTATATCTTACCACTAAGAAAGGAGTGGTCTTATTTGATGTCCCATGGCAAAAGGAACAATATCAAACCCTTATGGACACTATACAAAAGCGTCATCACCTTCCTGTAATTGCTGTATTTGCCACCCACTCTCATGATGACAGAGCGGGCGATCTAAGCTTTTACAATCAAAAAGGAATTAAAACATATGCGACCGCCAAGACCAATGAACTGTTGAAAAAAGACGGAAAAGCAACCTCAACCGAAATTATAAAAACAGGAAAACCTTACAAAATTGGTGGTGAAGAATTTATGGTAGACTTTCTTGGAGAAGGACATACAGTTGATAATGTTGTTGTACGGTTCCCCAAATATAAAGTACTGGACGGAGGATGTCTTGTAAAAAGCAGGACAGCCACTGACCTGGGATATACCGGTGAAGCAAACGTAAAACAATGGCCGGAAACCATGCGAAAACTAAAAATGAAATATGCTCAGGCTACTCTGGTAATCCCGGGACACGACGAATGGAAAGGCGGTGGTCATGTACAGCATACTCTGGATCTTCTGGATAAGAATAAAAAGCCGGAATAATGTAAGACATTAAAATGGTTCGGAAAAAATCGAAAGATTTTATAAAGCCTATTATTTATACTTAAAAAATCCCGAATGAAAATTCGGGATTTTTATTTTTGTAATGTACTGTATTAATCTAGTACACTCCAGCCTCTCTTTGGATTGGTATTGGTAGAGACCTCTTGTTCGTTGACAATGATATTTTCTTTTCTCTGACCGATATAATCCAGTTCACTTAATTTAGAGAAGATCGTTTCCAAACTTCTCAACATTTGCTGGATATATAATAAAGGTTCTCCGCAATTATGGTGATCGTAGTTGGTCTCCGCTACGATAGAAAGCTGGTTCAGTAAGGTGTGAGGGGCAATTTCGCTCCATTCCAGACTGTAATTCAGCATTTCTTCCAGTTCGGCAGGAACCAGTAGCTGGGTCGAGTTATATAAATGAAGAGCCAGTCTCGCAAAAGACTCGATCAGATATACCGGCGGTTGCCATGGCGTGATATTTCTGAATTGGAAATACATATCTCCAAAGGTATTGACCATAGTAGTACATAGAAACTTAACGTTTTGGGCCAATGCCGTGTTCTGGTTCTTATGGGAAGCTTTTTGAATAATTTTAAAAGCATACTGCTGTAGGTTACCAATAGACTTCGCATAGCTGTTATAATACTCTATCAGAGCTGGATGGCTCTGAATGGAAGTACAGGGCGGGATAAAATTAGAATCTACCTGAGCAATATTCGCCCTTAGATCTACCTTTCCGATGATCAGATAATTACCTCCGGAATAACTGCTGTTTAAAGAGCTTACAGGAAGTAGTTCTATGTGGTGATTAGGTTGCGCGTTAGGATGACGGGGCGGAATTTCTTCAGGATCGATATCACCGAAAGGTACTTTATCAAAAGGATTAACAGAGATAAGGATGTAATAATCTCCGTCTGCCTGTTCCTCGTTCATGGATTTCGCCAATGACTTTACACTGATTCTTCTGTCGGTAAGCTCTATACGGTAACCTGCCATCGTCACGGCGCTGCATCTTTTGATTACAAGTTGTACATCATTGGTGGCAGTATTATGAACATCAAAAATAGTACGATCTGTGTATTCGTTGGAAATAGGCAAAAGACCGTAATTATATGTAGTAATTCCAAGTGAGTTGGAATCTCTGATCGTATCAATTAAGAAATTATCCTGATCGTTAAGGTGTCTTTGGGAAACTTTCATCCCATCCACCCAGTTGATCGCAAAATGTTTAATAGGCTGTATCATGTTAATACTTTTTAATTTTTTTGTGTTTATGCTTTTCTTACAACTCCTTCCTCTTCATGCTGAATCACTCTCTTACAGATCACCACTTCATTCTCGGAAATGCTGTTGGTAGAAATGTCCTGGTCGAAATCAATATATTTTCTGAAGCTGAAAAATGATTTTTTTGTATAGAAAATCCAGTAATAAGGCTCTCTCTCTTCGTCAGAAAGATGGATGATAGACCCCGGATTCTTATGATTGTAATCGTCTACTACTCTGTAAAACCAGTCTCCAAAAGTAACTCCTGTCGGAAGAGTTTTCGCTTTAATTCTGAATCTGTTGGAGTCTTCTAAATTTTTGCTCAGCTCAACATTCAGTACCATTAACCGGTCAAAATCTGCGCCTTCAAAATCCGGCAGCTTTTGTTCAGGAGAATATCTCCATGTTTTATAAATATCAAAAGGTATGCTGATAAACTGAATATAGCAGTAATAAAATACCATGGGAACCACAAAAATCAACATACTTGTAGCCGCCATGACAGCGTATCCCGTTCCTTTGCTCATAAAGTTGAAAAGCAGAGTAAACAGATAGCCTCCTAAGGCAATACAGGTAAGTGAAAGTATCGATTCAAACAAAATGCTCATTGCCACGGAATCAATATGTTTTTTGAAATACTTATGCAGCAGATTAACATGAATAATCCCGAAAATAAGATAAATAATCTGTGCAATAAGGTACCAGTAAGGATTAAAAAGATTGCCGGCAAACCCAAAAATTCCCGGAATGGCCAGACACAAACTGCATAGCAGGACGTATACTATAATTACTTTAATCTTGATCGCAGGTTTATTTCTCCTGATTATACCCAGTATAACCATCATTATAATTGCGATTAAAGGCATTAAAATATACCTTAAAAAAATACCTTTTACTGAAGAAATTTCCATTTGTTTCTTTTCGAATTTATACTTTGTTGGTAGTTGTAAATATAATAAAATAATTTAGAGGAAAGTAGAGTATCCAAGGCGGCTGGCATTTCTTTCATCATCCTCAAGACTGAAGGAATATTCAACCTTTTCTGTCACAAAATTCTCTTCCACATCCACTGTTACAGGAAGAAAATAATCATACAGCGCCTGAAGTACTTTTCTGAAAGGGCTTCCCGGAATATATTTCTCCATATCCTCATAAGGAATAGGCCCGATATTCACCACCCAGTTCCGCTGCCCGTCCATGTGCTTTCCACTCGGAATATACGTTACTCCCAATCTGGAATTTCCCAATAACATAGAATCGTCATTTTTCTCTATTTCATCAATAATATTCGGAGAAAAAGTAACAACTACGGGCACCTGTAAAAAGGCTGTCATACACCTTTCAAACCATTTTTTACTTCCTCTTATCTGATGAAAAAACGGCAGAATATGCATAAAGATGTATGCATTTTGCTTATCCAGCATGGTAATCAAAGGCCAAAGCTCACTTACCGTTTCCAGCAAGGCATCTGTATTACTCGTAATATCAAACTCTGATTCTTTCAGTAAGGAACTGATCTCTGTAAAAAAAACTTCCAGCTCAAAAGGACGGAAAAATTTTCTGGCGTCCTCTTCTACTCTTTTTTGTCTTCGGATTTCCCTTACAACGGTATCAACATTTTTTCTGGAGGCTCCAAGGGACGGAGGATGAAAAAGACCTTCCGGAAGATAGTCATAAATACCTTCTCTATAACTTTCTATCGTAAATACTTCCTCATCAAAACCTAAGTAACTGCTGGTAATACTTTTAATATCCTTAAGATAGGCACGGTCATTCACGCCGACTCTTTCAATAAAAATATTACTTACAGCCCGGTGGTATTTCAGCAGATTGACTGCCACAGCTTCAGCCTTGAAGTCGGTCTGGAGCTTATTGTAATTCATGTCTACAATATTATTCTCATGCATAGTGTTTCCTGTGATTATGACTTGTAAAGATAATATATCTCATAAGTTTGAAAAAATATTTTAACAATAATTTTATTCTAAAAATACTAATTTATTGATATTAGTAAGAAAATTTTTCTGCAAATACCGTAAAAATACGGAGAAAAGCCGGGTAAATCAAAGTTTATAATTTACAATTTAAAGTTCATAATCAGGTATTTAAACGAGAATATACCAACACAATATGTACATTTTAATGATCAAATAAGTTTTTGTTTAAAATCATTAAGTAGCGTTATCAATTGATTGACCCTATCTATAATTTTGAACTGCCACTTCCCTGTTTGCCCAAAAGTTCCACAAATCTGAGAATTTTCTCATGGCCGGAAGGTTAAATTTTATTAACATAATATTATAACAATAAATCGGCGATAGGTAATGCTCATTCCGAACGTGGGCCGTATCTTTGCAGACTGAAAATTGTTATTTAAAATGAAAAGTATTTATTCTAAAATTCTGATTTTAGCATTCATCGCCTCTTCACTTTATTCTTATGCGTGGGGATTAACGGGACACAGAGTTATCGCTGAAATCGCCCAGAACCACCTTTCCGGAAAAGCAAGAAGAGAAATCAGGAAGATCATGGGAAAAGAACGTCTTGCGTACTGGGCCAACTGGCCGGATTTTATCAAATCTGATACAACAGGAGTATGGAAGCAGGCTTCATCATGGCATTATGTAAACATTGATCCTCAGACTGATTTTAAAAATTTCGGAGATAATCTGAAAATGCAGGCCGGACCTAGCCTTTATACCCAGGTAAACACCCTGTCAAGCCAGATTAAAGACAAAAATACATCTGAAAAAGACAGAAAAATTGCTTTAATTTTCCTTATTCACATCATGGGAGATCTGGCACAGCCTTTACACGTAGGAAGAGCAGATGATTTAGGCGGAAATAAAATCAATGTCACTTATTTCGGAGATAAAACCAATTTGCATTCCGTTTGGGACGGAAAATTAGTAGATTCCCAGAAGTACAGTTATACGGAATATTCCAGACTTCTGGATATTAAATCGAAAGAAGAAGTAAAGCAGATTCAATCCGGAACCCTGGAAGACTGGTTATATGATTCTCATAAAATTGCCAATAAAATCTATGCACAGACACCTGACGGTTCAAAATTATCATATGACTATCAGTACAAGTTTAATGAAACGCTTGAAAGACAACTTCTATATGGAGGATTGAGACTGGCAAAAGTTTTGAACGAACTTTTTTAAATCAAAATTATTTTCAACAATTATATATATAAACGGGACTTCGGTTTCGTTTTTTTTTGCACAATCGTGAAGACTCATCAATCATAATTTTTCATAAATATGCAAACAGATGATCATAATATACCGGCAGGTGGAATAATTTTTGCTTGTATAACAGTGAAGAAAAAACACAAAACCTACTATTTATCAATGACTTAAATTGAATATTTTAGTTTTTTACTGTATTTTACATCATGCAAAATATAAAAAAGTAAATCTTGTGTAACCTTTTTACCTTTTCAAACGTATATTATATAGTAACTCTTTTTTGAGGATAAAAATAAATGAGACAATTAAAGATCACTAAGCAGGTTACCAATAGGGAAACTGCTTCATTAGACAAGTACTTGCAGGAAATTGGTAAAGTAGAACTGATCACTGCGGACGAAGAAGTAGAATTGGCACAAAGAATACGTGCTGGCGACAGAGCTGCACTTGAGAAATTAATCAAAGCCAACCTTCGTTTCGTAGTTTCCGTATCTAAACAATACCAGAATCAAGGCCTTTCTTTACCCGATTTGATTAATGAAGGTAACTTAGGATTGATGAAAGCGGCAAAAAGGTATGATGAAACTAGAGGTTTCAAATTTATCTCTTATGCAGTATGGTGGATCCGTCAATCAATTTTGCAGGCGTTGGCTGAGCAATCAAGAATTGTAAGACTTCCGTTGAACAAAATTGGTTCCATCAATAAAATTAATAAAGCATACGCTCACCTTGAACAGGAAAACGAAAGACCACCTTCTCCGGAAGAATTGGCCGAAGTTCTTGACATGAGCGAGGAGGATATCAAAGAATCTATGAAAAACTCCGGAAGACACCTGTCTATGGATGCACCTTTAGTAGAAGGTGAAGATTCTAACCTTTATGATGTATTGCGTTCAGGAGAATCACCAAGCCCGGATAAAGATCTGATGCTCGAGTCTCTGCAAATCGAGATTGAGAGAGCATTGAATACTCTGACTCCAAGAGAGGCTGATTTGGTAAGATTATACTTCGGACTGAACGGGAAACACCCAATGACTTTAGAAGAAATTGGTGAAACTTTCGATCTTACAAGAGAGAGAGTACGTCAGATCAAAGAAAAAGCGATCAAGAGATTGAAACACAACACCAGAAGTAAGATTCTGAAATCTTATTTAGGTAAATAATTTTCGCGTACAATGTAACAGGCGGAGTTTGATTTTCAAACTCCGCTTTTTTTGTAACAATATCCGAAATATAGTCAACTAATTAAAATCATAGTTCAAATAGGAACTGAAGAGAATTTAAATGCGTATTTTTAAATATTGATGCAGAATGATTTTCTATAATAAACACCATTAACAAAAACAATCTATGAAAAAAATGATCTTCGCCTCTGCCATAGCTCTTTCTTTATTTTCCTGCAGAGAAAACAAACCGGAAAATGCCGTAGAAGATAATGCCGTTGACAACGCAGAATCTTCAGTGTCAGCCTCATTTAAAAGTTATCGTGGGAATGACACAACCGTTGATAATATCTATTTTGAACTGATTAAAAATGATAAAAAGCTGACGGACCTCAACACCAAAATTGTGAAAACATTTGAGGAAACAGGAAAAGCTTTAGCTCAATATAAAAGTGTTTTAAACACCTCAGCATCATTTTATCAGGATGCTGCCCAGCAGACAAAACAGATTCAGGATACCCTGATCAGGCAGCAGATAGAACAGGAAATTCTGGCCAGCTCGGAACAGTATAATCTTAAAGTTAAAAATATTACAGATCGTATCAACCAGATTACCAAAAACAATGAAACACTTACTAACTTATATACTGCTTTTAAAATCAGAAAAACGCTTCCCGAAATTGAAAAATATCAAAATGCACATCCTTTAAAAACAGATAGTCTGGATAGCTTTATCAGCAGGCAAAACAAACTTCTGGAAGAACTAAAAAATGTAAAATAACACCTCTTATGAATTATACTACGAAATGGCTTACAGATAAAACACGTGTTGAAGAACTCGTAGATTTTTTTATTACCCACAAAACAGATTCCTATATTTCCCACAGTGAAATTATGTATGGCAGAGCTATTGATTCCGAACACTGGAATCCTGATCTGAGAGCAGTACTGAGAGCACAACTGATGGAAGATTATAACTATGATGAGACGTCAAAATTAAAGATTCTTATTGCAGAAGATGAAAACGGAAAAATTGCAGGAATGCTTGTTTTCAATGTAATCAGCAGTCCTTTTAAAAAATATGCGGTTTTAGAAGATATGCTTTTGGATCAGTCTGTGAGAGGCCAGTCTCTGGGAAGTAAATTGCTGCAGGAAGTGATTGAAGATTCCAAAAACTGGGGCATCAGCTTTATCATGCTGGAAAGTGGAGTCAACAACCATGGTGCTCATCATTTTTTTGAGAAGTATGGATTTCAGAAAGTGTCTGAAAGTTTTATGTTAACATTATAATGTAAACTTAAAAAAGTATCCTAATGAATTCAATTTCAATAATCGGAGCCGGAATCGGCGGATTGACTCTTGGGAATGTTCTCAAGCAGCATCAATACGATTTTACCATCTACGAATCTGCCCATGAAATAAAACCTGTTGGAGCCGGGATCATGATGGCAGTCAATGCAATGCAGGTTTTTGACCGGCTAGGACTAAAAGAGAAAATTGAAAGTGCAGGAAACAAAATTCACAGAATTACGATAGCCGACGAATCCTTACGGACGATTTCACAGACAGAAATTCTTGACCTGGAAAAACAATACAACTCTTGCAATGTAGCCATTCACCGCGCTGAACTTCAACGGATTCTTGCCGAAAACCTCAAAACAGAAGACATTCTTCTCAACCATTCTCTGCAAAAAATTGAAAAAAAAGAAAACTACATTATAAATTTTGAAAACGGAACCCGGATAGAAACCAAAGTTGTTTTCGGAGCAGATGGTATAAAATCCAAGGTAAGAAATCAGATTCTGAAAACCGGTACCATCAGAAGTGCAAACCAAAAGTGCTGGCGTGGTCTGGTGGATTTTGAACTGCCCGAAAAATATCATCAGGAAGCTTTTGAAATGTGGGGCAAAGGAAAACGGTTTGGCTTAGTAAAAATTTCTGACAAAAAAGTCTACTGGTATGCCTGCATTAATGAGAAAAGTTTTAGCCGACACGCAATGATTTCTGATATTTTCAGTGATTTTGATTCTTTAGTTCTGCAAATTATTGACTCTACTGCAAAGGAAAATATTATTTGTAATACTATTTCTGACCTCTCTCCCATCCCGGACTGGTATACTGAAAATCTATGCCTGATCGGAGATGCGGCCCACGCTACGACGCCCAATATGGGACAAGGTGCCTGCCAGGCGATTGAAGATGCGTACATCATCGGCAGGCTACTGGAAAAAACCGATGATTTCAATGTAATATTTGAGGAATTTCAGAAAATAAGAAGAAAAAAGGTAGATTATATCGTTAATACAAGCAGAAATATCGGAAAAATTTCTCAATGGGAAAAAGGAAATACTTTACGTAACTTCTTCATGAGATTGATTCCGGATAGCACCCAAGAAAAAATGGCCCGTAAAATTATTGAACTGGAAATGTAGTATTTATGTAAATTTAATAACCTTGAAAATAATAAAAAAATGAAAAAAATCTTTTATGCATTACTCCTCATGTTAGGGTTTCAGAGCTTACAGTCACAAGACATCCCGCTATTGGACAGGGCACTTTTTTTTGGAAATCCTGAAATTTCAGGAGGCAAACTGAGTCCTGACGGAAAATGGATTTCTTTTACAAAAGAGTATGAAGGAATCATGAACATCTGGGTAAAAAAAATTGATGAACCTTTTGAAAAAGCACGCCCCCTGACAGATAGCAAAAGGCCGTTGAACGGATACTTCTGGTCTGATGATGGGAAGTACATCCTGTACGTGAAAGACAAAAACGGTGACGAGAATATGAATATTTTTGCCGTAGATCCAATGGCAAAAGCAACCAAAGGCGTGCCCGAATCAAGAAATATCACACCTCTACAAGAGGTAGCTGCACAGATTTATATGGTCAGTAAAAAAGATCCTGATCTGCTCATGATAGGATTAAATAACCGTGATAAAGCATGGCATGACCTGTATTCTTTAAAAATTTCTACAGGGGAACTGAAAAAAATATTTGAAAATACGAACCGCATCACAAGATATAATTTTGACTGGGATGAAAAACTCAGAATAGTAAATAAAACTGATGAAAAAGGAAATACCCAGTTTCTGTATAAAGATGGAGATCAACTAACGCCGATCTATGAGACATTGGTTACAGAGGAAGCATATATTCCCAGCTGGAACGAAGATAATTCTAAATTCTATCTGGTGACAAATAAAGGAGACATCGATAAGTCTACCCTATTTTTAATGGATCCGAAGACTAAAAAGACGACCAAAATAGAAAGTGATCCCAAAGGAAAAGTAGATTTCGGTAACCTATTTATAGACCGCAACACCAGAAAAATCATTGCAACGTCTTATACCGGTGATAAGACTGAAAATTACTGGAAAGATAAAACATGGGAAGACAATTACAAATTCCTACAGAATAAATTTCCTGGAAGAGAGATAGACTTCTCCAGTTCTACAAAAGATTATTCTAAATCTTTAGTGACAGCCTGGGGAGATCAATATGCTTCAGAATCTTACTTCTTTGATGCAAAAACCAAAGAGCTGGTTTTTCAGTACACGCCAAGAGCGGAGTTAAAAAAAGTTGAAAAGTATCTTGCTCCTATGACTCCTATCACGTACAAAAGTAGTGATGGACTTGAAATTCCGGCTTATCTTACTTTACCGGCAGGATCGACGGGCAAAAATGTACCCATGGTCGTTCTCGTTCACGGAGGACCAAAAGGACCCAGAGATTATTGGGGCTACAACTCTATTGTACAGTTTTTGGCGAACAGAGGTTATGCGGTATTGCAACCAAATTTCAGAGCCAGCGGAGGTTACGGCAAAAAGTTTCAGAATGCAGGAGATTTGCAATGGGGAAAGCTGATGCAGGATGACATCACCTGGGGAGTTAAACACTTGATAGAAAAAGGAATCGCTGATAAAAACAAAGTAGTTATCATGGGTGGAAGCTATGGTGGCTATGCAACATTGGCAGGCTTAGCCTTTACCCCCGAAGTGTATGCTGCCGGAGTAGACATTGTAGGACCGAGTAATCTTTTTACTTTACTGGATTCGGTTCCTGCTTACTGGGAATCTTTCCGGGCGGCATTATACGGAATGGTAGGAGATCCTAAAACAGAAGAAGGTAAAAAACGTATGTACGAAGCAAGTCCTTTATTCAGTGTAGACAAGATCAATAAACCATTATTGATTGTACAGGGTGCCAATGATCCGAGGGTTAAACAGGCTGAGGCAGACCAGATTGTCATTGCTCTTCGTGAAAAAGGTAAAAAAGTGAACTATATTCTCGCAGATGATGAAGGCCACGGATTCCGTAAACCGGTGAACAGTATGGCCATGTATGCTGAAACTGAGAAATTCCTTTCTGAAGTTATCGGAGGAAGATATCAGAAAGATATGCCGGAAAATGTGGCAAAGCGACTGAAAGAAATGACCGTCGACATAAAGTCTGTTACCTATACCCCGGCAAAAGACACCAAAGAACAAAAAGTTTCAAAGTAAGACTCAAATGTATAAAACAAAGCCACTTCATTGCTGAAGTGGCTTTAATTTTTCAAACAAGATGTATGCAAAAGATGTTTGAAACTTATTGTACTATAAATTTAATAGGTTAAGGTAACACCTGCTCCCCAGCCCATTTCATTATCATAATTTCCCGAAAGTGATAACCACTTTTGTACGATATACCTCAATCCGGTTGAAAACTCTCCGTCCGAATTCACACTGAAATTCCCCCTTAACCTTCTTGAAAGCGGAATATCTTCCCGGCTCAGTTCCAGCAATACTTTTCCATTTTGGTCTACACTTGCATCAGCAGTAATCAACATAGGTAATACATACTGCATCCCGACTATAAAGGCAAACTTATTTTTTGAAGCTTTCTGTTGTCCAAACCATGTTTTCTTTCCGTTGAAGCTCATTCCCATACCTTCAGCCATCTGCCTTTCCATAATTTCGTGGTTTTTTTGAACCCTGAATCCGGCATATGGAAGCGCCCACTGGAATTTTCCTAAAAATCTACCCACTTTTGCACTTCCTTCAAAATGATCAAAGTTCCAGTTTGAATGAAATTCATTAAGATTGGCCCATCTTGGTCCGAACATCGTCATGGTTTCAGCATGTATTTTATTGCTTGCTACATCCAGCATCGCCATTGAGCTGATCATCTGGTTATCTTTCATAAAATTCTTCCAGGCCAGTTTCCTGTTTGGAAGCTGTGGATTGGGTTTTGAATTTTCATAACTGAATATTCTTCCCATTCCTGCCATCATATGGTATAAAATATGGCAGTGAAAAAACCAGTCTCCATCCTGGTTAGCCGCAAACTCAATCGTTACGGTTTCCATTGGCATAATATCTACTACATTTTTCAACGGAGAATAGTCTCCTTTTGAATTGATAAGCCTGAAATCATGACCGTGAAGGTGCATCGGGTGGCGCATCATGGAGTTATTATACAATTTGATTCTTAAAATCTCTCCTTTTTTAATTAAAATCTTATCCGTTTCAGTTACTGTTTTATTATCAAGGGTCCAAAGATAATGGTTCATATTTCCTTCCAGGGTAAACTTCATTTCACGAAGGCTGTCGGTAGGAAGTATTGTTTTTTCAGGAGATTTTAAAATATTGTAAGAAAGCCTTTTGATGGTTTTCTCTTCTTTCATATCCATCCCTGAGTGCTGAGAATGATCTTCTATCTTGTCTTCCCTGGTTTTTACACCCATCATTTCATTCATATGTTTCATGGTGGTTTTTCTTTGATTTTCAGATAATTCCGGATACATTACCTCGTTCATGTCCATCATCTGATTTCCCATTGTCATATTCATCGGCTTCATATTTCCGCTCATTTCCATCATGCCGTTCATCATTTTCATGCCTTCGAAAAGCATCAGCCTCGGTAAATTGGGGGCTTCCACTTTCTCTCCGGAGCCCAGCCAAAGGGAAGCATGACCGATTCTGTCTTCTGATGTAGCACGGAATTCAAAGCTTTTATTTTCCGGAATGGTAACTTCAATATCATAGGTTTCTGAAACCCCGACAATCAGTCGGTCCACCTCTATCGGAACCACATCATTTCCGTCATTTCCAACTACCTTTATTTTTCCTCCGCCATAATTTAGCCAGAAATAGGTTGATGAACCTCCATTGGCGATTCTTAACCTCACTTTATCACCGGCTTTCAGATTGGAATAATCTGAACTTGGAACTCCGTTAATCAGGAATTTATCGTAGTATACATCACTTACATCCATTGCTTCCATTCTTTTCCATTCATTCAGGGCTTTGGTTCCCAAATTCCCGGACTTGATTGCCTCCCAATAACTTTGCACAGCATTTTTCTTTACAGCATACCAGTCTGTATTGGCCATATGAAGTCTTCTGGCAATCTGCATGGGATCATCATCACTCCAGTCTCCCAACAATACAGGAATCTCTGCATTATATTCAGTTTTCGGTTCCCCTTCTCGTTTCTTGAATACCAAAATACCATTCATCCCTATTTGCTCCTGAAGGGCCTCGTGAGAATGATACCAATAGGTTCCGTTTTGAGAAATTTTAAACTTATATAGATGGGTTTCACCCGGCTTTACAGGTTTTGTGGTTAAGTAAGGAACTCCGTCATGTTCATTGGGCAAAATAACTCCATGCCAGTGAAGTCCGGTATTTTCCTTGAGCATATTGTGCAGATAAATTTCTGCGGTATCTCCTTCTGTAAAGTATAAAGTCGGGGCCTGAAGTTTACCGTTAATCGCCAATGCTCTGCGATTTTTACCTGTAAAATTGACAATCGTGTCTTTGACATATAAATCATAACGAACGGTCTTTCCTCCAAAGGTTACCTTACCGTTCTCTGAATTTCTTTTCAAAGCTCCACTTTCATTGGGTTGCTTCTCTGCAGCAACATGATTATGGTTTTCTTTTTCAACCAGTTCCATTCCGCACTTAGGGCATTTTCCCGGTTTATCCGAAATTACTTCGGGATGCATACAACAGGTGTAAGCCGTTTGAGATAAAATTTCAGTCTGGCCGGTTAATGTAGTGCCCTGGACCGATTTTATTTTTCTTATGGCATTTGTCTTTTTAGCTTCTTCAGGCTTCTTTGCCTTTTTAATATCAGCCTTGGTTTTATGGTTTTGGGGTTCTGTCGGCTTTATTTTTCCCTCTGATTTAGGAATCGGTTGAGCAGGTACTGATTGTACTGCAACAGTTTTTTTCACCAAAGACATTCCACATTTAGGGCAGTCTCCAGGTTTTGAAGAGACCACTTCGGAATGCATCGGGCAAGTATAATACGTCTTCGTTGCTTGAGCAAAAGTAAAAACAGAGAATAAAAGTAACAGAAACATTATTATCTTTTTCATAATATTTCGAACTTTTTAAAAGCTGCATAGATTAAAGTAACATTTACATTAACCCATGCAACTGTTTGTTATGTAAATAAATACGGTATTTATTTAATTTCTGACTTTACGCTTCCGCATGAAAGCATGGATTTACCATAGTATGGATTAGCAATCTGCTTTTCATTACTCAACCAGCTTGCATCAGCCATTGGGCAATATTGTACATATACAGGTTTTTCAGACAGCTTAAATTGTTTTGTCAACGCGATCATATTATCAGAAAGATTCATAAAATTTTCTCTCTGAGCTGTAACAGTTCTGGCTTCGGAAATTGAAGACGCATCTTTTCTAAGAATGTTAAGATTACCTTCCGAGACCTGTTTATAATCAATAGTTGAAGCGGTTTTGATAAACTCTGTAGCGGCTTTTGAAGTTTTATCTGCATCATCTGAAGCTAATGCTGCTTTAATAGCAATATAGTTCTGATACAATTTGGAAACCTGGGCATCTTTTTTAGACTGCGCTGAAAGTGAAATAACTGAGAATAAAGATAATGCTGCTGTAATGATATACTTTTTCATTGTTGTAAATTTTAGAATTAATTTTTTAAATAGAGAATAATTAAGCACAAAGGAATATGCGCCAGAACATGTCGTCATTGTACCGATATGATGTTCATACCAACAACGACTGACGAATTCTAAATTCTAAAATTACAATGATTGATGTAGATAGGTACCGGCCGGAATTCCGGCGGTGCATTGATCTGGATCTGAGTGAATTTGGTAGCTGAAAAAGACCTATCAATAAAAGCAAACTGGTGCTTCACCGGGACTTCTGAAATCTGCCCTAAAAACTCAAGATGTAGCAGATCTGATTTTTGGGAATCATCAACTTTTACAATTTTGATTTCTGTTTTGCAGCATTCCTTTTTATTTTTAACGCCACATTTTCCACAGATATCATCTACTTTCTGACTTACAGAAACCAATTCTTTCATGCAATAGTGAATGCTAAAAGCCGCTCCGGAAGAAAACCCGAAGTAGAAAATAGAAAACAATATGGCAAGAATCTTTTTCATTGGTAGGACAAAGTTAAAAATATCAGTGAGATCATTGTTATAAAATTTGGTAATGTTGTTACAAAATTCAGGAAACAGAATAAAACTTCAATTTTAACAGACTCAGGATTTGGTACATCAGTTTTAATAAATTTACAAACAGTTTCATGATAAGAACAAAAAATTTTCAGAAATTAACTTTTCAATAATTCCATTGGCTCCTCAATTACCGCTTTTTCATTTTAATAGTCTCTTTGGATTATAAACGCTTCTGAAATTCTTTTCATCCCAATTTTATCGTAGAAATTTAATGCATCTTCTGAAGAATGGAGAATTATTTTACATTCTTTTCCTGCATGTTCTCTTGTTATTTCAATTAATCTTTTTCCAATATTTAAATGCCTAAATTCTTTGTTCACACAAATATCAGATAGGTAACAACAATAGCTAAAATCGCATAATGACCGGGCAATACCTACTAATTTATTTTCTGACCAGGCAGATACAACAAGATTTGCATTATCAAACATTTTCTGTAAACGAAGGTCATCATTCATATTGCTAATTGGTAAATAATCGGACATGAAAAACAGATCTTTAATTGTCTTAATTTCTATCTTTTCGTTTATTTTAAATATAATATTGCTCATATCATTTTTACTAACCTTCAAATTTACATATTCCATCAATATAATATATACCTTTACATTTATAAATTAACTATTTTAAAATCAATCAATTGTTGTTATTATAATGTACATCTTCAAAAATAGGAGTTGTCTATATCAGAAAAACCATAGTTATAAAATTCCGGGCAAATAAAATCCTCTGAATTGTTTTTCAGAGGATCTTTTTATGTTTTATCTACCCGCAGATAATTCTGATTAAGTAAACTTTACAGTTTAAATTCTAACTTCACATTAAAGAAACGTCCTGTAAGGCGAACCGGAACAGGATACATATAATTGGTATTGTAATCTGTTACCCATTGGTTGGCAACTGTATTATTAATATTAAATGCATTGAAAACCTGAACTCCTAATGTCAGCTCCTGGAAATTTCCCCAGAAACCGGACGCTTTATTTTTATTTTTCGGATCGATAAATACTTTCGTTAGCCCGATATCTACCCTTTTGTAAGCAGGTAATGTCTTCTGATAAGTATATGCAGAATTAAAGTCAGGTTGCCCGTTGCTGTCAAACATTACAGGAGCTCCCGTAGGTAATCCCATTGCATAGACCAGTGTAAGGTTAACTCTCATTGATGGAAACTGCGGCATATAATCCTGATAGAACATTGCAAACCTGAAACGCTGATCGGTTGGTCTCGGAATATTTCCTTTTCCATCAATATTCTCATATACTCTGGCATAACTGGCAGATAACCAGGAATCTACCCCGGGAACAAACTCTCCGAATAAACGGGTATCAATTCCATAGGCGTATCCTTTAGAATTATTCTGTCCTGAATACCGGATTCTTACATTATCCATATAATAAGGAATCAGGTTATCCATCTTTTTATAATAAAGTTCTGTGGTAAGCTTAAATGGACGGTCATACATCTGAAACTCATAATCATTGGCAAGAATCAACTGTATGGAACGCTGTGATTTTATATTGGAATTGAAGTTCCCATCCAGGTCTTTAATTTCCTTATAAAAAGGCGCCTGATAATAAATTCCTCCTGAAAGCTTAAATAACATATCGCTATCCCAGTCCGGTTTTATGGCAAACTGAACTCTTGGGGAAAAAATGGTTTCTTTATTGAAACTCCAGTTGGCTACACGTACCCCGGCATTCACAAATACCTTGCTGGCTCCCCAGTAAAACTTCTGGGAATATTGTGCATAAGCAGACAGTCTTGTAGGTTCAATATTGTTTCTTCCTGCAATATAATAAGCCAGCTTGATGTCTCCGGTGGCACCTGTTCTCGGATCGATAACTTCCGGTCTCGGAAGGCTGTATCCTGCAGAATCAATTAATTTCCATTCATTGGTAAAGTCTTTCAGATTTTCTTTTTCATATTTAAATCCGACTTCAATATCAGTATTTACATTAGGTGAAAATTTTGCCCTGAACTGTGTTCCGTAGGTTCTTACAAACAGATCATTCCGGGCATGTTCTATCTGTCCACCGGTATCAAATGATGAAACCGGTTCTTTGGTTACAGGATCAAAAGTCTGCAGTTCGTATCCGGATTGTATCGAATAGTATTCTCTTTCCCTGTTCTGATAAGCGAACGCATCCAATGTAAGTTTCCAGTTATCCGCCGGCTTATAATTCATTGAAAACGTTCCCATCATATTTTTGTACTTGTCATTTTCTTTACCATCATACCCGATATTAACAGTAATGGGCTGCTGAAGGCTTCCAAATGTAACACTTTTGTACTTGGGAATCATCTCATAATCATTCTTAGAGTAATAGCCTATGAATGACATGGAGAGTTTATCACTGACATGGTAATTAAGGTAAGACTGAAAATCCCAATAGGTAGGATTAAAGTCTGTATCTTCCTTTAATGTATTGAGAACAAGGTTGGTATTTCTATATCTTCCTGAGAATAAAGCGGTAAACTTTTTGTTTTTTGACGCAAGGCCTGTTGTAAGTCTTCCTCCGATTAAACTCGCTTCTCCTGAAACCTCAAATTTTTCAGGTTCACGGTAATAGATATTTAAAGCAGAAGACATTTTATCACCATATCTGGCTTCAAATCCTCCTGCTGAGAAATTCACTGTTGAGACCATATCCGGATTAATGATACTCATCCCCTCCTGTTGAGAGTTTCTGATCAGGAAAGGTCGGTAGATTTCAATATCATTAATGTAGATAAGGTTTTCATCGTAGTTTCCACCACGTACCATATATTGGGATGAAAGCTCAGTATTGGAGTTTACAGAAGGTAAGGTTTTGATAAGACCTTCAATTCCTCCACTGATAGAAGCCACTGCTTTGGCCTCTTTTGCTGAAATTTTCACGTTGGTAAGGTCGTTGGTTCTTCCTGTCGTTTTTTTCTGGAATACAACTTCCTCTATATCGGTCACTTTAGTGGTTACCGTATCTTTTTTTCTCTGCTGAGAAAAGAACAGTACGGGAACCAAAAGGCTAAGCGGTAAAACTAGTTTTTTCAAAAGAAATATTTTAGAATTTCTAAAATTAATGTTTTTTTAACAATTACAAAATCGATTCTCTAATTCTCGTTAATTTTTGTAATAAATCTTCTAATAAATCTAATCTTAACATGTTGGCACCATCAGAAAGTGCTGTTTCAGGGGTAGGATGTGTTTCAATGAAAAGTCCGTCTGCCCCCACTGCAATTCCCGCTTTAGCAATCGT
Source organism: Chryseobacterium sp. UNC8MFCol (assembly GCF_000482305.1). Lineage (NCBI taxonomy): Bacteria > Pseudomonadati > Bacteroidota > Flavobacteriia > Flavobacteriales > Weeksellaceae > Chryseobacterium > Chryseobacterium sp. UNC8MFCol. The sequence goes on from NZ_AXUZ01000004.1 coordinate 277,880, forward strand.
TTCAATAAGTTCCGGTCTTCCTCCGGTAACCCCGGAGTTCTGGTTGGGTTGTTGTAAAGAATGCGTAACATCCAGAATGACAGGTGCATATTCTCTCATGGTAGGAATTCCTCTATAATCTACAATCAGGTCTGTATATCCGAAAGAATTCCCTCTCTCGATAATGGCAACTTTCTGATTATCTGAATCTGTTACTTTCTGAACGGCAAATTTCATGGCTTCCGGGGAAAGGAATTGTCCTTTTTTCAACGTTACACATTTTCCGGTTTTTGCTGCTGCAACCAAAAGGTCTGTCTGGCGTACTAAGAATGCCGGAATCTGAAGAACATCTACATATTGTGCTGCCAATGCCGCATGCCCATTTTCATGAATATCCGTTGTAGTAGGAATATTGAAGGTTTCACCAACTTTTTTAAGAATTTCAAGAGATTTTTCTTCACCAATGGACGTAAAAGAGTCCACGCGGCTTCTGTTGGCCTTTTTGAAACTTCCTTTGAAAATATAGGGAATATTATATTTGTCTGTGATGGTAATAACTTTCTCTGCAATTCTCAATGCCATATCTTCTCCCTCAATAATACAAGGTCCTGCAATAAGAAAAAAGTTTTTTGAATCTTTGTGCGAAATATTATCTAAATACTGAATCATTTTGTTGTAATTAAAAAGTTCAGTAAAAATACTGAGAAAGTTTTAGAAATGGAAATTATTTGAGAAGAGATCGGATGTAAGGTTGCGGCTTGCAAAAGGCAGCTACCCTATTTTGCTTCTGAGACTACACTCCTAGTGTAATGACCAAGATTACGGATAACTTTTATAGAGTCTGCGTTATCTGCAAGAGCAAAAACAGGGTAAAATATAAGGTCTGAATCATGATGAAATAGCCGATGGAATTTTGATAAAAAAGAACAGGCTAAAGCCCGTTACCATTGACTTTTTATATTGTAGATAAGAACTACCCCATCTTTTTCAAGACCTTTTCAAATGTATTGATATTCCTGCTGGTAAACTGATCTTTGAGATTTTTCTTTCCGAGCACCTTTCCAAAAGTTGAATCCAGTGTATTTCCTTTCGGAACCTGCCAGTAAAACACATTGTCAACGATTTCCGCCTGCTCGTTGTCTGCCTGTGCGGCTTTTTGAAACTCTTCCATCAAAACATTTTCTACTCCCGGGATCCCGACAAAAGCATAAATATGGGCATCATCTTTCTTTTCGAAAGGTATACCGTTCCAGAAATTTTGGGTTTCTTCTTTAGATTTTACAAATAAAAAGGCTTCATAGGCAAAGTGTTCCGACATTGCTTTTTCAAGGATTGATTTTAACTCATCAGCATTTTTGTCGGAAGAGAAAACAATATTCCCGGAAGCCAGCACCGAGCTCACTTCTTTCATTCCCGCTTCTTTAAAAACCTGGCATACATCTGCCATTTTCATATTGGTTCCCTTTACATTAACGCCGCGGAGGAAAGCACAGTATTTCATAAGTTTGAGAGATTTGAGTTTTGGTTAGAGAGTATTAGTGAGAGAATTCCTCAATAATCACTTTTGACTTTAATACTCTTTAGTTTTTTAATCAATTCTAATATATAGATTATAGTCTGTTCCCGAAGGTTTCAGATGGTAAATTTTTTCCAGCATTTTATAGTCACTGTGCAGGTGATCTTTTACCCTGAACTCCTTTAATATTCTATAATGGGTCTGATAATAAAGAGCATCAGCGGTGTTTCCTTCGTACAGGTTTTTATAGGAGAGAAGGTACTTTGGTTTTCTGGTTTTTACCGTATTGATCCAATAATTCTTTTTGTCTTTTTTGATTTCTTCCTGAACCTGTTTATCTACCAATCCTACCTCATCAATGGTTTTTAATCCTGAAAAGTAAGGTACATAGCCGGCTGGTTCCAGTAAAATCCATTGGTTTTTGTCCTTTTCATATTGGTTTAAAAATACTCCGATTGTTCTGCGGTAATTCCATTCTCCGTTTCCGGTTGCAATGGCATGAATGGTCTGAAAAGCCAGCATAGGAAGAATATAAAATATAGCCAGTAATGAAAGCCATAGATTTCTTTTCTCTTTCTGTTCCAGCACAAATATCAGTACAGGTACAAAAAGGAGAAGCTGGGGAACCCAGTAATACCAGTCGAATAAACTCTTTTGCGAGATAAAAATAATCTGCTTTGCCCATCCGAAAATGAAAATTATCCATAGGAAATAATTCCTGTTTTGTCTCTGTCTTACTAAGTAAATAAAACAAAGTAATTCAAAAATCAATACGATAATGGTTACCGGATTAAAATTGCCCGGAACTTTCAACATTCCCCAGAAGTTTCCGAAACTTATCAGGAAGTAATCTATGTTTTGCTGAAAGGTAAAGCTCTGCTCATACAAGAGTTTCTTTGCAGTAATGGTATTATTCACAAGTTCTCCGAAGTAGAACCAGTTAAAAGCAACGGTAAGTAAAACGCCCCAGATCCCGCCAAAGACGTAATTCCATCTTATTTTTTTGTTCCAGAATACATCTACAAGAAATACGATTCCTAAAAAGATGACCGTATCAATCCTGGTGAACATAATGAGAACCGGAAAAAGGGTCAAAACCCATTTTTTCCCTTTATGAAAGCCATAATACAAGAGACACATTTCCAGAAAAAACAAAATTCCGTATTCCATTCCGAGGATGGAAATTTTAATGGACGGTGGAAGGATTCCTATTAAAAATATAAAAACAGCCTTTTGTAAAGGATTTTTAAGAACCAAATGAGACAACAGTAATGTGCCTATGGTGAAAAGTACTGAATTGAAAATTAAGAGTGGCTCAATAAAGTTTTCTTTGCCAAAAACCAGATTGAAGAGATAAGACACAAAAACATACAAATGAGTAGTAGAAGCCGATATTTTAGTATCACCATTGAAGCCTATTACTCCGTAATCCAATAGATTCTGGGCAACTCTCCAGGTGATAAAAGCATCTTCCTGAATATAATGTGTTAATAAAAAAAGAAGTTTAACAACAACTGTAAAAATTACAGCATAAATTGGGAACTTTTTGTTCTTTGTGTCAACCATTATGTATTTTTAAGTTTCACAAATATAATCTTAAAATTCAGTATTCCCAATAATAAAAAAACGGAACCGAAGTTCCGTTTTAAAAGTCTTTTATTGTGTTGCTTTGATTATTGCTGAAGTAATCTGATTTTCTTTTTCTTTTGAATAGGTAGAATCAAAAGGCTCCATGACATCAAACATATATTGGTAGAAAGGGGTGATTTTCTGAACCTCTTCAGATTCTTTCATAGCTTTCTCTTTGCCCATCTGCTGCAGATCTTTTACAAAAGCATTGAACTTTTTATCAATCGGCTCGATGGATTTAACCAGATAAGCATACGCTTTTTCTTTCTGTCCGATTCTGGTATAAGCATCGGTAACGGCTGCTACAACCAGAGAATATTCCATCGGTTTCGTTCTCATTTGTCTTCTCAGGTAGCTTTGATCTGATTTTGAAAGGCTGAAATAATAGTCGTACTCTTCAAAAATTCCTTTTTTAAGTACTTCTGCCAACTGAAGACCTTTCTGCTCCTGACCTGCGATAATATATCCTGATACAATAGAGCTTAGCGAGCGTGGATCATTATATTTCTCAGCCGGAATTTCTTTTGCAGCAAGATCCAATAATTCCAACGCTTTTGCCTTCTGTCCGCTTAATGCCAACGCAGAAGCAGCTCTGCTTGCTGACATTCTGTAGCTGATAATATTTGATGTAGCCGTTTCGTCAAAATGGGCATTTAGATCTTTAAAGTTCCCCCATCTGAAGTTTTTCACCACATTATAAAGAGAATTGGCATCTACTCTTCCCATATCTCCATCAGCAGTCTGAGGGGTATGAATTGGAATCAGTCTGTAACTGAAACCGTCAAACTGAAGATATTCATTAAGGTAGAAAATATTTTCGCTGTCATAAATTCCTCCTGAAGAGAAGTTAATAGGACGCTTCCAGTCAAAGTTTGCCAACATATCCAGTAAGATCAGATTGTTTTTGTACAATGTGTTTCCTTTGTAAGTAATCATAATCTGATTCACTACATTCGGAAGATCCGCCTGATTGATGATTCCCGCTTTTAAAGCATTTTCTTTATTAACAGGAAGAATAAATTTGTTGACAGGAAGAATGTTATATTTTTCATATTTCTCTTCTCCGAAATACATCTTCAAAAGCTGATCTTTTTCAGGAGATTTGAATTTGATAAAATCAATAGCTTGTTTCAGTGTCAGAGAGTCTTGGGTAAGATATTTTCTGAATGACTGGAATTCTGTTTCAGGAGCTCCCTGCTCTTTCAGCATAGAAAAAACGCCTTCCCAATCCTCTTTTTTCATCATATAGATCTGGTCGTTGACGCCATCTCTATAATCTTCATGAGTCAGCTGACTTGGAATTCCCATCGCGTTATAGGTTCTTCTCTTCACCTGATCTAAGTTCCATGGTGTAGAGGCCAGTGTAAAGTTAACCACCTTTACATCATCTCTGAACCTTTCCGTTTCCTGGATGGCCCAAACCGGATAAGTATCATTATCTCCGTAAACGAATAAAATATCATTTTTCGGCAATGATTTCAGTACAGAATAGGCATAATCATAAGCGGTATATCTGTTACTTCTGTCATGTACATTGTAATTCTGGAAGCCCATCATAAATGGAATTCCTAAAAGTACAACACCTAAAGCGATATTCGCCCCGTTGGATTTTATTTTCGATTGAAGGAACCATAGAATAGCTCCTGCCCCCAATCCGATCCAGATCGCAAATGCATAGAAGGAACCTACCATTGCATAATCTCTTTCTCTTGGTTCAAATGGTTTTACCCCTGTATAGAAAATAATTCCGACACTTGTTATAATGAACAATGATAATAGGGCGTAGAATCTTCCAAAATCTCTGTTCAACTGGAAAAAGAATCCTATTAAACCTAAAATTAAAGGAAGGAAGAAGAATTTTACCGTACTTTCATTTTTAAATTTAGCAGGCATTTTATCCTGATTTCCTACAATCACATTATCAATAAAAGGAATACCGGAAATCCAGTTTCCGTTGGTACTTTCCATATTCCCTTCCAGGTCGTTTTGTCTACCTACGAAGTTCCACATCAGGTATCTTACAAAATAATATCCGTTCTGGAAAGAAATGAAATAATCCATATTCTGAAGCAATGAAGGCTTCTGAACATTGATCAGGTTATAAGGTTTTACTTTCAAATAGTCTGCTGCCGTAATCGACTTGTCTTCATACTTTGCTCGCAATTCATCAAAAATCTGCTTAGCCTGTGGATTATCTGCCACATCTTCATTAGCATAATTGAATGTAAAATCAGGAGCTCCATACATTGAAATATAATTAGCCATTACACTCTTATCCTCATTAAACATTCTAGGCATCAGGCTTATCTGAGACTTGCTGAATACATAATTGAAACGGTCTCCTGTTTTTCTATACGTTCCGGTTTTCTCATCTTTTTCATAGATTTCACCGGTTTTCTGTGTTTTAAAACTTCCGTCTTCATTCTTTTCGATTCCGTTTGCATCAAGGAATGCCGTGTAATTCTGCCCGTAAATAGTCGGCCAGTCACCATACTGTTCCCTGTTGTAATAATCCAGCATACCAATTGCCGTATCCGGGTCATTAAGGTTCATCGGCGGATTAGCATTGGCTCTGATAGGAATCACCATCCAGCAAGAAAAACCAATAATCATAAATACCACTGACAAAGCCGCGGTCTGATAAAGTTTTTTCTTAGCTTTTCTCGCATATTTAATAATAAAATAACAGATCGCAGTCATCAGAATAAACGCTGCAATTGTTCCTGAGTGGAAAGGGAGTCCGAGACCGTTGACAAAGAAAATTTCCAGTCTTCCGAACATGGTCATAATTAAAGGGAAGATAATTTTAAAAACAACAATCAAAATTCCCAATGTAATAAGGTTGGCCCAGATGAAGTTCTTCCAGGTAAACTTATAATTTCTTGCATAGTATACAAGACATACCATAGGAGTTGCCAGCATACACATCATGTGTACCCCAACCGAAAGTCCCAAAACAAAGAAAATAAGAATAATCCATCTTTCACTGTCTGCTGCCTGATACTCATTTTCCCATTTCGTAATTAACCAGACCAAAAGAGCGATGAACATTGAAGCCATCGAATAAACCTCTCCCTCTACTGCAGAGAACCAGAATGTATCCGAAAATGTGAAGCACAATGCTCCCACTGCTCCGGCAAATAAAATAGAGATTTCCTGATGTTTCGTAATTTCTTCGAAATCTTTGTTTAAAAGTCTTCTCACCAAATGAGTGATCGTCCAAAACAAAAATAAAATAGTCAGCGCGCTGAACAATGCAGACATCGCGTTGATTACGATGGAATAATGTTCGCCATCTCCTAATGCAAACATGGCTGCCACAGCACCCACAATCTGGAATAATGCTGCCCCGGGAGCGTGCGTTACTTCAAGTTTTACTGCAGAAGAAATGTACTCGCCACAATCCCAGAAACTGAAATTGGGTTCTATTGTGGACAAGTACGTGAAAAACGCAATGACGAAAATCACCCATCCTAAAACGGTGTTCCATTGCCTAAAAGTCCAATTTTTCATAGTATTAAATCAATTATGCGAAAATAGGGCTTTTATATTATTTTATGTTGGTTTTAACAAAATTTAAAAAATTGGCGTGGAATTTGCGATTATACTCGTGCTAAAACTATAAACCTGAAAATAAATTTTTACAAAACGGGCGTCTAGAAATCAAACAAAAGTTTAGTAATTATTTATTTTTTTGTATTTTTGCAGTCAGATTTTTATTGAAAATAACAAATAATGAGTAATGTTTACGATAATATCCTTGGCCTAATAGGACACACTCCTATGGTGAAGCTAAATACTGTCACAAAAGATATTCCAGCAACCGTTTATGCCAAGTTAGAATCATATAATCCTGGACATTCCACCAAAGATCGAATCGCTCTTCATATTATAGAAAACGCAGAGAAAAAAGGCTTATTAAAAGAAGACTCTGTAGTTGTAGAAACTACTTCAGGAAACACTGGGTTTTCTATTGCGATGGTATGTATCATCAAGGGATATAAATGTATTCTCGCTGTTAGCGACAAAACCAAACCGGAAAAAATTGCCTATCTGAAGGCATTGGGAGCTACTGTATACATATGTCCTGCGAATGTACCGGCGGATGATCCGAGATCATACTATGAAGTGGCTAAAAGGATCGCACAGGAAACACCGAATTCCATTTATATCAACCAGTACTTTAATGAGCTCAATATTGACGCCCATTATCAGACTACAGGTCCTGAAATCTGGGAACAAACAGAAGGAAAGATCACTCACCTTTTTGCTTGTACCGGAACAGGAGGAACACTATCGGGTTCAGCGAAATTTTTGAAGGAAAAAAATCCGGATATTAAGATTATCGGAGTTGATGCAGATGGATCAATATTGAAAAGCTATCACGAAACAGGAGAAATTCATAAGGAAGATGTACATCCTTATCAGATTGAAGGAATGGGAAAAAACCTGATTCCAGCCGCTCTTCTTTTCGACAAGGTAGATGAGTTTGTAAGAGTAAATGATGAAATGTCTGCGTACAGAACCCGTGAAATTGCTTTGAAAGAGGCTATTATGGGAGGTTATACAACCGGAGCCGTAACGCAAGGACTTATACAATATGCACAGTCTCATGAATTGACTGAAAATGATGTAGTCATTTTAATATATCCTGATCATGGCTCAAGATACATCACCAAAGTATACAGTGATAAATGGATGGCCGAACAGGGATTTGTCAACAACTGTGTTCACAATTACGACGAAGTTTTCAAAACAGAGTTTATCAAATAAGAACAAATAAAATCACGATATAAATAAAGCCTTTTGCGTGTTCTACAAAAAAGGCTTTTTTACTTAAAAATTACGAAACAATGTTGGATATTTTTGAAAGAATAAAAGAAAATCCAGGACCACTTGGACAATTTGCAGATTATGGAGAAGGATATTTTATCTTCCCTAGATTGGAAGGTCCTATCGGCCCTAGAATGCAGTTTCAGGGTAGAGAAGTAATTTTCTGGAGTGCCAATGATTATTTAGGATTATGTAACCATCCTGAAGTAATAGAAGCGGATGCAAAAGCGGCTGCAGAATATGGAATGTTTTATCCGATGGGAGCAAGAGCGATGTCCGGAGAGACAGATCAGCACCTTCAGTTGGAAAGAGAATTGGCAGATTTTGTACAAAAAGAATCAGCATACTTACTGAATTTCGGTTATCAGGGGATGGTTTCTACCATTGATGCTCTGGTAAGCAGAAATGATGTCATTGTTTATGATATGGATTCTCATGCCTGCATCGTAGATGGAGTGAGACTTCATTCAGGTAAAAGATTTACCTATAAGCACAATGACATGGAAAGCCTTGAGAAAAACCTTCAGAGAGCAACGAAAGTAGCGGAAGAAACAGGAGGAGGAATCCTTGTGATCACGGAAGGAGTTTTCGGAATGAGAGGACAGCAAGGTAAGATCAAAGAAATTTGTGACCTTAAATCAAAATATCAGTTCAGACTTTTAGTAGATGACGCCCACGGATTCGGAACACTTGGTAAAACAGGTGCCGGAGTTGGTGAAGAACAGGGCTGTAATGATCAGATTGATGTCTACTTCTCTACTTTTGCAAAGTCAATGGCCGGTTTCGGAGCCTTCCTTGCAGGAGATAAAGAGATCATCAGATATCTGAAATTCAACCTGAGATCACAAATTTTTGCGAAGTCTCTTACAATGCCGATGGTAATCGGAGGTTTGAAAAGACTGGAACTTTTAAGATCCAGACCTGAGATCAAAGCTAAGCTTTGGGAAAATGTAGACAAATTACAGAATGGGTTAAAGGAAAGAGGATTTAATATTGGAGATACCAATACGTGTGTGACTCCGGTCATGATGCAGGGAACTCCGGTAGAGGCTACTCTTCTTGTAAAAGATTTAAGAGAAAACTTCGGGATCTTCACATCGGTCGTTGTATACCCTGTGATTCCGAAAGGAATGATTCTTTTAAGATTAATTCCTACAGCTTCTCATACCGATGCCGAGATTAATGAAACACTGGCAGCCTTTGAAGCGATTCACGATAAATTAGTAAGTGGTTACTATAAAGAGCAGGAGCAATTATTACTGCAGGAACAGGGATTAAGTTTTAAACCGATTTAATTCATCACCATACAAAAAACCACTGATTGATTCAGTGGTTTTTTTATTTTAAAAACTATAAAAGCTATTAAAACAAATGAAACTTAGAGGGTATATACTGGGCGTTTTATCAGCCGTTTCTTATGGATTGATTCCTATTTTTATCCTGCCCATCAAGCAGGCTCATTTTTCGATGGATATTACACTGTTTTACAGATTTTTCTTTTCAGCACTGATGTTGGGTGGATATCTGATTTATTCCAGACAAAATTTCAGGATCAATAAAAAAGAGGCTTTGATCTTGGCTATTTTGGGAATATGCTATGCCCTTTCCTCTGAATTTTTGTTTTTAGGATACGATTTTCTTACCCCCGGAATTGCCTCCACAGTTCTGTTTATCTACCCTATCATTGTAGCGTTGATCATGTTCTTTTTTTATAAGGAGAGGCTTACCAAATTATCTGTAGGGTCATTGCTTCTTGCCTTTATAGGGGTTATCATTTTATGTTTAAAAGGCAACGGATTCGAAATTAATTTTGCCGGACTCGGGATTGTCATGCTCAGCTCATTATTTTATGCGCTGTATATGGTGATTGTCAATAAATCCCATCTTAAAGTTTCAGGGTTTAAGCTGACTTTCTATTCAATGCTTTTTACCTCCCTGTTTTTTATGACCAAATCTTTTATAGGCCATGAATCATTTGTTATTCCTTCAACCACTATCTTTTTTAACTTTCTTATTTTTGCTTTTCTTACTACAGTGATATCCAGCTTATGTCTGGTATATGCTATTAAAAATATCGGTTCTACACCGGTAGCTGTTTTGGGAGCACTGGAGCCTGTAGTGGCGGTCATGGTAAGTGTATGTATGTTTAACGAAAAATTCACCTTCAATCTGTTGATCGGGATCACCCTTATTTTACTGGGAGTTATCCTGAATGTTATTTCTGATCGTAAAAATACGGCTCATGCTTAAATAGTAAACTATGCAGAGATTACAGCAAATAACGAAGGAGCAACTATATCTCTATTTAAAAAATCAATCAGAAAATTTCTATTCTGTCGTTTCTTCAGCACTTGATTTTACAATTTTCGGAGAACAGTCTTCAGATGATGAGGATCTTTCCGAATTTCTTGAAATGCTGGATAAAGAAACTGCAGAAAAAATAAGAGCAGTATCTTCACAACCCGATGAAGGCAATCTTCATACAATTGTTCTGGCACAAAATGAAAGTTCGACCACTCTGGATATAGTGTCTGAGGATGATGAGGGATACAAAATTATCCTTCTTGACAAGGATCTTGATCTCTCTGAAAATCTCTTTGTAGAAGAATACACGGTTCTGATTGTCATGGGAAATATAAAGGCTGAAAATATCGTGGTCAACGGTTCCCTTTACTGCTCCGGAAGCCTGTCCTGTTCCGTATTATTTGGAGCATCGGGTAATGATAATGAAACATATGTTGAAGAAAATATATCCTCAGATCTTATTGCTGAAAATGGACATTATACGGTAGCTGAAGGGAGTATCCATTCGAAATATTTAATAAGCCTTCACAATGAGATTCAGGGAAAAGCCGGAAGATCTGTTGAAAACATACGTCTGGATGGCTTCAATGACCCGGAAGTTCTGTCGGATAAAATTTTGGATGAAAATGGCTATTTCCATGAAGGCTATTTTCTTGAATTTATCCGTAATAATACTCCCGATGCTGTATTTAAATAATTTTTGTTCAGGATAAAATAAGCTAATTTTTTTACATCTATGAATACAGTGATATACGGAAGAAATTGTTTGGCATATAAGCAAGTCTGTATAACAATATTTCAACCCTGTATATAATCAGGAGCAAAAATTTTTTTCTGAAAAAACTTTGGAATAACTTTGCAAAAAATTTCTGTTGAAAGACCTGCTTCTTATTACTCCGCCTTTTACCCAACTTAATACTCCTTATCCTGCCACTGCTTATATTAAAGGATTTTTAAATACCAAAAATATTTCAAGCTATCAGGTTGATTTGGGGATTGATGTTATTTTGGAATTATTTTCAAGAGACGGACTTGAAAAGGTTTTCAGTATGAAAACAGACCCCGCAAATGCATCTGAAAATTCCCGGAGAATCTTTGCATTACGGGAAGAATATTTAAAAACGATAGATCAGGTTATCCCCTTCCTGCAGGGAAAAACACCTACATTGGCAAGACAGATCTGCAGCATGAATTTTCTTCCGGAGGCTTCCCGTTTCAACCAGTTGGATGATATGGAATTCGCTTTCGGGAATATGGGTTTACAGGATAAAGCCAAACATCTGGCAACATTATACCTTGAGGACATCTCTGATTATATTGTTGAGAATATGGATGCAGACTTCGGCTTCAGCAGATATGCAGAGCGTCTCGGAAAAAGTGCGAACTCTTTTGATGAATTATATTCAAAATTATCCGGTGAACAGACATTTATCGATGATTTTACTTTAAAAATTCTTCGTGAAAAAATAGAAGCTGTGGAACCAAAGCTTGTCTGTTTTTCCGTTCCGTTCCCAGGCAATTTATATTCCGGTTTCAAATGTGCCCAGTTTATAAAAAAGAATTATCCTCATATTAAAATTGCTATGGGTGGAGGATTTCCTAATACAGAATTAAGGGAAGTACAGGATCGGAGGGTTTTTGAATTTTTTGATTTCATCACATTGGATGACGGTGAAGTTCCGCTTGAGCTTCTTTGTGAAAATGTAGTGCATTCCAAAGAAAATCCTGAATATAAAAGAACTTTTTTGCTTGAAGATCAGCAAGTCGTTTATAAAAACAATTCAAAAAAACACGATTATAAACAAGCAGATATCGGAACTCCGGATTACACCGATTTGAAGCTGGATCAATATATTTCGGTCATTGAAATTGCCAATCCTATGCACAGCCTGTGGAGTGACGGACGATGGAATAAGCTCACCATGGCCCATGGCTGCTATTGGGGAAAATGTACTTTCTGTGATATCTCGCTGGATTATATTAAGATCTATGAACCTGTTTCTGCCAAAATTCTTGTTGACAGAATGGAAGAGCTTATCAAAACAACCGGCGAAACAGGTTTCCATTTTGTAGACGAAGCTGCACCTCCGGCTCTGATGAGAGAGGTTGCTCTGGAAATCCTACGAAGAAATCTTGTCGTTACCTGGTGGACGAATATTCGATTTGAAAAAAGCTTCACGAGAGATCTTTGTTATCTGTTAAAACTTTCGGGTTGTGTTGCTGTTTCAGGAGGACTTGAAGTAGCCAGTGACCGACTGTTGAAATTAATCGACAAAGGAGTTTCCGTAGAACAGGTTGCCAAAGTGACCAGAAATTTTACCGAAGCAGGTATTATGGTACACGCGTATCTGATGTATGGCTACCCTACCCAAACTGTTCAGGAAACAGTGGACTCTTTAGAAATGGTCCGCCAGATGTTTGAAATGGGAATTCTCCAAAGTGGATTCTGGCATCAGTTTGCCATGACTGCCCATTCACCGGTCGGGATGAGTCCTGAAGATTTCGGGGTCGTTCCGGTAAAACAGGAAATTCACTTTGCCAACAATGATATCGATTTTAAAGATAAAACCGGAATCGACCATAACAAATTCAGTTTCGGCCTCAAAAAGTCTCTTTTTAATTATATGCATGGAGTGAATTTTGAAATGTCGCTCCAGGAATGGTTTGATTTCAAAATTCCGAGAACAAATATTCATCCCGACTATATTCACGATTGTCTTTTAGAAGAAAATGAATTTGTTTTTAAAGGAAATTCAAAAATTGTTTTTTTAACCAAGAACGTAATCGCTGAGAATCGGATAAAAAATAAAAAGAAATATTCCGGTGCGTATACCCTTCTGACATTCCACTTAAAAACCAATATTGTAACGGTGGAACTTGAACAGGAAAAGGCTGAGTGGCTGATGAAAATTCTGGAAGAACATGCCATTGAAAATTTAAAAAAACCTACAGTTCAGCAACTTAAAAATAATTTTGAAGAAAATTTTGAAGATTTTGAGTTATTTTGGTTTTCGAAACCCATGCAGCAATTGAAAGAAAATGGGGTGATTTTAAGTTTATAAAACCGGTTAGTTTTTTCTCAAGGATTTTTGAAAACTCGCTTTTTTTCTGAAACGACTATAAATTTCTGTCATTCCGTAGGAATATTTTATGTTTTGGCTAAAGCCAATGGAATGTGGAATTCTTATTTTCCCGCAGATCGCATTTTCCAATCTTTTTCTAATGGGGCTGCTCTTTTACCACAGGACCTACAGATACCTTTTCCTGTATTTTAATAAAAGTAGGATCCATAATCGCCAGCCTTTCAGCAAGTGCTTTATAGGTCGGAAATTTCAAAATGGAAGCTCTGCCTGACATTTCCTTATAGATCGTGAAAGACTTTCCTCCAGCAGTTTTTAATTGTTTTGTAGTGGTTATATATTTTCCGATATACTTACTTTTGGCATCATAGATTTCGATATCGACGAAAGTCTTATCCATAATCGTATCATCTGAACCGAAACTTACCGGCAAATTGGTAAAATATCCTACCGGGACACCATTGCTTAAAATTTCGCCTACCTTATTGACTTCAATATTCATTTTATCAATTTTGGTTTTCACTGTATATCCTTCCTTGGTTTTGGTGTCAAGTTTTCGTTTCGGAGGATTGGCAAATAGTTCATCGAGGTTTTTCACATTGATTCCTTTATTATCAATGATCTTTAATCCTTTTATAGAAGTATAGACTGCGGACTTTTCTTCTCCTGAAAATGCAGAAGGGGAAATATAATCCAATTCAAGGGTTTTATCTCTGTTGTATACCCGGTTAATCTGAATATAGCTGTCACGAACGGAGTCGACAACGCTTTTATCAATAAACTTTATAGTATACAGAGGGGTTTCCTTCAAATCCAAAAAAGTATATTCACTGGATTTGTGGGTAAGTTTTGCTACCGGGATTCCGTCTAAATTAATAATTCCTCTTTTGGTCTTGATATTCTGTGCATGAAGGGAAATGACCAGAAGTGTAAAGAATATGATTATACTTTTCTTCATAGAATCAGACTTTTACATACATAAAAAAAGTGTAACACAAAGTTACACTTTCTTGAAAATATATTTAGCTTTTCATTTAATTATTCACAAAGGATAATTCCTTTATTATGATTAAATTCTACAACACCGCTTTTGATAGCATAAGCAAAAACAGAGTCTTTTCCAGCTTCTTTGGTAAAGTTTTTAGCAAAAGCTTCATCAATAGAATTAGCAAATAGCTTTACCTCACCTCCGATCAAAGAAGAAACGATTCCCGCGTGGTTTTTCATGATGTGAAATTCACCATTTTTCCCAGGCAATAATACAGATTCTACTTCTCCTTCAAAAACTACATATTCTGGTGTTAAAATTTTTATATTCATTTTAATTTAGATTTGAAGATTTCAGATTTCAGATTTCAGACAACCTTAACGTCTCATGTCTAGTATCTGATCTCTTTATGTCTAATTTATTAAGCGTTTTCAGCTAACATTTTTTGTCCTGCTTCGATAGCTTCCTCGATAGTTCCTTTCAAGTTGAAAGCTGCTTCTGGTAAGTGATCTAATTCACCATCCATAATCATGTTGAATCCTTTGATCGTATCTTTGATATCAACCAATGATCCCGGAATACCTGTAAACTGTTCTGCTACGTGGAAAGGCTGAGACAGGAATCTCTGAACTTTTCTCGCACGGTAAACTACTGATTTATCTTCTTCAGAAAGTTCTTCCATACCAAGGATTGCGATGATATCCTGAAGCGCTTTATATCTTTGAAGAATTTCTTTTACTCTTTGAGCACAGTTGTAGTGATCGTCACCGATAACTTCCGGAGCAAGGATTCTTGAAGTAGATGCCAATGGATCTACCGCCGGGTAAATACCTAATGAAGCAATCTTTCTGTCAAGTACTGTTGTTGCATCCAAGTGGGCAAACGTTGTTGCAGGAGCCGGGTCAGTTAAGTCATCCGCAGGTACGTAAACCGCCTGTACTGAAGTAATTGAACCATTTTTAGTTGAAGTAATTCTTTCCTGCATCGCACCCATTTCAGAAGCAAGAGTCGGTTGGTAACCTACCGCTGATGGCATACGACCAAGAAGTGCAGACACCTCAGAACCAGCCTGTGTAAAACGGAAGATGTTGTCTACGAAGAAAAGTACGTCTCTACCTTGTCCGCTTTCACCACCATCTCTATAATACTCAGCCAATGTAAGACCAGAAAGTGCTACTCTCGCTCTTGCACCTGGCGGCTCGTTCATCTGTCCGAAAACGAATGCTGCTTTAGAATCTTTCATAGCTTCTAAATCTACTTTAGAAAGATCCCAACCTCCGTTTTCCATAGAGTGCATGAAATCATCACCATACTTGATAATACCTGATTCCAACATCTCTCTCAAAAGGTCATTCCCTTCTCTCGTTCTTTCACCTACTCCGGCAAAAACCGAAAGACCTCCGTGTCCTTTTGCAATATTGTTAATCAACTCCTGGATCAATACTGTTTTACCTACACCGGCACCACCGAACAAACCAATTTTACCTCCCTTTGCGTAAGGTTCCACTAAGTCGATTACTTTAATACCTGTAAATAAAACTTCTGCAGAAGTTGAAAGTTGATCAAATTTTGGAGCTTCTCTGTGGATAGGAAGACCTCCGTCTTTAGAAATATTTTGAAGTCCGTCGATAGCATCACCAACTACGTTGAATAATCTTCCGTTTACAGCCTCACCGATTGGCATGGTAATAGGATTTCCGTATCCGATTACATCCTGACCTCTCTTAAGACCGTCTGTAGCGTCCATTGCAATACATCTTACTGTATCTTCGCCAATATGTTGTTCTACCTCTAAGATTACTTTTTCACCGTTTTCTTTTGTAATTTCTAACGCGTCATAGATTGCTGGAACAGATTCCACATCTGTGAAGACAACGTCGATTACCGGACCAATAATTTGAGAAATTTTACCTTTAATTTGGTTTGCCATTGCTAAATTTTTTCTTGGTGCAAATATAGTGATTCTTCATAAACCCACAATTGGTAAAAAAAAGATTTTTATCATGCTTTTATAAATTTCCCTATGCAGGAATTTTCCAATGCAGGAATGATTTTTTCAGGTAAAAAATATTGCGACATTGTTATATTGATAGATTGTTACATTATATCTATATTTGCAATCAAAAATTTCTCCGTTTTGAAAGTTTTCAAGAATTTTAAAGATTATTCCTCTCAGAAGCCTTTAGCATTGTCTCTGGGTATGTTTGACGGGGTACATCTTGGGCATAAAAGTATTATTGATGAACTGATAAAAGTAGGTGCAGACAACAATCTGGAAACTGCCATCCTTACTTTCTGGCCCCATCCCAGGTTTGTTTTCAATCCCAATGAAGATTTAAAACTTCTGAATACTTTAGAAGAAAAGAAACAACTGATAGAAAAATATTGCATTGATAACCTGTTCCTGAAAGAATTTGATGAAGAATTCAGAAACTTGACAGGCGAAGAATTTGTACGCCAGATTTTAATTGACAAACTGAATGTAAAATACCTTATTATAGGTTATGACCATTCTTTTGGAAAGAATAAAAGCGGAAATTTTGACCTTCTGGTAAAATTATCCAAAGAGCTTGGCTTTGAAGTAGAGCAAATGGAAGCTATTAATATTCATGAAAATAACATTAGCTCTACAAAGGTTCGCAATGCCCTTTTAACCGGAGATATTAAGGAAGCCAATGAAATGCTGGGATACTCCTACTCTGTTTCCGGAACGGTAGTCCACGGTAAGAAAATCGGGAGAACAATAGGCTATCCTACTGCGAATATCGATACTGAATCATTAAAACTTCTTCCTAAAAAGGGGGCTTATATCGTTGAAGTTGACGTAAAAGGACAACACTACAAGGGAATGTTGAGCATTGGGACCAATCCTACCGTAAACGGTGAAAAATTAACCGTTGAAGTTTATATCCTTGATTTTGATGAGGATATTTATGATGAAAGAATTACGGTAAGATTCAGGGATTTTCTCCATGATGAAATCAAATTCGAAGGTATTGAAAAGCTGATTGAAAGACTCGACGAAGATAAAAGATTAACAGAAGAATTTAATTTCTAAAAGATACAAAAAAGGCTGTCTCACTATGGGGACAGCCTTTTTTCCTATTTTCTATTGGTTAAAATCCTATTGTAAGGGTTTATTTCAATACTTTCAAATATACCTTCTGGGTTTCTCCATTCAGTTTTACGTTAGGGAATTGCTTATCGTGATCGATAAAGATATCTCCTTTCTCACCCGCTTTTCCGTTGCCGTCTGAATCCCAACTTACGGCAACATAGTATTTAACAGGTCCTGCCGGCTTCGGATTAATTTTACTTTCAGCATCTTTCGGAACGGCAAGATCGATGGTAAACGGAACAGATTTTTGTTCAAATTCCTGTTCGGTAATTAATGTTGCCGGCGCATCTGCCAATCTTTCATCTGCTCCGTACAGACTCACTTTGAATTTAGGATTTTTAATCACAAACTTGTCTGTCCCGGAAAATTCCAATTTCAGATTGTCGGAACCTTCTGCTGCAGTCGCAGTCTCTGTAGGTGGAGTTTCGGTAGTACCGGCGTTGTCTTTTGGAGCCGGCTTATTGCAGCTTGTCAGCATCAATGTACCAGCCGCCATGAATAATAAAAGGTGATTTCTCATTTGTTCTTTATTTTATTAATGTTGATTTAGTATTTCACTCCTATTTGATAACAAATTTCGTACCTAAAAGAAATCAATTTAAATGTACAGTTTTATGAATTATTCACCAGATCCCGGGCTTTTTTAGTCAAAGACTTAAAAACCAGATTATAGGACTGGTCGATGAGTTTAAAAATTAAATCTTTTTTCAATCCATCAAGCATCACGGAGTTCCAATGGGTTTTATTCATATGATAGGCACCGGTAATCTGAGGATGTTGTTCCCGTAATTCTGCACTCCATTCCGGATCAGTTTTCACGTTAATTGATAATGGCTGCTTTTCAAGCCCCATCAGTAAGAACATTTTAGTATCTACTTTTAACACAAGTGTTTCGTTATCAAAAGGAAAACTCTCAGTAACCCCTTTTTTAGCAAGACAATAGTCTAAAACTTCGTTGGCATCCATGGTATAATTGTGAATAATGAATAATGGTTGATAATATTCTTTTAGTCTTTCAATCAAATTTAGTAAATTTAAGAAGAGAAAAAAAGTTTCACCAATCACAATTATTATGAAAGCTTTGGTAATCGGTGCTACAGGCGCTACAGGAAAAGATCTGGTCAACCAGTTACTCAACGATAAAGATTTTGAGGAAGTTGATATTTTCGTAAGAAAACCCGTCAATATTCAAAATGACCGGCTGAATGTGCATGTGGTCAATTTTGAAAAACCTGAAGAATGGAAAGAAATGGTGAAGGGAGATGTAGCCTTTTCATGTCTTGGTACTACTTTAAAAGCCGCTGGAAGCAAGGAAGCACAGAAAAAAGTAGACTTTGATTATCAATATGAATTTGCAAAAGCAGCGAAGGAAAATAATGTTGAAGACTATATTCTGGTTTCCGCTTACGGCGCTAACCCGACATCGAAAATTTTCTACTCTAAAATGAAGGGTGAGCTTGAAGAAGCCGTAAAGCAGCTTCATTTCACCAAAATAACCATTTTTAAACCGGGAATGCTCGAAAGGAAAGATTCTGAACGGACCGGGGAAGTTTTAGGAAGCAGGATTATAAAATTTGCTAATAAACTGGGACTGCTGGAAAGCCAGAGGCCCTTACCTACTGATATTTTAGCAAAGGCCATGATCAATTCTTCAAAGATTAAAAGCAATGGGTATTCCAGTATCAAACTGGGGAATATATTTTGTTTTGCAGAGAAAACAACTACGTGATCATGAATGGAAGTGAGTATCAATTATTTTGTAGTGGTACTTCCCATTTTCTGTCCTAATTTTTCATACTCGATATCATTAGGCTCCCAGAGTTCTATTTTGTTTCCTTCAGGATCCATTATATGGGCGAATTTTCCATATTCATAGGTCTCTATCTTGTCAACGATTGTTACATTTTCTTTTTTAAGTTGTTCAATGAGTTTTTCGAGATTATTTACCCTATAATTAATCATAAAATCTTTTTCAGAAGGCTGAAAGTATTTTGTCTTTTCACTGAATGGACTCCATTGGCTGAATCCTTTTTTGGAATTGTCAGCGCCCTGGAACCATTCAAACACGGCACCATATTCGTTGGTAGCAAGGCCTAAATGGTCTTTATACCATTCTCTCATTTTCTTAGGATCTTTAGATTTAAAAAAGATTCCGCCAATGCCGGTTACCCTTTTCATATCATCAGATTTAGTTTCAGTAACCGCTTTAAATGCAAATCCTGACATAAATGAAGCCAGAATGCAAAGGATAAAAATTATTTTCTTCATGGATATTTGAAATTGGGTTAAAAATAAAAAAAGCGGATGTAAAACACCCACTTTGTAAAAATATACTTTTTTATCTTTATTTCAGATATTTTGTAACCGCATCGTCTGTCGGCTTCGTTGTGCTTACAAAAGTATCGATTAGTTTTCCATTCTCGTCCAGTAAAAACTTGGTAAAGTTCCAAAGGATTGTTGTATTCTTTACCCCGTTGAGTTCCTGCTCTGTCAGATATTTAAAGATAGGTGCCGTATCATCTCCTTTTACTGAAACTTTAGCAGCCATCGGAAATGTAACGCCATAATTTTTCTGGCAAAATGCACCGATTTCAGTATTGGTACCAGGCTCCTGTCCTCCAAAATTATTGGCCGGAAAACCTACGATAACTAATTTATCTTTATACTGTTCATATACTTTTTCCAGGTCTGCATACTGGGGAGTAAATCCGCATTCTGAAGCGGTGTTAACGATAAGGATTTTTTTTCCTTTAAAATCGACAAAATTAATTTCTTTCCCGTCAAGGCCTTCTACTTTGAAATCATATATTGTTTTTCCCATAAGTTCTTTGGTTTTAGCTTCAGAAATTTCAGTTTTTTGGTTGGTGCAGCTTTGCAGAAAAGCAATTGCGGAAAGCAGCATTAAAAAAATATTTTTCATTTCTTATTCATTTTATACAGTATGACTGCAATTAATTTAAAATTTAAAAATATTAGCCGGAAAAACTTTGTTGACATCAATTTTATTGAATAGCATTACATAGTCACCGTCTTTTTTAGGGCTTGAAGATTCAATTCTGAAAGGCATTACAAGATTTCCTACTTTTTTATAATCGGAATATACAACCGTTTCATCTTTTTTCACTTCTTTTAAAAGCATATATGTATTAGTATCAAAAAAATACAAATTTTTGTTCACATTCTTGGTCAGCTCTACTTTATGGCAATAGATCTCTCCTACTTTTTCTTTTCCAAGATATTTTGCGGCAAAACCTTTATTTTCCCAGTCGATGAAATCATTGTCAAAGCTTTCGGGAATATATTCAGGGTATACCTGAAGTTTGTTGGCTGCATAATTCATTGCATAGCCTTTTGTTCCGTCAAAACCTTCAATAGCAGTTTCTTTTCCACCGGTTGTAATTAATGTTTTCGTAAGGTTAGGACGTTGCTGGTAAATCTTTATAGGATATTCATCTTTAATTCCCAGGACTACTTTTCCCTGAAGCAATACTGAGTTTAAAAGTTTCCAATTGGTTAATCCTCCGGATAATTCAATGTTTTTGTCTATAATTTCTTTTGCGGTTTGTGCAAAAACTAAATGTGAACATATCAGGCCAAATACTAGCAGTAACTTCTTCATTAATTTTATTTATAAATTCAAATATAAGGGGATTTGAGATAAAAAGCAAAAACGTCGAATTGCCCTATTCTTTTTGAAATGATTGCATTTTAAATTAATTTCCTTGCTTTTTCCAGATCTTCAGGCGTATCAATGCCTACTCCCACGAAATTCGTTTCCACCATTTTTATTTTCATTCCATATTCAAGATAGCGGATGCATTCTATCTTTTCTGAAATTTCCAGAGGTTTCATTTCCAGTTTTGAAAACTGCAGCAAAGCTTCTTTCCTGAAAGCGTATACACCGATATGTTTATAATAGTTTATATCATAGGACACCTCCCGGTGAAACGGTATCACAGAGCGGCTGAAATAAAGGGCAAAACCATTATTGTCGGTAATTACTTTTACGTTATTGGGATTTTCAATTTCTTCTTTTTCAAATAATTGAATTTTTAAAGAAGCCAGAGAAATTTCTTTGCGGTCATCATTTTTAAAAACTTCTATTAATTGCTTTAAAGGGTCCAGTTTAAGAAACGGTTCGTCTCCCTGGACATTGATAACGATATCACAGTCAATATTCTGTACCGCCTCAGCAATCCGGTCACTTCCCGTTTCATGTTGTCCCGTCATTACTGCTTTTCCTCCGTTTTTTACAATTTCATCTAAAATGATTTCAGAATCTGTTGCGACAAAAACTTCATCAAACAAACCGGTTTCAACAACATTCTGATAAGTAGTTGTGATAACAGTTTTGTCTCCTAAAATCTGCATCAGTTTTCCCGGGAAACGGCTTGCCTCATAGCGTGCAGGGATGACAGCGATAATTTTCATTCAGTACAATATTAATTAAGTATCTTCAGGCCAATATCTCCAAAAAAGATGATATGGCTTATTCAGACCAAAAATAGTGAAAAGTATTTTAGTTTGATCTATAAAATGTGGTATTCTGCCCCATAGTCTTCATAAATCCTTCGAATTCTGCCTTTTTAAAAAACAAAATTCCCACATTTTCATTAAAAATGTGAGAATAGGGTATAGATTTTTATTAAATGAGTCAATAAATTAAAAAGAGAGTTTCACTCCTACCATATTGTATTCCCATTGACGGGATGCCATAAGGTCAAATTTATATTTTGTTTTTCCTATAGTCCCTTCTGTTGAAGTGTATCTGCTTTTTGAGATGGTTTTTCCTATAAAATATCCCATCAATAATGCCAACGGGTAATCTGAAGCCCAGTGTACTTTGCTTTGCATCATTTGAAAGCATAATGCTCCGGCCAGGGTGTATCCAACAGGTTTTATCCATTTTGCATCAGGATAATTGTCTGCAATAACTGTTATACCGGCCATAAATGTTGTTAAATGACCTGATGGCATGGCATCGTAATTGGAGGTATTTTTGCTGAAGGCCGAAAAACTTGGAAAAGGATTCCATGCCCCTCCTTTGTTACCATTTTCTTCTGCAATAAACGGGCTTTCTCTTCCGGTAATCCTTTTAATGGTCTGAGTGAAAACTCCGGAAAGAATTAAACTTTCCATCAATCCGCTCGCTGTAGCCTGTGCTCTGTAGTCATTTTTGATTAAACCGTAAGTCCCGAAACCAATTCCCAACAAAACCAGTGTAGAACCGTTTCCGATAAGGTAAAGAGTGGAACCGATATCTTTGGGTATTTTAAAAACACCCCCAAGTTTGGTGTAATTGTTATCCTTGTCCATTCCCCATCTCTCACCGAGTTCCCTCGAATTATCGATCAGTTTCTGATCAAAAGGTAACAGGATCAATGTGGAGGCCACTGCTCCACCTAAGTAATAAGCATGATCTTTTGCAACAAAATCTTTATTGGTATCAATAAAATTTCGGGGTAATTTGGTTACAAAATCAAAAAGTTTGGGTTTAGGGTATGTTCTGACCGAACCATCTTTCAAAGTATAGGTTTGTACTTTCGGTGCATCCGTAGATAATTCCTGTTGTAATTCTTTTACCTGCAATGTATCCACTTCCTGTGCACATATCATTACAGAAAAAGGTAATAGCAAAAATCTCAGTTTTTTCATCGTTGTCGTTTTCAACCCTGTTTATTCTTATAAAAGCCCCAAAGGTACTTCCAACTTGACTGTACTACAAAATGTTTAGCTGATTTTTAATTTTTATTTAATTTTTTTTCAAAAAAGATTAATATAGCCTAAAGTAGCTAATAAAGAGTAGTTTACAAGAACCGAAAGTGCCATCGGTAACGATTTAGTAATGGTGCTTACTGCACTCGCTTTCATCTGATTACCTTGTAAATCATTACTGCAAATTTAATAAAAAAAGGGTTAAGTCGTAGCGTACTTAACCCTTTTTCTGTTTTTTCTAATTCTTTCAGAAACAGTAATTAAAAATAAATCTTTCCCAATATGGGGGCAACCTGTGATATTGGTTCCAAGATTATTTCCAAGTTTTGACAAATCAACAAAGATGTAATTCCGAAACAAGTAGTGCTAATTTCTAAACGTCTAAGCTATGGAAATCGTGTTGAACAAAATATTATCGCAAATTCATCATCAGGAAGACAAGCTGTCTTCTCAAATGATGCGAACGGCAGACGAGGCTTACCAAATGACCTTATTCCTGAAGGAAATGCTATTTACCATAAAGATGAAAGTCTTACAAACCGGATTTAAGGATGAACAGCAGGAAATCAATTTTTTCAAGAACATTAAACCGCAGATTTTAGGAAAACTAATTTATTACAATAAAGTATTCCGTATTGAAACCACCTGTCCTGTAAGTACCGGGAGAATACATCAAAGCTATTATGAGAACCAATTAAAAGCCCTCAAATCAGAATATAAAGAAAGCATTTGCAATGAGGATTTTTACAGATACTACCGTGCTGACAGAACAGACCGTGACCATATTTATTTCAGGCTCGGACAAATCAATTACCACGATGGGTTAAAGAGTGGCGTGTTTGAAATCGACCTAAGTTTCTCCACATACTTTGATAACAAAATAGCCCACATTATAGCGAATGAATTACTTTACACCTATATGCTTACTAAAATTAACCCCGAAAAAAATCCCGATACCATTTTAATGAACGGAGATACACACAAAGACATTTCGTGGACTAATTCACAAAATGCGCTTATTGAATTGATTTACGCCCTGTATGCTTCCAAATCTATTGCATACGGTAAAATAGGTATCAGAAAATTAGCATTGATTTTTCAAATCTTATTCCGAACTCCCTTAAACGATATACATCATTCTTTCCACCGAATGAAAACAAGGGCAGGCTCCCGGACAGCGTTTTTAGACCAACTCAAAATTTCCCTCGAAGAATATATGGATAAAGACCTTTAGCCGTAACAGCAAAAGTGTTTCAAAGCAGTACATTTTGTGTACTGCTTTTTTTGTCCATATCTGCCAATTGGCAAAAGTTGGCAAAAAGCTACAACAAAATAACTGAAACACGCTAAAACCCTTATTAAACAAGGATTTTCCTCATTGCAAAAAAAAATCAAAAAAGTGCCAAACCAATGGGTAAGCATTGGCAGACAAACACTGCCACACTTCTGAATTTTGCCCTGTGAACATTAAACAGCAGTGCAATGAATATTATAACAGTTGACGAAGAAGTGTGGAAGCACCTCAATGAGCGGTTGAAAGCCATTAGCGAATATATCCTCAAACTGGAAGATACAAGCTACGATAGTTTGTGGCTCAACAATCACGAAGTCTGCCAGTATCTCCACATCAGCGAAAAAACATTGTGGCGTATGCGCACCAATGGGCAGATAGCCTTTTCAAAAATGTACGGGCAGTATTACTATACGATTGGTGCTATCAAGGAAATGCTCAACGCTAACGCCGTGCAGACGACCGATGAATATGTGGAGCAGCTTATGGCGAAAGGCAAAAGCTATATCGAGAAAGGCAGAAAGCTGAAATCAGATAACCATTAAAGGCGTACCCGTATGAATATCGACAAAATGGAATTTGTGGCGTGGATGGAACGCATAATGGACAGGCTTGACATTCTCGGCAACCACATAGACGATTTACAAAAGAAGCGTAACAGCATAGACGGCGAAGAATTACTGGACAATCAGGATTTATTGCAAATGCTAAAAATTAGTAACCGTTCCCTGCAACGGTATCGCTCAATAGGCAAGCTACCCTATTATACCATCAGCGGAAAGCTGTATTACAAACTGTCCGATGTGCATCAGTTTATCAGGGAAAGTTTTAACCCGCCTTTGCCCAAATTGGATGCCAATAAGTGACAAATGCTGCCTTTGAGTGCCACTTAAAGCAAATCAGTGAAGGCTTCCTTTACATTCGACCGTGAAATTTTAAAATTTTCAGACTATGAGCGAAGAAACAGCAAATAAGCAGGAAATGCCCGAACAGCTTTCGGACATATTACTCGTACTGGATAAAGAGAAAATGAAAATCCAGGCGGTAAAGAGTATTGATGAAAACGGTAAAATGGAAACCGTTGACCCCACCAAGAAAAACCAAAACCAGTTTATGCGTGTGGACAAAGGCGGCGATTTCTTTTCCAACTTCTTTTCCAATTTTTTCAGCCAGTTAAAGAACCCTACAAACTTTACTTTCTTCAAAGTGCCTGCCCCTGTTGCTGCTGAAAAAGCACAGGAATTGCAAAAGCACTTAAATAAGCCCACTCCACAGGGCGAAAAAGTACTGAAAGAACACGAAGTGAAAGCAGAACCCCAGCCGGATAAAAAACAAGAAAATCAAAATAATATGGCAACAGCACAAACAACAACGGAAACAAGCGAATACCGCTACAAGCCGGAGCAGGTTGATTGGGACACAATGAAAAACCTCGGATTAAGCAAAGAGTATCTTGAAAAAAGAAATCTGCTCGACCCTTTGTTACGTGGTTACAAAACCAATGAACTTTTACCGATAGGAATTAACCTCGGTGGTTCTATCCTCCGCACGGATGCCCGCCTGTCTTTGCAGCAAGCGGAAGACGGCAATGTTATCGTGGCAATACACGGTATCAAAAGAGAACCTAACCTGCATTTTGAGTTTTTCGGTCACAAGTTTACGGACGAAGACAAGAAAAACCTGCTCGAAACGGGCAATATGGGGCGTGTCGTCAATTTGGTAAATTCCAAAACGGGCGAACTGATGCCGTCCATTATCAGCATTGACAGGCTGACCAATGATGTGATTGCATTGCGCACGGAGTTTATCAAAATTCCCGATGAAATTAAGGGCGTAAAGCTGAATGACGAACAAAAGCAAACGCTGATGGAGGGAAAACCACTCTATTTAGAGGGTATGACTTCCACTAAGGGAACGGAGTTTTCGGCAACGGTACAATTCAATGCTGACAAAAGATACGTTGAGTTCCTGTTTGACAGAAGCAATAACAATCAGCAAGCGCAAACGAACCAACAGAACACCCAACAAAGCCAACCACAGGAAGCCCCGAAAACATTCCGTGGTAAAGAACTAACCGATGAGCAACATAAGGATTTCAAAGCAGGTCAAACTATCTACATTGATGGATTAAAAGATAAAAAAGGGCAACCTTATCAGGGCTATATCACTTTCAATAAGGATACAGGAAAGACCAATTTTGAGTTTCCTAACCACTATAAGGAAAGGGTAAAACCCACCGAAGCCCATAAAACACAGACTGCTGTCAATTCAGAGGGCAAAACCAACGAAGCAACCAAGAACGTCCAAGAGCCTTTAAAGTCCGGGCAGCAAAGACCGAAAAATGAAAAGCAGCAGGAACAACAGGACAATAAGCCTGCAAAATCCAAAGGCAGAAAAATGTAATACAGTATGAAAACAATTATTGCAGAAAAACCAAGCGTAGCAAGGGAAATAGCCGGCTTGTTGGGAGCATCCGATAAAAAGGACGGCTACCTGACAGGTAACGGCTATTTTGTTACGTGGGCATTCGGTCATTTAATAGGACTGGGAATGCCCGAAGACTACGGCATTTCGGGATTTGATAAAGCATCCCTGCCGATATTGCCCAACCCTTTTTTATTGACCGTCCGCAAGGTCAAAAAAGACAAAGAGTACACTGCCGATACTGGCGCATTAAAGCAACTGAAAGTTATCGAACAGCTTTTTAGCCGTAGCAACAGCATTATTGTTGCTACCGATGCAGGACGTGAGGGCGAATTGATATTTCGCTATATCTACGAATACCTTAAATGCAACAAACCCTTTGAACGCCTTTGGATAAGTTCGCTTACCGAAAAAGCCATAAAACAAGGCTTTGATAATCTAAAAGACGGGGCAGCATTTGACGGATTGCATCAGGCGGCACAAGGCAGAAGCCGAGCCGATTGGCTTGTGGGCATCAATGCTACACAGGCATTGAGCATAGCCGCAGGCAATGGTATCTATTCGCTCGGAAGAGTACAAACGCCCACACTGGCTTTGATATGTAAACGCTACCTCGACAATAAGAATTTCACGGTAAAGAAATACTGGCAGATACAATTATCGCACAATAAAGCGCAGGTTGATTTCAAAAGCATTTCCGTAACCAAATGGGAAGAAAAGCAGCTTGCCGATGATACCCTTAAAGCTATTCAGCGTGGTACAAAGGCAACAGTTACATCAGCAGCAACCAAAAGCGTTACAGAACAACCGCCCTTGCTTTTCGACCTGACAGGCTTACAAAAGGAAGCCAATAAAAGGCTGAAATTATCTGCTGAAGCAACGCTCAATATCGCACAAAGCCTGTACGAAAAGAAGTTTATCACTTACCCACGTACCGGAAGCAAATACATCCCTGAAGATATGTGGGCAGAAATTCCAAACCTTGTGCGGGCTTTGCAGAACCGGGAAGATTGCAAGCAAGCTCTAACCAAAATCAAATGGGGACGGTTCAACAAACGTATCGTGAATGACCTCCGTGTAACGGACCATCACGGTTTGTTGATTACGGACAAAGTGCCGTCGGTACTTAATGCAGACGAAAACAAGATTTACAATATGATTGCGCTTCGATTGCTCGAAGCCATATCACAAGCCTGTGTCAAAGAAATAACCGATGTATCATTACAGGTATTGCATTACGACTTTATGGCAAAAGGCTGTAAAATTCAGGAAGCAGGTTGGCGTTCCATCAAAGGGAGTTTTACAGACGATGGCGAAGAACCAGTGCAGGAATTACCTGAACTGCATAAAGGCGACGAACTTGCCATAAAGGAAGCCGCCGTTTTGGAAAAGCAGACCAAACCGCCAGTGCTTTACAGCGAAGCCGGGCTTTTGTCGGCTATGGAAACCGCAGGGAAAGAAATCGAGAACGAGGAAGAACGAAAAGCCCTCAAAAATATCGGTATCGGTACTCCTGCAACAAGAGCCGCCATTATCGAAACCCTGTTTACCCGCAATTATATCCAACGGGATAAACGTTCTTTAATCCCTACTGAAAAAGGATTACAGGTGTACGGGCTTGTTAAAGACCGGAAAATTGCGGATGTGGCAATGACCGCCGAATGGGAACTGGCATTGCAGAAAATCGAGAAC
This sequence comes from Chryseobacterium sp. UNC8MFCol, assembly GCF_000482305.1. Classification (NCBI taxonomy): domain Bacteria; kingdom Pseudomonadati; phylum Bacteroidota; class Flavobacteriia; order Flavobacteriales; family Weeksellaceae; genus Chryseobacterium; species Chryseobacterium sp. UNC8MFCol. The sequence goes on from NZ_AXUZ01000004.1 coordinate 306,449, forward strand.
AACGAAGCGGATGCCGGAACATTCCAAAAGGAAATGGAAACCTATGCGAAATCCATTACCGATGAACTGCTGCAAACCTCTATTGCAAGCACCAATCAGCCGAAACTGACCTGCCCGAAATGTAAAAGTCAGCAACTCATTATCCGTGACAAAATTGTGAAATGCCCTGATGAGGCTTGTAACTGGGTACAGTTCCGCACCGTCTGCGGTGTACAAATCAGTATCGAAAACATAACAAGCCTTGTCAATAAAGGCAAAACCTCTCTTATCAAAGGAATGACAAGCAAAGCCGGAAAGAAATTCGATGCTTATATCGTGCTGAAAGAGAATGCGGAAAGTTCTTTTGAGTTTGAGAAAAACAAAAGCAGTAAACGCAATGGAAAATAAACTGTCAATCATACCCAAAGAAATCAGAAACCTGATTTATACTATCCGGGGCAAACAGGTAATGTTGGATAGCGACCTCGCTGCCTTATATCAGGTAGAAACAAAGAACCTGAACAAAGCCGTAAAAAGAAATATTGAGCGTTTTCCAGTATCATTCTGTTTTCAACTGACCGAAGAGGAAATTGAAAACTTGAGGTTCCAAATTGGAACCTCAAGTTTAAACTACGGCGGCAGACGTTATTTGCCCTATGTTTTTACCGAACAGGGCGTTGCAATGGCATCTGCCATACTCCGTTCTGATATAGCCGTTAAAATGAGTGTGGAAATAATGAATGCTTTTGTTGAAATGCGAAAAATGCTCATTAGCAACGCTTCTTTGTTCCATCGTTTGGATAATATCGAATTAAAGCAACTGGAAGCCGACCAAAAATTTGAAGAGATTTTTAAGGCTTTGGAAAGCGACAAGCTGTACAGCGAGAAAGGTATTTTCTACAATGGGCAGGTATTTGATGCCTACGCCTTTGTTTCCGATATTATCCGAAGTGCCAAAAGCTCAATTATCTTGCTTGATAATTATGTGGATGATACGGTGCTTACTTTGTTGGGTAAGCGTAAGACTACTGTAACCGCTACAATCCTTACCAAAAGCATCAGTAATCAGCTACGATTAGATTTACAACGCTACAATAGCCAATATCCTCCGATAGACATTGAAGTGTTTTCTGATGCCCACGACCGTTTTTTGATTATTGACCATTCAGAACTCTACCATATCGGGGCATCGCTCAAAGACCTGGGCAAAAATTGGTTTGCCTTTTCAAGAATGGATATTGAACTTGGTAGAGTTTTGCAGATTTTAAACAAGTAAAAAAATCCCCTCCGATATTTCGGAGGGGAATGGTGCATAATCCTTAATAATTTAGTGACAGCCCTATACCCAAGCCCATATCACTATCATAGTGTGTACGAATACCTATATTCTTATTGATGATATACTTCAAGTCTGCCATATATTCCATATCGGTATTGACCATAAAACCAGCTCTTAATCTTTTTGAAATTGGTATATCTTCTCGCATTAAAGACAGGCGAACGATACCATCGTGATATACTTCTGCCTGAAAATTGACTAACATTGGCAAGGTGTACATAAAACCTAAACTAAAGGCTCTACGTGTATCTTTTTCGTTTTTCTGCCCGAATAAATTGGTTTCGTGTTCATCTATTCCCATTTTACGGTAACGCCAGTCAAAGCCTATAAATGGCATAAACCACTGCATTTTTCCGATGTATCTTCCTAAATGTGTTTCTACTTCGTAACCGTGCATATCATTGTAACCTAAACGCCATTCTGTGCCTAAACTCCATCTTGCATTTTGAAACATTGCCTCGCCATCATTACCATTGGTTGCAAAATCGTTCTGTGCCATAAAATGTGGCATATTGCTCTCTCTCTGTAATTTATTGTATGCTTGTTTCTTGTTGGGTAAGTTTGGATTTTTATAGTCATCCACAGCAAAAACCCTGTTCATCCCCGACATCATATGATATAGGATATGGCAATGGAAAAACCAATCTCCTTCTTCGTTTGCCAAAAATTCAATGGTATCTGTTTCCATTGGCATTATATCTAACACATTTTTCAGTGGTGATTTTTCGCCTTTACCGTTGATTACCCTGAAATCGAAACCGTGCAGGTGCATCGGGTGGCGCATCATTGAGTTGTTATATATGGTAATTCGTAAAATTTCTCCTTTTTTTACGGGTATTTTATCGGTTTCAGAAAGTATTTTATTATCCATACTCCATACATATCGGTTCATATTTCCCGTAAGGGTAAACTTCAATTCTTTGACCGGAGCATCTTTAGGAAGTTCCGTATTGTAAGGAGATTGCAACATTGCATAATTCAGCGTTTTGATTTCTCCCAAAGCATTTGCATTGTAACGGTTGGGGTCATTATCCATATTCATATTGTGCCCGCTATGGTCTTCTTTAGGTTTAGCCTCTCCAGTAATTTCGGGATACATTACCACATTCATATCCATTTGGTTCAGGCTCATTTTCATACCCATATCGTCCAAATCTCCATTCATCTTCATCATATCGTTCATCATCTTCATCCCCTCAAAATATTTCAATCTTGGGAGTGGCGATATTAACTGTTTGATACCATTGCCTACAAAATAGCTTGCCGATTGTGTTCTGTCTTCGGTTGTGGCTAAAAACTCGTAGGCAACTCCATCGTCAGGAATTGTTACCACAATATCATAAGTTTCGGAAACCGCAATGATTAATCTATCTACCTCTACTGGCTCTACATCATTACCATCATTGGCTACTACTGTAATTTTACCGCCTGCATATCGTAACCAAAAATAGGATGATGCTCCGCCGTTTGATACTCTTAATCTTACTTTATCTCCTGCTTTTAGTTTTTTGCCATCAACTGTTTTTAAATCGGTAGTATGATTTCCGTTGATTAATATTTTGTCATAATACACATCGCTTACGTCCATTGCCAACATACGTTTCCATTCGTTGGTCAATTTGGTTTTGAAATGACCGTCTTTGATGGCTTCCGCATAGGACTGTGTAGCATTCTTTTTTATCGCTGCCCAATCATTGGCGTTGTGCAACATACGGTTAATGTTATCGGGATTTAGGTTTGTCCATTCGCTTAAAATGATGGGTACGGTCGGCAAATCATCAATTCCTTTTCTAAAGGTTTTATCGTCATCACGCTTTTTCATCACAAAACTGCCATACATTCCAATCTGCTCCTGCAAACCTGAATGGGAATGATACCAATGCGTTCCGTGTTGGATAATCGGAAAACGATAGGTATATGTTGTTCCTGGTTCAATAGGCTTTTGTGTAAGCCAAGGCACACCATCTTCTTTGTTGGGCAAAAACACGCCGTGCCAATGCAGTGATGTACTTTCTTTTAATTGGTTATGCACCACAATCTCGGCAGTGTCGCCCTCAGTAAATGTGAGCGTTGGCATTGGTATCTGACCGTTTACTGCAATAGCCCTTTTTTCTTTTCCTGCATAGTTCACAAGCGTATCTTTTACATACAGCTCGTATCGCACTACTTTTTGTGCGAAGAGGGATTGCGAACATAGCAGTATAAAAACTCCCTGTAGCAATCTTATGGTAATATTTCTGGGTATATTCATTTTTATATTTTTTATTAATGAAACTTACTCCTGCTCTTTTAACCAATTGGTTAATATTTTGATTTGCTCATCATTCAGTTTTGTATTTTTATGCATCATTGTATATGATGATAAGGGCATTTGCTTCGTTTCTATTTGTTCTTTGATTGAGTTTAATAATCTTTCTTGTTTCCTGTTTGTGTATGTACCCCATTCATTGAAATTCAAATCTTCTTTTGCGTTGTTAATATGATTTTCTACTATGGCTCTCGCAGGCTGTATATAATCGTACCAAACGTATTTGGTATTGTTGCTATGACAATCGTAGCAAGAGGTTTGGAGCATCGCTTTTACTTCAACAGGCATTTTATAGACTTGCGTAAAATCGGTGGTGTAAACCTGCCCTTTATCTACATTAAGGGCAGGCTGATAAAATTGAATTGCAATAAAAATAAACAGCACTATTGCTAAAATTATCTTTAATACTTTCTTCATTTAGAACTCTTTTTTTACAGAACCGCAGGTAAGCATCTGATTACCGTAATATGGATTTTTTATTGCTTTGGCTTCGCTAATCCAAACCGCACCTTTACCATCATTGTACATTGGGCAATAGTCCTGATATAGTTTTTGTGTAGTCCCAAATAATGCAATAAGGTCGGAAACATCTTTACTTAACGATGCTAAATGCTCTCTTTGATGGTCTATTTTGCCAGCATTGTCGCCAATGTGTTCCGCATTTTCCTTAGCATTTTCGAAAATATCCATAAACTCCTTATGCTTGTTGGCAGGTATGGTTTTCAGATCCACCTTGTTTAAATTAGCAAAAAGTTGTTTTCCTGCATTAGCCGCTGCTCTGTCATTATCTGCAACGAGTGCATTTTTTAAAACAAGATAATCCTTAACAATAGGTGCAATAGAGAAGTTTTGCGATACCTCTTTTACTTCTTGTTGTTCAGTTTTTTTTGCTGTGGCATCTATTAATGCCATTGTACTATCTGTATCATTTTGTGTTGCTGATGACAAATCTTGAGTTTCTGATATTGTTGTACTGTCATTAGCTTGCTGGTCGTTGCTTTTATTTGAAGACTGATTGCACGAAAGTGATATTATTGCAACCGTTGCCAATGCGATGGAGAAAAATATATTTTTCATTTTAATGCTATTTAATGTTATTACAGAAATTTTTGTTGTTTACTTGTTTTCAAATTCTTTCAGCTTTCGCTTCATAAATTCGATTTCCTTTGCTTGTGTTTCCAGTACGTTCTTTTGTAGCTCAATTAATTAGGGATCGGTAAGCTTAGCTTTTTTGGACATTAATACTGCTGATGCGTGATGCGGTATCATCCCTTTTACAAATTGCTTATCGCCCACATTTATTTGCTCCCTAATGCCAAACCACGAAAAGATACCAATCGCAAGAGAAACCGCAATGACTGCCCAATTGATTTTTTTGTTTTGATACATTCCTTTCATTATCAATAATTCAATAATCAGTATTGCTGAAACCATCAGCAGCGTCATATATAAATTGTTGATGTTCGGGATAAGATTATTCAATCCTTCAATCATAGCATACATAATAAAATACATAGCTATAAACATTGCAACAGCCATTACAGCAAAGCGTTTGTACATTGCTAAAGAGTAATTGGGGTTATTTTCTTCACTCTTTTGTTTATGTTGCATTCCGTGTTGGTTTTCATACTTTCCATAACAATTATTTTTTGTTTGCTATTTAATAGTTTCCTGCACACTACCACAGTTAAGCATTTGAGAGCCGTAATACGGGTTTTTAACAGCCTCTTCCTTACTTAACCAATTTGCACCTTTACCATTGTTATACATTGGACAATGCTGATAATAAACAGGTGTCTCTTGTTTAGATACCTTAGCTAATTCGTACATATTTTTAGAAAGCAAAGCGAAAGTTTCCCTTTGTTTTGCAACATCTTTAGAAGCAGCAATCTTTTCGGCATTAGCCGTTAAATCTTTCATTACTTTCATCCAAACGGTATGTTCGTCGGTAGAAAGTTTTGTCATCTCTACCGCTTTGATGGCTTTGACCAATTCTACCGCTTTTGCCGAAGAAGTACCTGCATCGGTTTTTACCAAGGCATCTTTTACCGAAAAGTAGTTATCGAAAACGGCTTTTAACTGTGGTACATTTTGCGTTTCAGTGATATTTTTTTGAGCCATACCGCTTTGGTTATGATTGGCGTGTTCATTTTTCATATCCATAGCAGCATCTTTGGTTTTTGCTACTGGCTTTAGTTCTCTGCTGTACTGGCAACATCCCGGAAGTTTAGCATAAACATCATCAGGAGCTAAGAATTTTTCGCTGTCGTAACCAGCCAAAGCGATACGTTTCAATATTTCATCCTGATTTGTTTTTTTATCATCATAGCTGAGTGTAGCCATTTTGCTGTCTTTATTCCATTCTACAGCAGCTATATTTTTTATATTTCCTGCCTTTTCGATGGTTGTTTTACACATTCCGCAATTGCCGTAAATTTTTACGGTTTCTGTTTTCGCATTTTTGATTTGTGCGAAACTGTTTATTGATGATAGTAATACGCCGATTACCATCACTATTTTTGATAATGATTTCATTTTGAAAATTTTAATTTAATAAGATATACAAAAGGGGTGCGAAAACTGGATTGGGTTTTCGACAAGACATACCTGTGGCTGTCAAGCAACAGATTTAGCTTATTTTAGGCGGTAGCCAAATGGAGAAAAAGCCTGAAGAATAATAGGCTTGTTTGAAACCGAATTTTTGCTTTTTTGCTTCTGCAAACAGATTTTTTGCTTTCAATTCGATTACAACAGGTACACTTAAAGAAGTTGTTGAAGCACCGCATCTGCAAGAACTGTGTTTGCAATTGCCTCCGCAGTCGTGACCATCCTTACATTTTTTACAGGACTTGTCCTTGCAACTGTTTTTGTGCTGCGATTTTTCAGATTTTTCTTTTGAGCAGGATTTTTGTTCCGTCTTAGTTGTTTTTTTGGCGCAGGCATAGCTTATGCTCGGCATAAGGAAAAATCCCAAACACAGTAAGAGAACAAAGCTGATATGTTTACCCAAATTTTTCAACACTACAAAGTTACAAATAAGATTATCTTTTTTTGATGGCTTTCCCTCTTTTTTTGGTGTTTGATACCAAATGTTTAATAAAGCCGCATTTTTTTTCCATTTTTAAAGATATAATGCCCTTTTTATCAGGTCAGGTTGCTAAAAAGGGCATTATAAATTCAATATATTAAGCGTTTAAAGGTTCGATTTTAAAGCCTGCTTTTTGTACTGTTTCAATTACCTGGTCTTCGGTAATACCCTCTGATTTTATTGTAAGTACCTTGTCTTTATTGGCGGTGTCAACTTCCCAATGGCAGATGCCCTCTGCATTGTCCAAATGCGGCTTTACAGATGCTATACAACCGCCACAATTGATGTTCGTCTTAAATTGAAATTCTTTATTTTCCATTGTCTTAAATTTTGATTGTTGTTTGATACCACAAATTTCAGCACTATACCGTTCTGTATTGTTGTGGAATTTCTTATTTGATTTGTGATATTTAATGTTTTATTTTTTCCACTTCAACCGCAGGCTGTTAGTTACCACGCTCACGCTGCTCAATGCCATTGCTGCACCTGCAATCATCGGGTTCAGCAGGAAGCCATTTATTGGGAATAAGATACCTGCCGCAATAGGAATGCCGATTAAATTATAGATGAATGCCCAAAACAGATTTTGCTTAATAGTGGCTACGGTCTGTTTTGAAAGTTTTATTGCCTGTGGTATTTTGGTAAGGTCTGATGAAATAATGGTCATCTTGGCAACATCCAATGCAATGTCGGAACCTTTACCCATTGCAATACTTACATCGGCTGTTGCCAAAGCTGTGCTGTCATTAATACCGTCGCCAACCATTGCCACTACTTTGCCTTTGCTTTGAAGTTCCTTTACAAAATCGGCTTTGTGCTGTGGCAATACCTCTGCCTTGTAATGCCCGATGCCAGTTTGCTTTGCAATGGCTTTTGCAGTGGCTTCATTATCGCCCGTAAGCATATACAATTCTATGCCCATATCCTGCATTTGCCGGATGGCTTCGACCGATGTTTCTTTGATTTTATCAGAAATGACGATAACGGAAAGCGCCTGTTTGCTGTCGGCAAACCAAATAACTGTTTTGGATTGTTTTCCCCATTCATCCGCTTGCTTTTGCAGTTGCTCCGCAATGGTAATGTTGTTTTCTGCCAATAGCTTTTTATTGCCTACAAAATAGGTTTCGTTGTTGTGATTGGCTTTTGCACCTTTTCCTGTAATACTATCGAACAGTGATAAAGTAGTGGTTTGTACACCGTCTAAATGTTTCACTACCGCTTCTGCCAATGGGTGTTCGGATTGCTTTTCGATGCTTAATAAAATATCTTTCGTTGCATCATCATTGTTTAGCCATTCGATACCTGTTACCTCTGGTCTACCCTCTGTTATCGTTCCTGTTTTATCTAAAATAATGGCATCAACTTTTTTGGCTAATTCCAAACTTTCGGCATCCTTTATCAGAATACCGTTTTCAGCACCTTTGCCAACGCCAACCATTATAGCGGTAGGCGTAGCCAATCCCAAAGCACAAGGGCAGGCAATAACCAATACCGTAACAGCCGCTAACAATCCCTGAACTATGCCATTGTTGCCGCCTAAAATAAACCATAGGATAAATGTGAGAATAGCAATCCCTATCACAACGGGAACAAAAATTCCTGCAATCTTATCTACCAACTTTTGTACTGGTGCTTTACTGCCTTGCGCATCCTGAACCATTTTGATGATATGGGCAAGCATTGTTTCCCTTCCGACTTTAACCGCTTTGAATTGGAAACTTCCTTTTTGGTTAATCGTTCCCGCAAATACTTTTTCGTTTTCTTTTTTCTGTACAGGTACAGGCTCGCCACTCAACATACTTTCATCAACGTAGGAACTGCCCGAAGTAACCATACCGTCCACCGCAATCTTTTCGCCCGGCTTTACAAGAATAACATCGCCTGCGTTTACCTCTTCAATAGCGGTTTGTTTTTCGGTTCCATTCGCTTGTATAACAATAACGGTCTTGGGTTGTAAGCCCATCAGTTTTTTAATGGCTGAAGAGGTATTGCCTTTGGCTTTTTCTTCCAATAGTTTCCCTAACAGGATAAATGCGACAATTACGGCTGCTGCTTCAAAATATACGTGGGCGTGTAGTCCTCTCTGATGCCAAAAATCTGCAAACAACATATTGAATACGCTGAACAGATAAGCGATACCTGTACTCAATGCTACCAGTGTATCCATATTGGCTGAACGATGTTTTGTCTGCTTCCAGGCATTGATGAAAAAATCCCTGCCTAACCACAATACAATAGGAGTAGAGAACAGCCACATTATAGGGGTTGCATAGGGCATATCCATAAAGAACATTGCTATCAATACAACAGGCAATGACAGCGCAATAGCCCATACGGTTTTAGTCTTTAGCTTTTGGAACTTTTCAGCGTGGATAGCTTCTAATGTTTCCTGCTGCTTATTTTCTTCTTCTACCAGTAAATCGTAACCTATGGACTGTATCGCCTTTTGCAGTTTGGTGGCATCGGTCATATTGAGTAGGTATTCCACGGTAAGATTTCCCGTAGCAAAGTTTACGGATGCTTCTATAACGCCCTCCTGATGCTTTACAATACTTTCTACACTGCCTGCACAGGATGCGCAGGTCATTCCCAATACAGGGAATGTATGTTTTACAGTAGAAACGCCGTAACCTAAATCTTTGATTGCTTTTACCGCTGCGCCTATCGCTGCGCTGTTATCTACCGTGATAGCTGCCCTGCGGTTGTTTAGCTCTACTTTGTGGGTTTCGATGCCTTTGACCTGTGCCAATCCTTTTTCAACGATTAACGCACAATGTTCGCTTTCTACATCTTCTAAGGGAAGATAAATAGTTTCTTTATTATTCGTTGCCATATTTGCCTGATTTAATTAACAGTACAAAATTGGCTATTATATGGGTGGGTGCTATTGTGAAATTTTGGAATTTATGTGTAAGATTTACAAACTATCCAATGGCTTCCTTTTATCTTCTTTTATCTGTTTGAAATAGCTCGGTGTCAGCCCTGTAACTTTTTTGAACTGGTTGCTTAGGTAGGACACACTCGAATAGTTTAAACGAAAGGCAATTTCACTCAAAGAAAGCTCATCATATACCAATAGCTCTTTTACCTTTTCTACTTTTTGGGCAATAAAGTATTTTTCAATGGTAGTACCCTCTACCTCCGAAAAGAGATTAGATAAATAATTATAATCGTGGTGCAGTTGACTACTTAGCACATCCGAAAGATTGGTTTTGGCGTGGTTGTCCTGATGATGCACAAGGTCAATAATTATATTTTTTATCTTTTCAATTATGCGGCTTTTTTTATCGTCAATAAGTTCAAAGCCTAATGGAATTAAAACCTTATCTACATTATTTTTTTCTTCGGATGTAATCTCTTTATCCAATACTACCTCTCCAAGTTTGATTTTTTTTACGTTCAGACCTAACTTATCCAATTCATTTTGCACCACCATAATACAGCGGTTGCAAACCATATTTTTAATAAAGAGTGTACTCATATATACCTTTTTACGACCTTAACAAAGGTACAAATTAATCTTTGGCATCATACCATTCTACGCCAAATCCCGCCTTTCAAAGCCAAACCCTGCCACTTCTGCAAAGGGGCTTATGTACTGCTATAATTTTAGGATTTAAGTAAAATTCTAAACAAAATAAGTATGGATGTACAGCAAAAAGACCTGTCGTATTTCAGATTACGACTGCAAGAATTATTAAACAGCAGCTTTCCTGAAAAGGCGCACGACCAAAAATTTATTGACCAACGGTCTTCGTGGGCTGCCAATGCTTATGAGGGTGCTTTCCGTTCGGGAAACGCCATTGAGCAATGCGACGAAATAGCCAACTACATACTTTTTGAGGGCTTGCACTTCTCCAAGTTCAACACGGTTTTCAAAGTGGTATGCAATGAGTTTGATGCCATAATGGCAGACGAGGAGCTGCGACCGTTCGCCCTTAAAATGTTCCCCGTTTGTGAGCCTGTTTTCGCAGGATATGAATTAACCGATGATTTCGCCAACGGAAATGAGTTTGATGTACTCTATACCGAACTGACCGGAACCATCTCAATATGGATTGAGGAAAATGGGCTTCAGTAAGCGGTTCCATCTCCAACAGAATATTGATGCCCTGCGAATTGTTTTTAAACTGGAAAAGGAGAAACGGCAAGCCACCGTAGGCGAAAGACTGCTAATGATGCGATACAGCGGATTTGGCGGTCTTAAATTCGTTCTGAACCCCGTAGAAAACGAAATAGACATCAATCATTGGAGAAAAACAGAACACGACCTTTTTCCACTCACGCAGGAACTCCACCAACTACTCAAAGAAAATTCCGAAGACGATAAGCAATACCGCAAGTATGTGGATAGTCTGAAAAGTTCCGTACTGACGGCTTTTTATACCCCACCAAAAGTTATAGATGCCATTTCATCTGCCTTGCGGGATAATGGTCTGCACATTGATAAATTCCTCGAACCCTCCGCAGGTATCGGTTCATTCATCCAATCCTTTTCGGAAAATCAGAAAGCCAGTGTTACCGCTTATGAAAAGGACTTGCTTACAGGCAAGATTTTAAAGCAGCTTTACCCCGAAATCAATATCCGTATAAACGGCTTTGAGGAAATCCCCGAAAGGGAACAAAACACCTATGATGTAATCGCCAGTAATATCCCTTTTGGCGATACTTCCGTATTTGACCTTTCTTATTCACGCAGTAGAAACAGCGCAAAGGAACAAGCTGCCCGAAGCATACACAATTACTTTTTTCTGAAAGGTGCTGATATGCTCCGTGAGGGCGGTTTGTTGGCTTACATCACTTCACAGGGCATTCTGAACAGCCCTAAGAACGAACCCATACGCAGGGCGTTGATGCAGGATAATAATTTGGTTTCGGTTGTAAGATTGCCTAACAACCTGTTTACCGAATATGCAGGTACGGAAGTCGGCAGCGACCTGATTATCCTGCAAAAAAATACGGCAAAAGAAAATCTGACCGACAGGGAAGATCTGTTTTGCCAAAGCAAGCCATCTGAATACAATATGCCTGGCAATGCGCTCTTTCAGGACAGTACAAGAATTATCCATACCGACCAAAAATTAGATACCGACCCATACGGGCAACCTGCCTTAATCTATACGCATAAAGACGGTGTTGAGGGCATTGCCAAAGATTTGAAGCAAATGCTTTCCGAAGATTTTGGAAAGCATCTGAATTTGAGTTTATACAAAGGCGAACAGAACGACGAGCCTGTTATACAAATTCCTATTGAACCAAAAGTTACACCTCCGGTCATAGACCCTGTAATCATTCAGCAAAAGCCGCAACCTGTACCTACTCCGGTAGTCCGTCAGGAAAGCCCGCAGGAATTAAAGCAACTAAGCATTTTTGACTTGTTTGAAAGTGCGGGCGAACCTGTAATGGTACTTGCTCCGCCTAAAAGAACTACCCAAACTAAAAGGCAAAGCACTAAAAAAAGAAAAGGTACAATAGGTCGTCAGCCCGACCTGTTCAGCAGTGTAAGGCAGCAGCCCTATACACCGCTAAAATCCAATGGTGCTATTAATGGAACCAACCAGGTTAACGACAAAAAACAGGAAGCTATTGGCGACCTGTTTTCACAAACAAACGGTAATGGCCAGTCTGATAAGACAGCCATTGCCACTACCAATATTAATGCTATTCCTGAACCTGCCCCGTACACTGGCGAACTGCAATCACTCCACCGTAACGATTGCCTTGTGGTAGATAACGGTTGGGTTGGTTATCTGCAAGATGTGCAAAGGAACGACGACAAGGCAACAGCAACCTTTCATCCGTTGCAATTGCCGAGCTCACAGAAAGCAAGAGCCGAAGCCTATATAGCCGTAAGGGACAGTTATATCAACCTGTACCAAAAAGAAGCTGAAAAGCAGACCGAGCATAAAGAAGAAAGGGAAACGCTGAACCTCCTGTACGATGGCTTTGTCAAAAAATACGGTAATCTCAATGCTGCCGACAATGCCAAGCTGATAAAGACCGACAGCGCAGGCAAAGAAATCCCCTATCTGGAGCGTATCATTGGCGGCGTAATCCACAAAGCGGATATTTTCAGCCGTCCCGTTAGCTTTTCTACCACTACGTTAGCAACCGACAATCCCGAAGAGGCTTTAGCCGCCTCGCTGAACAAATACGGAAATGTGGATTTGGACTTTATGTCCGAAATCAGCAGCCTGCCTACCGATACCCTTAAAGAAGCCCTGCACGGGCGGTTGTTCTTCAATCCGCTACAACAGGAATACGAAATAGCTGAACGTTGGATTGCAGGTAACGTAGTTGAGAAAGCCGACGACGTAAGAGCCTATCTCGAAAACAATCCCGATGATACCGAAGCCAAAGAAAGCCTTAACGCTTTAGAGGAAGCCCGACCAAAACGTATTGACTTTGAGGAATTGGATTTTAACCTCGGCGAACGGTGGATACCTACTGGGATTTATGCCCGTTTCGCTTCGCACCTGTTTGATGCGGATGTACTGGTTCATTATTCCGAAAGCTCCGACGACTTTTCTGTAAAGTGTCATCAGGGCAATATGCACATTTGGGAAAAATATGCCGTCAAAGCGGAAAGCCGCACGTTTGACGGTATTGCCCTGCTCAAACACGCCCTTGTCAATAACACGCCTGATATTACCAAAAAAGTACTGGTTGGCGACCAAGAGGTTAAAGTACGGGATATGGAAGCCATACAAATGGCGAACACCAAGATTGACGAAATCCGTACCGCCTTTACCGACTGGCTACACGCACAGAACGATGAGTTTAAAAACAGGCTGACCGACCAGTACAACGATACCTTTAATTGTTTCGTTCGCCCAAACTATGACGGAAGCCATCAGGAATTTCCGGGATTAGACCGCAAGGGAGCAGGCATTGAAGACCTGTATTCAAGTCAAAAGGACACCGTTTGGATGATAAAGCTGAACAACGGTGCTATCTGCGACCACGAAGTAGGCGCAGGAAAAACGCTGATAATGTGTACCGCAGCGCAGGAAATGAAGCGTTTGGGATTAGCCCATAAGCCGATGATTATCGGGCTGAAAGCAAATATACCTGCCATTGCCGAAGACTACCGTAAAGCCTATCCACACGCCAAAATCCTTTATCCGGGTATTGATGATTTTACGCCGAAAAAACGCCTGCGGATTTTCGGGAATATTAAAAATAATGATTGGGATTGCGTGATACTTACGCACGACCAGTTCGGAATGATACCGCAATCGCCCGAAATACAAAAGGAAATCCTCGAAATAGAACTGGACAGCGTAGAGCGCAATCTCGATGCCCTGAAATCGCAGGGCAAGGAAGTGACAAGGGGAATGCTCGCCGGGGTAATCAAGCGGAAAGAAAATCTTGAAGTAAAGCTGAAAACGCTGCAACACGATATTGAAAACCGTAAGGATGATATTGTGGACTTTAAGATGATGGGCATAGACCATTTGTTTGTGGACGAAAGCCACCAGTTCAAAAACCTGATGTTCAACACCCGTCATACACGGGTTGCCGGACTGGGGAACGTGGACGGCAGCCAAAAGGCACTGAACCTGCTGTTTGCAATCCGTACCATTCAAGAACGTACCAATGCGGATATGGGCGCAACCTTTCTTTCTGGTACAACCATCAGCAATTCATTAACAGAGCTGTACCTGCTGTTCAAATACCTGCGCCCTCGTGCATTGGAAAAACAGGGCATTCATTCATTTGATGCGTGGGCAGCTATTTACGCAAGGAAAACGACCGATTATGAATTTTCGGTAGCTAACAATATTGTAGCCAAAGAGCGTTTCCGCTACTTTATCAAAGTGCCGGAACTGGCGCAGTTCTATTCTGAAATCACGGATTACAGAACGGCTAAGGATATTGGTATTGACCGCCCCACTAAGAACGAGGTATTGTACAACATACCGCCAACGCCCGACCAAGAAGCCTTTATCCAAAGCCTGATGCAGTTTGCCAAAACGGGCGATGCTACTTTGCTCGGTAGAGAACCATTATCGCAAAGGGAAGAAAAAGCAAAGATGCTCATTGCGACGGACTATGCCCGTAAGATGTCGCTCGATATGCGTATGGTAAGTGGTATCTATGACGACCATCCCGACAATAAGACTTCGCATTGTGCGGCAAACATTGCTAAGTATTACAATCAGTTCAAAGCACAGAAAGGAACGCAGTTCGTTTTCTCCGATTTGGGAACCTATAAGCCAGGCGAATGGAATGTGTACTCCGAAATCAAACGCAAGCTCGTGGAAGACCACGGCATACCTGCGAATGAAGTAAGGTTTATTCAGGAGGCGAAAAATGACAAGCAACGTAGGGAACTTATCAACGGGATGAATGAGGGCAAAATCCGTGTTTTATTTGGTTCTACAAGTATGCTCGGAACTGGCGTAAACGCACAGAAAAGAGCCGTTGCCGTTCATCATTTAGATACACCGTGGCGACCGTCTGACCTTGCCCAAAGGGACGGGCGGGCAATCAGAAAAGGCAATGAGATTGCCAAATTCTTTGCCGATAATAAAGTTGCTGTGATTATCTATGCAGTTGAAAAATCGTTGGACAGTTACAAATTCAACCTGCTGTATAATAAGCAGCTTTTCATCGACCAGTTAAAGACTAACAACCTGACCAAAAGAACGATTGACGAGGGAAGTATGGACGAAAAATCGGGAATGAACTTTTCGGAATATGTGGCAATCCTGTCAGGAAATACAGACCTGTTGGATAAAGCCAAACTGGAAAAACAGATTGCCGGACTGGAAAGCGAAAAGCAGGCGTTCAACCGCTCTAAATCCAGTGCCAAATTTAAGGTACAGGATTATATGGAAATGTTGCAAAGCACTCAATCCCGTTTGAGCCGGATGAGTACCGACTGGGAAAACTTACAGCAACGCCTCCAAAAGCGTTCGGACGGTACAATCGAAAACCCTGTGCTGTTGGATGGTTTGCCGCCCAATGCAAATCCGAAACAAATCGGTGCGAAGCTGAACGAGATTGCGGACAAAGCCCGCACCGCAGGTCAGTATGAAGAGATAGGCAGCTTGTATGGTTTTACGCTGTTGGTCAAAACAGAAATGTCGGAAAAAGAGGGTTCGGATATTCGGGTAAACCGCTTTTTGGTACAGGGCGAGGGAAATATCAAATACACCTACAATAACGGGCTGATGGCAAAGGACCCTGAAACTGCCACAATGAATTTTTTAAGGGCTTTGGAAAAGCTGCCGGGCTTTGTAAAACAGGAACAGGAAAAAATCGCTGAAATACAGAAAGACCTACCTATACTTCAGGAAGTGGTTAACGGTACGTGGTCTAAAGAAAGTCGATTGAGTGAACTTAAAACGGAACTGGCAGCCGTAGAAAGGAAGATACAGCTTTCAATAGAACCTGTTAAGCAAGGGGAAGCAGTCCCGGAGCAGGTAGAAAAGCAGAAAGAAGCTCCAAAGGTTCAGGAAAGTATTATACGGACGAAAGGTGTTCATCTGTCGCGTGGCGTATTGTAATGGTCGTTTACTTTTCGTCCTGTTCGTCCATTTTCTTTATCAGTGCTTCACACAGGCTGTCAAGGAATTTCGTCCGGTTTATCTTACGGGCTTTCAGTTCCATAAATGTGTGGTAAAAATCGCCTAATTCAATATTGAAGGCATCTTCAAAAGTTTTAGCTATCAATTTTATGTCTGCATTCCCATTGTTAAATACACCGTGGGAGTACAGTGCATAAATCAATTCTGTAAGTGCTGTTTTGCTTGCTGTCCATTTCAATGAATTGTCCGAACCCTTTTTCACATTGATGTTATTCAGCCTGTCTTCCAAATAAACTTGTATCAGGTCATTGGCAATTATCTTGGCAACCTTATAATCGTGCGAAGTAGAAAAGCGGTGGTCTGCCTCGAAATAAAAAGTGTCCAACCATAACCTTATATCGTGCTTCCCACGTACAAAAAACTTCTCGTCAACGAAAGAATTGTTACTGCGGTAATACTTGTAAAAATCAAGGTTATTCTCAAAGAACCTTTTTAGCTTTTTTAGTTCTTTGGTAAAATATTTCTTGGTGCGCTTGTTTCCATACGGTCTTCTCGTTTCTATTTTATAGATGGAATTGTAGTAAATGAGCTTTGAAACAATAACAGGTTTCTGATACTTGAAAAAATGGATTTCCTCTTCCATATTTTTAAAGTCGTGCTTCAATACAAATTCCTTTAAATCGGCAAGGCTTTGAATGATAAGCTCTATAACCGCTTCTATTCTTTTTATCGGGCAGTCGGTTTCAATCTCCAGTTCCTGAATTGCAGTTTCTAATTTATGTAATATTTCATTATAGAATTTGTCCATTTAATTTACATTGGATGATGTTCCGGTTATTAAAAAAATGCCTAAATCATAATATTTAGGCATTTTCCTATTTGTTGAATAGGAAAATCAGCATTACATCTAACTCGTCTTTTTATAATTCCAAATCGCCAAGCCGTTCAATAAAACAGCAAATCCAATCATAATAATAAAATGATATTTGATGTCGGAAAAACCGCTTCCTTTCAAAATTATCATTCGTACTACCTCAATAAAATAAGTTACAGGAATACTCTTTGCTATGATGTAAGCCCATTGAGGCATTCCGTCAAGCGGAGTGAACAAGCCACTCATCAGCATAAAAATCATAATGAAGAAAAAGGCTACCGACATTGCCTGCTGTTGTGTTTCGGCAAATGTGGAAATGAGTAATCCCAAACCCAATAAAGCAATCAGATAAATTGACAAATAACCATACAACAAAAGCAAACTTCCGACAGGAACAATGCCGTAAACAAAACGTGCTACAATGAACAAGCCGATACTAAAAATTAACATTCCGATTGCCCAAAACGGAATGAGCTTGCCTAATACAAACTGATATTTCTTAATCGGTGTAACGTTGATTTGTTCAATAGTGCCGACTTCTTTTTCTTTTACAATGTTCAATGCACACATATAAGCCCCTACCATTGTTACCAACACAACCAAAATGCCCGGAACCATAAAAAAACGATAGTTCATAAATGGATTGAACCAATTTGATGAAGCAACGGTAATAACAGGTGCAGTATTATACTTATCGGGTTGTACCCATTGCAAGCGAATATCATTATTGTATGCCGAAATAATCTGTGCGAGATAAGCACCGCCCAAACCTGCTTTTACACCATTGATTGCATTAACAGCAATAAATAATTTTTGCTCATTTTCACGAACTAAGTTCTTTTCAAATCCCTGCGGTATTTCCAAAATCAAATCGGATTTATCTTTTTCAATCTGATTAAATGCACTTTGAAATGAGTTTCCGTAATCTGCCAATTGGAAATATCCCGAAGCGGTAATTTTTGAAATCAGTTGTTGCGAATAAGTAGAATGGTCGTGGTCAACGATTGAAATGTTGATGTTCTTTACTTCGTAATCGGCTGCCAACGGAAGTATGAGCAACTGAACTATCGGCACAACAAAAATCAACGGTAACAACGCTTTATTACGAAAGATTTGTTTGAACTCTTTTTGCAATAAAAATTTTAGCGTTCTCATACCAATCGGGTTTTAAATTTTTTGAAGCTCACTACCAATAAAAAACAAGTCATTCCGAAAAGCACCAATATTTCTTTCCATATAGCACTAAATCCAAGCCCTTTTATCATTATTGATTTTACAATGGTGTAATACCATTTTGAAGGAATGAGGTTACAAATGACCTGCAACGGAACAGGCATATTTTCGATAGGGAACATAAAGCCTGTAAATAACATTGTAGGTACTAACATACCCATCATTGAAATAAGCATTGCTGCTTGCTGCGACTGTGTTACGTTTGAAATCAATAAGCCCAAAGACAAAGCACAAATAATCAACAAGGTGCTTGTTGCGAATAGTAGTAAAACGCTGCCATTTATAGGCATATCCAAAAGCGTAATGCTTAATACAAGAATTATCGTAAGATTGATTAACGACAAAAACAAATACGGAATGGCTTTTGAAATGATAACCAAAAAGGGATTGAAAGGTGAAACTAACAGCACTTCCATTGTGCCTGTTTCTTTTTCCCGAACTATGGAAACGGAAGTCATCATCACACAAATCAGCATTAGCACCAATGCCATTACGCCTGGCACAAAGTTGGTTGCTCCTTTCAATTCGGGATTGTACAACATCCGCAGTTCGGGAACTATACGGAATGGCATTGCATTGTTTTTCATCAACTCCTGCTGATAATCCATAATGATATTGGTTGCGTAATTAGTTAATGTGTTGGCAGTGTTGGGGTCGGAAGCATCGGCAATAATCTGAACTTGTGCCTGATTTAAGTGCAATAAGTCTTTATTGAAATTGGTAGGAAAAATAATTGCCAATTTTGTGTTTCCTTCCTTAAAGGCTTCTTCAATCTGTTTGTGGCTCATTAATGCTTTCTGAATTTCAAAATTCCTGCTTGCTTCTATCTTGTTGATGATTTGTTGTGTGGCTTCATCTTTTGCATAATCGCAAATAACTATTTTGGAATTTTTGATTTCGTTTGTGAGTGCAAAACCAAACAGCACAATCTGCACTATAGGCAAGCCGAATAGCATTAACAGCGTTTTGCTATCACGGAATACGTGATAAAATTCTTTTCTTACAAATGATAAAAACTGTTTCATCTTTAATCTGATTTTCGTTTTGCTCCTCTTGCCAACTTATAAAATACATCGTCCATTGAAGCGGCTGAATATTGTTGTTTTAAATTGGCAGGTGTGTCCAATGCTTTTATTACTCCGTCCACCATCATAGAAATACGGTTGCAGTATTCGGCTTCGTCCATATAGTGGGTAGTTACGAAAATGGTAATACCTCTATCGGCTGCCGAATAAATCAAATCCCAAAACTGCCGTCTTGTTACAGGGTCAACGCCTCCTGTGGGTTCATCTAAAAACACAATTTTAGGTTCGTGTATTACGGCAACTGAAAACGCTAATTTCTGTTTCCAACCCAAAGGCAAAGAAGCCACTAATTTTTTTGCTTCGCTCTGCAATCCCAATGTTTCAATCAGTTCATTGCTTTTTGCGTTTAGTTGCTTATCGGATAAACCATAAATACCGCCAAAGAATTGAATATTTTCTATTACCGTTAAATCTTCGTACAATGAAAATTTTTGGCTCATATAACCGATGTTCTTTTTAATTTCTTCGGTCTGCTTGTAAATGTCAAAACCTGCAATGGTAGCATTGCCCGATGAGGGTTTGGAAAGCCCGCAAAGCATTTTCATTGCGGTTGTTTTTCCTGCACCGTTTGCACCTAAGAAACCGAAAATTTCCCCTTCGTACACTTCAAACGTAACTTCGTTTGTAGCGATGAAATCGCCAAAACGCTTGGTTAATTTCTCTGTTTTTATTACTACTTCGTTTGTCATATCAGTTCATCAGATTTATAAAGCAATCTTCAATGCTTGGTGTGATGTGTTTGAGTTCAATGTCTTGAAAATCGGCTTCCTGCAAGGTTTGTATCAGTTCATTTTGTGAACGCTCATTATCATTTTGAAACGTGATGTGATGAAAGTCGCCAAATGAAAAACAACTTTTTATCTGTGTGTTGTTTCGCAAAGCATTCAAGAGTTTACCCATATCGTTTGCCTTTACTGCAAACAACTTGTCGGGAAACTGTTTGATGATAGTATCGGGCGTATCAATAGACATTATGCTGCCGTTTTGTATCAATGCGATGCGTTCGCAAAGCGTGGCTTCGTCCATATAAGGGGTTGAAACCAAAATGGTAATGCCCTGCTGTTTTAAGCCTTTCAGCATTTCCCAAAATTCTTTTCTTGAAACTACATCTACGCCTGTGGTCGGCTCGTCTAAAAACAATACTGTTGGGCGATGAATTAAAGCACAACACAAAGCCAGTTTCTGCTTCATACCACCAGACAATTTTCCTGCTCTTCGATTTTTAAACGGCTCTAACTGTACATAAATATCCTTTACCAAATCGTAATTTTCCGCAACGGTGGTATTGAATACGGTTGCAAAAAAGTTGAGGTTTTCCTCTACTGATAAATCTTGATACAATGAAAATTTGCCGGGCATATAACCTACATTTTTGCGAATGGCTTTATAGTCTTTTACTACGTCAAAACCATTTACGGAAGCCGTACCGCTATCGGGAAGCAATAGCGTAGTAAGTATGCGGAAAATGCTTGTTTTTCCTGCTCCGTCTGCTCCAATCAAGCCAAACAATTCGCCCTTGTTTACCTCAAAAGAAACATCGTTTACTGCCTTTACTTCGCCTTTATTGTAGGTCTTTACAATGTTATTTAATACAACGTCTGCCATTGCTATTGGAATTTTATTTCGCCATACATACCTACTTTGTATAAACCGTCATTTTTAACTTTTATCTTCACGGCATATACCATATTTGCCCTTTCGTCTTTGGTCTGAATGGTTTTGGGTGTAAACTCCGCTTTGTCGTTTATCCAAATGATTGTACCTGCGGTTTCTTTGTAACCGCCTTTGCCGTCATCGGTAAGCACTTTTACTGTTTGGTTCAATTTTGCCTGTGGTAGTTGGTCGCCTGTGATGTAAACCCTCAAAATAATGTTGGATAAATTGGCGATTTTGTAAAGCGGTTTTCCCGCTGACGTCATTTCGTTGGCTTCGGCATATTTGGAAAGTACCGTTCCACTTGCGGGATTTATGATATAGCATTTTGCAAGCTGGTCGTTCAGTTGCTCAATCTGCACCTGCAATGGCACAACGTCTTTGCCTAAGCCCTCGCTTGAAATGCTCAACGTTGATTTTTGTGCTTCGATTTGTTTTTTCAATACTTCAATCTGTGCGTTGATGTCATCTAACTGTTTGGGTGTGGCTGCATCGCCTTTTACCAAATTAGCAACTCTTGTCCTTTCTCTTTCAGCCGTTCTAAGCTGTTCCTGCAAGGCAGATAGCTGAACAGGTATATTGGGCTTTTTTCCCAAAATGGCTGTAACCTGTGCTTCCAACTGCTTTTTCTTCAGATACAACTGCAAGCTGTCTATGTAGCCAATGGTTTGTCCTGCTTCCAATGTTTGCCCCTCTTCGATGCTGAACTGCTTGATTGTGCCTGTGGCTTCCGATGAAATAATGGTTTCTTCTGCCTCAAAACTTCCCGAAGCATCAAATGAAACTTTGTTATTGTTGCAAGCAGTAAGCACTGTTGCGATGCTTGCTATCAATGCGATTGTTTTTATTTTATACATTGTTCTACTTTTTTTATTGTTACTAATTTCCTGCTGTTGTTTGAGCGTTGTACTCTGTCATTAAAAGCTGTATTTCGTGTAAAATCAAACTTTGCTTCGCCTGGTCTTCGGCATTTACCGCAATGAGGTAATCGTTTGTGGTTGCCGTACCATAAGTAAGTTGATTTTGTGTGGTGTTCTTTACGCTTTCACGAAGTATAACAATGCTCTTATCGGTTTCAATCAAATCCTGCATTTTGGTTATATCAGCGTTTTGCTGTTTCAATGTGAGGTTGGTATTGAACAAAAAAGTTTCTCGTTGTATGTCTATCAAACTTTGATTGTTAGCAAGCATTTTCTTTTCGTTCTTATAAGTATAGAAACCTGTAATGTTCCAACTCAACCGTAAACCACCGATATAGTAACCTTGAAAATCATTATCCAGCATATTCAAACCAGGTCTGCCAAAACCGCCTTGAAAAAATGCACTCAAACGAGGCAGGTTTTTAGCGGTAATCAGCTTTTCCTGTACGTCAAAGGATTTTTTCTGTAAGTCGTAAAGTTTCAGTTCGGGGCGGTTGATTGTGGGTGTAAGCATTTGCCTATGTGGTTTTTCAAGAACGGTATTTTCATCAATCGACTTGCCGATGAACAAAGCCAGCATATCGGCATAGCCTTTGCGTGTGGCTTTCAGTTCAATGGTGCGCTGGTCTGCTTTCAGCAACTCGGCTTTCAGGTTGTCGGCTGTGCTTTTCAATGCTACGCCGTTGGCAATGGCTACATTGGTTTTTTCGATGCCGCTTTTAATATCCTTTTTAAGTAGTTCGGTCTGCTGGATTTGGGCATCAATCAATAATATTCCGAAATAAAGGTTGTTGATGCGTTCCCTTAGCTTGTATAGTTCCACTTCTGTTTTTTGTGTTTCTATTTCCGAATTGGCATTGATATATTCCTTTTGGTCTTTAACGGTAAACAGGTCGGTAATGGACTGCGATACCTCGCCATATAACCTGTATTGGTCTTTGCTCATTGTAGGAATATCCACATTGGGCAATGAAATCGGGACTTGGGTAACAGCCGATTGATAGGTTGCCTGTCCTGCTATATTGAATTGAGGTAA
Organism: Chryseobacterium sp. UNC8MFCol; assembly: GCF_000482305.1. Classification (NCBI taxonomy): domain Bacteria; kingdom Pseudomonadati; phylum Bacteroidota; class Flavobacteriia; order Flavobacteriales; family Weeksellaceae; genus Chryseobacterium; species Chryseobacterium sp. UNC8MFCol. The sequence continues at coordinate 329,500 of NZ_AXUZ01000004.1, forward strand.
AACCCCTTTTTGAGCGTTGGCAATAGAATATTCCTTTGTCTTTTCTATCAGCGTGTACTGCTTTATCAAAGGATAATTCTGTTTTGCCATTTCAAGGCAGTGGTCAAGGGTCAATGAATTGTTTTGTTGTGCCATTGCCCAATGGCTGCACATCAGCAATAAGCCTATCAGCCATTTTGATTTTTGTTTATGAATTACTTTAATCATTTTATTTAATTTTTAGTTTCAATCATTTGATTAACTTATGGACAAAAAAATTTATTTCGCTTTCATCATCGCTTTTATCCAAACAGGTATCAATCTTTTACGCTCCTGCATCAGCTTGTTAAACTGTGTTTCATCCAACCCGCTTATTCCCTGTAACAATGGTTGTCCGATAAAAGGAAAAACAACCAAGCTCAATAAATTCATCAAAAAATGCAATGGGTTTGGTTCGGTAATTTTTCCTTTTGCAACAGCTTCCTGATGTTGTTTGACAAATGCAGAACTCATTACTATTTGTTTGATTGGTAATTTTTCTAACAGACCGCCCGAATTGTTACGGATTTCGTTCAACATAAAAATGGGGATATTCGGCTCTTGGGTAATAAAGTCTATATAATGGGAAGCAACCAATTCTACTTTCTTTTCTAAAGAGGTTTTCTCGTCATTCAATATCGTTGCCATAGTGTGCATAAAACCCGTTACGGTTTCAAGCATTATAATATCAAACAACTTTTCTTTACTGCGGAAATAATAATTGAGCAAAGCAAGGTTAATGTCTGCTTCCTCTGCAATGTCCCTTGTACGTGTTGCCGCAAACCCTTTTTTATGGAATACGATACGAGCAGCGTTCTTTATCTTTTCTTCAGTAGAAGTGTCTAACTTCTTTACTTCTTTACTTTTAGCCATTTTACATTAAAATTCTTTTCAGTGACAAATGTAAAAACTTATTCTTGATTTATCCAAATATTTTAATCATTTGATTAAATTTAGTTTTCGAAATTATTCTTGAAACTTGATAACGAGAAGGTTAGTAATAGTGCTGTACAAAAAAACAGGGCTGTAAAAAGTACAGCCCTGTTTTTGATGGATATATCCTAAAACGCTCTTATTCTTGCTGCACCAAATGTTGCAAATCCGGGTCATTTTTGATACGCTCCAATTCCATTTCGATAATCTGTACAATGTCTTGTTTTATCTGACGGTAGTTGCTTTCAATCTGCTGTTTCATTTTATCCTCGCCCTGCTCGTTTACGAAAGAAAGGATTTGCGGTATTTGCTTATAGGCTTTGGTTTCTGCTGCTACCTTGTCATTATCCACCACGATTTCAGCGTGGAAAATCTTTTGCTCGATGCGCTCATCAAAGTTATCCGATACAGAACCTACGAACATACCCTGTGTCAAAGTTGAAATTTTGGAAGCCGGAATAAGGCTGTCTAATTGTGTGGAAATTGAGGTAGATTTATCGTTGCGGTTAATGGTCATACTCTGGCGTTTCTGCAATACTTTTCCGAAGCGTTCCGAAAGGCTTTTTGCCGTTTCTCCAACCACCTGACCACTGAATATATTGCCGACGGTATTCTGTATTACCTTACTTTCTTTGTCGCCGTAATCCCTCGTTAATTGCGAAAAGTCTTGAAAGCCCAAACATACAGCCACCTTATTACTTCTCGCTGTTGCGATAAGATTATCCAGTCCCCTAAAATAAATTGTGGGCAGCTCATCTATGATTACTGAACTCTTTAATTGCCCTTTTTTGTTGATGAGCTTAACAATACGGGAATTGTACAAACCCAATGCTGCGGAGTAGATATTTTGGCGGTCGGGATTATTACCCACGCACAAAATTTTAGGCTCTTTTGGGTTATTGATGTCGAGCGTAAAGTCATCGCCAGTCATAACCCAATACAACTGCGGGCTAATCATTCTTGACAAAGGGATTTTTGCCGATGCAATCTGTCCCTGCAATTGGTCTTGTGCGCCACCTTGCCAGGCATCCATAAACGGAGAAAGATAGTTTTCCAAATCGGAATATGAGGTCAGAATGGTAAATACGTCCGAATACTTTTTATTCAGCAATTCAATGGCGTGCGGGAATGTACAATACTTACCATCCTCATAGATTTTCAGATACCAAATAATGGCAGCCAATAGGATAATTGGGCTTTCCACGAAAAAATCCCCTTGCTTCTGTATCCAGCTACGGTTGAGGTTCAGCATTATGGTGTAAGCCGCTTCGTAAGCGTCGGAAATGTCTGTCATAAAATCGGGATTGAGTGGATTGCACCTATGGCTCTTGCGTGGGTCATCGAAATTTATCACATAGAATTTTGGTTGAACTTTGTACTTATCCCGATGCTTCAATAAATGATTGTAGGCAATGGTGGAAAGGTCGTCAAATTTAAAATCATATATATACATACTAAAGCCTTTCTCAATCTGCTGCTTGATGTAGTTGTTTACGATGGCATAAGATTTACCGGAACCCGGAGTACCCAACACGATTGATGCCCTGAAAGGATTTACAATGTTTATCCAACCGTTGTTCCATTTGCCTTTGTAGTAAAATTTGGTGGGCAGGTTAACGGAATATTCATTTTCCATCAGCTTTGTTTCCTGTTGAAAGCTCTCGTTCTCGTTGTTGAAAACATCGTCCATTAAGTTGGTACGAAGCAAGCGGCTCATCCATACGCCCGCCATCAGCAAAGCAATATAACCTAACGAGATAGTAAGGATATACAGAAATGTGCCTATTACCGGAGATAGCTTTAACAACGGCGTGTTCAGAAAGAACAGCACAAAACCAACGCCCAAAGCCACGTAGATTTTAGCCCAGGTTATCTTCTCATTCTTTACGCCTTTCGTTCCCAAACAACTCAAAGCAAGCAAAACCAAAGCGAACGCCTTGGTATAAAGGGTATGTGAAAACAAGCCCGCCGTCCGGTCGAAATTGCCTAATATCTTGTTGATTATTTCCAACGTCCAACCACGTTCTAAAAAGAACCCGTAGCAGAACCAATAAAGGTGCATCAGCACCAAAAGAATACTGACTGCCCGCATAAAAGCCATTATTTTGGCTAAACCTCTTAAATCGTCTTCTCCCTGCATTCTTTTTTAGTTTTAATGTTCGGGCGTGAATTTAAAGGCTCTACACAGCGGCTATAAGAATGTGGCAGTCAATGGCGGTGCGTGGCAGTGTTTGGCGAAGTGATAAGAGTTGTAGCTTCTATGATCCTTTTGTATCGTAACATTTATGAAGCATCCAAATAAAAAATACTTTTAGTTGCTCTTCTGTTTTCTGTCCGTCAGCAACATTTTTTGTCCTGCTGAATTGGTGGACAAGGAACACTTCCGTAACTACAATAAACACAACAGTCTCCTTGTTTTGGTTTAAGAACTTGTTTGCATTTTTCACATTCGTAGAAATATTGGCAAGCGTCTGTCGGCATTGTTTCTTCTTTCTTGTGTCCGCAGTTGGGGCAAGTAATTGTTGATTGCAATATGATTTCCATTTGGTTTTATTTTTTGTCGGTTACAGAATATCCTGTTGAGTTAATTGCTTTTTCGACCTCAGAAATATTCGTTTTTGAGTTGTCAAATTCCACGATTGCGTTTCCTTTTTCGTATGAGGCGTTTGAACTTATTATTCCTGTCAATTTATTTACTTCGTGATTTACGTGTTCGCCACAACTTGCACAAGTCATTCCGCTAATCGTAAATTCTACTTTTTGAATATTGGATTTGTCCACCGCTATAATTTGCTTTTCTGTCTTTGGGTAGAAAATGCTTGAGTAGTATGGAAAGGCAAGCATTACGATTGCAAATGCTGTTACAATTCCTAAAAACATTTTTGACTGAATGAATTTTGGTTTTTCTTCTGTCTCACAATTGCAATCTATCTGCTTTTTGGGTTTCAACTTTTGATACCAAGCAAAACCAAGAACCAAAATTGTCAACCCGATAAAATAGGGTCGAAAAGGTTCAAGCCAAGAAAAAGTGGAAGCAAGACCGCTTGTTCCTGCAATAAGAGCCAATACTGGTGTGATGCAACAAAGAGAAGCTGCAATTGTAGTCAAAAGTCCTGCACCAATTAATTTTTTGTCAGTTTTCATATTGTTTCTAATATTTTGTTTTCGTCAAGTATTTTGAAAAATGGTTTCAGCATTTTTTCATACTCTTTAGTCAGTGAGTGAAAAATAGTTTGAGCTTCTCGTTCGGTTTCAATAAGTTTTCTGTCTTTGAGTTTCCGCAAGTGTTGTGAAACCGCTGAAATTGTCATACCAAGAATATCACTTATATCACAAACACAAAGTCGTTTTTCTTCATAAAGTAGAAAGAGTATTTTCAGTCTTACATTGTTTCCCGCTAATTCAAGTCCGTTCGATAAATAGTCAAAAGAACCGTTGAGTTCTGAAACTCGGTCTTTACAGCGGTTTATTTGTTTAATGTCTGCTTGTTGTCGTATGCAAGAATTATTGTCCATAGCACAAAGATAGTCAATTTGTTTATTTAAGCAATTACTTAAATACAACTCAAATTCTTTCAGAATTATAAAGTGACAGCTCAATAAATCTTTTTAAAAACAGATTTTTAATTCCAAAATCTGACCTCTTACAGTCTTCTTTTTTTTTTCTTCTTCATTTTGTTAGCAAAATCCTGTTCCTCGTAATCATCGCCCTGTGCTTCGGGTAACAAACCGCCAAATGCCTCAATCAAACCGTCTTCGTGTTTTTCAGTAGTATTCAGGAAGTCGAACAAATGATGAGGTTCTTCCGCAGGAAGATCTGCATCATTTGATGTGGATGTTTTTGGAAGTTGTACGACAGGTTCTTTAATCTCCGGTTTGATATTATTGTTCCAATAATCATTAAAGGTATTGGCAGAAAGTTCCTTTGCTAAGCGTGAACCGTTCCAAACCGCCTTTGAATTGTGGTCTATGAAAGTGATACCATAAATACGACCTGTATCGTTCCGGCGGACCACTACATTAATGCCCTGTTCACTCAACTGCTTTTTAAAAGCCTGCTCATCATTTGTGGATTTCAGAGCAATAGAAATTGCAGCTTTTAGGGTCTGCTTACTTGGGTGGTCTTTTAAATCCTCTTTGCATTTTGCAAAATGCAGTTCCAAAGCCGGAAGCCCTGCATTTTTACCAAACAACGAAGCCTTGAACGGATGCCCGGCTCTTTCGCCTTTCTCGTTTAAAGGAATATATAATAAGCCTTGCCGCATTTTTCCCTGCAATTCGCCCTCCACTTTTTCGGTGGTAACATTAAACAGGGAAAGCAAGGCATTGTATTCGCCCAAAGTCTGAAACTTATAATAATTCGGTAGGTGGCGGACAACCGAAGCGATTTGGCTTTTCACATCGCCTGCCCGATAATCTACCGGACGGAAAATCTTGTCGTTCTGCTTGTGTTCTTTATCGGTTGCGGGTATCAAGCCGTGTTGTCTTTCCAGTTCACGGCACACATTCATAGACCGCATTTTCTCGAATTTGTCCGAAATCTTTTTGCCCTGCTCGTCCACGCAAACCGATACAATGTGTATATGGCTGCGGTCAATATCCGTGTGTTTGAATACCACAAAAGGCTGTTCGCCGTAACCCATTTCCCGCATATACTGTTCTGCCATTTCCCTAAACTTATCATCGCTTACCTTGTCGTTCGGGTCAGGATTAAGCGAAATATGCAACGTATGTTTCTCGGTATTGCGGTTCGCTATCAGGTAAGGGGCAAAAGACTGGGCTAATTGTGCCACGGAATAATGACCGCTTGCGGTTTCAATCATCTTATTGGCAAATAAAATCTGCCCGTTTTCATTCTCTACTTTAAGCTGATTGTACGCCAATGCTCCGTATAAATTTGCGCTTCTTCCGATTTTTGCTATCATTTCTACCGCTATTTTTTCAGGTGTTTGGCTTCAAATTCCTCGCTTATTTGGATGATTTTCTGACATAGCATTGCCATTTCAGCCGTCTGCTTTTCCAGTTTGTACAGAAACGCTGCGGCTTTTTTCTCGGAAAAATTCTTGTACAGCAGCTTTACAATTTGGTTATAGTTTACACCTATGGAACGGAACTGGCTATGAAAAGAGGTCAGCCGCATATAAAAATCAACCGTTCCCTTGTCAATCTGAATGGTCTTTATGGTCTTGTTAAAGATGCAGGACGTTATAAAGTGCGCCTTTACCTGCATACCTGATTTATCAAACAGGGCAAGAAAACGGGCGTGTTCCTGCTCGTTAAAGGAAATGGTGTACCGTATTGTCGCCGGGTCTTCTTTGGGGCGGCGTCCGGTCTTTTTCAATTGCTTTTTGTTGTTATCGTTCATCACTAATCCATTTTAAAATCCATACAAAACCCTGACTTCGGAAGGTGTTTTCTGCCCCCTGCAAAGGGCAAGTTGTTTTGAGCATCGGAAATCATTCCGAGATGCTCAAAACACAACTTGCCGTGTTCCGGTGAACACAAAAATCCGCCCTGCGGGACGGATTGAATGTAACAGGGAAAAACGGCTCGATGCCGTTCCCGTTACCTCCTGATATGTCAAAAGACTTTTGCATAAATCCGTTAATAAAAATCACAATACAAAGTAAAGCCCTGTTTACGATAGCGTTGCACTGTGCCACAGTGCCAAATGCTGCCTCTGAACGCCAAACACTGCCACCGCTATACAACTGAATGAATTTGATGAGTTCTTTGCCCCTGAATGTTGGCAGGCAGGCAGACAGCCCGTGCTTCAGGACAAGCAGACGGCACACATTCAAGATGGCAGGTTATCCTGCCTGCAAGATTGCAGGAATGCAAGAAAGCAAGAGCGCAGGAATGACGGAAAGCGTGACGGATGGAATGACGAACGGAACGAATGCAAGAACGCAATCTCCCCTGATAAGATGCCTGAATGAAAGCAGGGCTGCTATACAGCAAGGAAGCAGGCAATCAGCAATTCCCGCAGGCAAGCCTGATAGCTATCCTGCAAGAAAGACAGCACGAAATCAGGACTGCACGGGTGCAAGCCTGCAAGACTGAAAACAGCAAGATGTAAACTTTAAATTTTAAAAATATGGACACAAAAAAGAAACCTCTGTTCGTTGCCTTTTCTTCTCAAAAAGGCGGTGTTGGCAAAAGCACATTTACCACGCTTGTTGCAAGCACGATGCACTATCGGTTGGGCTACAACGTAGCCGTATTTGATGCGGATTTTCCGCAGCACAGCCTGATGAAAATGAAAACCCGTGATTTGGCAATGGTAATGGAAAATGAGGCTTTGAAAAAACTGGCTTATAAGCAGTTTACCACCATCAACAAAAAAGCCTATCCCATTATGCAGCACAAAGCGGATAGCGTACTCGATGCGGCGCACGAATTTGTAAACACTTCTCCCGTTCCGCTTGATGTGCTGTTCTTCGACCTGCCCGGAACTGTAAACACGCCCGGCATCCTGAAAGCATTGGCAGGTATGCACCACATTTTCACGCCCATCACGGCAGACCGTGTGGTAATGGAAAGTACGCTCATCTTCACACAGCTTTTACAGGACGTGATTATGAAAAAAGGCGAGACATCTATAGAAACCATTAATCTTTTCTGGAACCAGGTGGACGGCAGGGAAAGCACACCCTTATATGACGTGTACAATCAGCTAATCGGGCAATTGGGATTAAGCCTGATGCAAAGCCAAATCAAGAACAGCACCCGTTTTCGCAAGGAAAGCGAAGCGGACAGCAAAACGGTTTTCCGTTCTACGGTAATGCCACCCGATGAGCGTTTGATGAAAGCCTGCCAGTTAGACCTGTTCATCAGCGAATTTTTAAACATCATTCAATTGTAGTGCTATGGAGAAAGACAATAAAAGAAAAGTAACGCCGGACATTAACGAGGAAATGATGATGAACCTGATGGTAGACGGCGTTAAAAAGGACGGTTTACAGCTACCTGCCGAAGAGCAGGAAAAGGAAGCGGAACAAGATGTGGTAAAGCAGGTTGAGTTACCACAAAGTAAGCCTGTACAACGGGAAAGGAACCGCATCAAAAAAAGCCTTGACGGAAGCTACGGCGAACACTTTTTGAAAACCCATTCGATGACAAAGCGGGGCGATAAAAGCATATATATACGGCAGGAATACCACGAACGGCTATCCCGTATTGTACAGGTTATTGGTAAAGATGCCATACCCCTGTATGCTTATCTCGATAACATACTGGAGCATCATTTTGAGATGTTTGAAAAAGCCATTACCGATGATTTCAACGAAAAGTTTAAACCCATTTTTTAAAGCATCAGATTATGGAAATAGTAATTGTGATTTGCCTGCTGATAGTCATTGTCCTGCTTTTGCAGGATAAGATTGTCATTCATAAAAGGTCGGAGCAAAAGTCCAAACAGGAAAAAGTTAACCCGAACCTGCCCGATATTATGGGGCAACCCAAGCCAGTAAGAAGCCTTTCAGTGCCAAACACTGCCAATGAAAGCCAAATAACGGAACAGGAGATAAACCCTGATAATTTAGACATTGAATACGACGAAAACGAAAACGTCAGCATTCAAATTCCGCAGGAAGAACTGGACAAAGTTTTCAGCAATATGCCTGATTTGGAGGAAGAGGAAGAAGAATGGAACAGGTACGGAATATCCGGTGGCGATAACGGTTTTGCCCAAGGGGTTACCTACGACGAACTAAGCTCCGTAGGGGCATTGCTCCAAAAAGAGAATTTGGAACAGGCTCAAAAGGAAACAGCGGTAGCCATAGTTCAGAAATTACAGGGAACCGAATTATTCAGCTTACTGGAAAATTCCATTGAGGGTGCTTCCCGAAAAATTGCCGAGCTTTTGGATAGCACACTTTCATCTGAAAGCGACGACGGTTCTTCCACCTTGCGGAAAAGTGATTTGGGTGATTTTGACATTGGGGAGTTTGTATAGACTTCCCTTTTTTTTAGGAGTATAACTGAGTATTAGTGTGACATTATCTTATTATGCCTCTTGTGAGAAATGACAACATTATTCCGTCACTTGTAACTTACCTGCGTATGTTCCGTAGGGCTTACCTGAATAATCTCCAGTTTTGAAATAGTCACATAATAGTTTGACCACATTATCTATATCTTCTTCCGTTTCAAATTGGATTTTACCATCTTTTAAGTTTATCGGTGCTTTTTTCTTTTTACCCAATGTTTCCAACTTTTTTATGTTTTTAGAAGTTAAAGAATTTAGATTTCCTAATTTTTCCAACTTCATCAACTTTTTATGAATAGAAGCTTTTGTTTCTATTTTATCAGTTAGAAGCTTAATATCTCCAAAACACTGATGTTTAGATATTGATGTTGCTACGTCTTCCGCTCTCTTCTTATATTCTTCTTGTAATCCGACAAGTTGCTCAAAGTAAAATTTCTTCAATACGTAAAAAGTTTCTTCATAAAAGATACAATCTATTTGTTTGTCTAAATAAACAGTATCGCTTTTTAGCAATGAAAGTGTATTGGTATTGGTGTCAAAAAAAGTCCTTATCTGACTGCCTAAGCTTTTCTTTTCTCCGTCTTTTTCCTTTTCCACTCCTACTTTTCCGGGGGATATTTTTCTAAATGTATAAAAAGATTTATTACTGTCAATTTCAAACTCGACACAATATGCCCAAAGAGTTTCATCTTGGAGTATATCGTTTAAATCTGTGATTTTCGGTGGGCTTTGGTTTAATTGGTTATAAACAACGTCTGAAAAAGAGCCAACTTTATTCTGCATTTGATAAGTAAACAGATGTTCTGTTTCGTCAGCTATGACATCATAATCGAAAAAGTTTAAATCTTCATTATCCTGAATTTTTTTGAACTGTTTCAATGAAAGTTCATAAAGATAGTTTCTTACTTCATCCGTAATCTCTATCTGATAAACTTTAAAGTCAAACTTTTCCAAAACACGTGCGTTAGCTTTCATTCCTTCTTTGAGAATACGAGTGACAAAATACATCTTTAAGTTTTCCGCACTTGCCTGACCAATTATATCGACCAAAATGGATTTATCCATAATAAATATTTTTCGTAATTAAGTTTATTTTTATTTCTTGCCCGCTTTCCAAATCTTCATCTTTTGTTATCAAAAGAGCTTTTTTTGTTTGGCTCTTCTTGTTGTAATCAATTTGGTAAAGGGTATGAGTAATACTCAATATTGGATTTATTACAATCATATTTGATTTTGTATAAATGAAAAATATGATTATCAAGACAATGAAAATCGACGTAATGTCAAATAAGTTATTTGTGTCTTGGAAGATGAAGGGAACAATGTAAGTTGAGATGTAACTGATGCTTTCACTATTCTTGTTTTCTACTTCAACGACTTTTACAAGCTCTCCATTTGATTTTTTTATATCTAAATTTATCAATAAAAATTTCAGCCCTATATAACCGAATATTGCAGTAAGAAAAAGAAAAACGCTTAACCCAAATTTTGCTAAAGCCAGAAATACACTTTCTTGACTAAAACCTCCAAAATTCAAATAATCAATATTTTGCTTGACTTGTCGCAAAATCAATAATCCAAACAACGGAATATATGATGTAATGAACAACACAAAAATTGCGATATTATTTAGTTTTACTTTTTTCATTACATTATTTTGGAGATGGCTATATGGGAACTATCTCACACCTGCATAGTACTTTGCTCGTTCTTCTTTAAATAATCTCAATTGTTCTACCTGTTCTTGATATTGTTTATATAATCCGTTTTTCGATTTTGTTTGCTCGGGAAATGTCAGAGAAAAAGCATCTAAATCATTCGTATGGATTGCACTTTCGGGAATGACTTCCTTTATCTTATCTAATGCTTTTAAATAGTAGGTTTCGCTAATTTCGCAAGCTGTCAAACTCAATCCTGCATTATAACACGCAATTGCAATTGTTCCACTTCCCAAATGAGTATCTAAGATTTTATCTCCTTGATTAGCATACATTTTCAAAAGCCATTCGTAAAGCTCTACTGGTTTTTGTGTTGGGTGGATTTTATTTCTATTTTTTCTTACACTAAATCTGAAAATTTTTGAAGGCTTGTCTAATGATGACCAAGCCATTTCTGCCATTGAAAAATTATTCAATGTTTCGGGTTGGTTTTTATCCCAAATAATAAACCCTTTGTTGTATTCGCTTTTTAGCCAAAGTTGTCCGAAATAGTTTCCTCCCCAAATAATCTGATTTTTTGAAACCCGAAGTAACTCATTAAAGTAATCATCATTGGGTTTTACATCCCATTGACTGTACTCATCCATATTAAATTTGTAGTCGCCACCTCTTTTTGTTTTGTTTAAAATCCCATAAGGTGGGTCGACTATGGCAAGGTCAAAATAGTTGTCTGGATATCTTGCCATTAATTCCATATTATTTTCTCTCGTAATTGTAATCATCGTAAGTTTTAATTTTTTGCTGCAAACCTTGAAATAGTCAGGTCCGAAATGTTTTTACTGATGTCTTTTCCAAGATTATTGACGATGATATTATCAAAATCTTCGTAGTCAATTTCTCTCACGTCATTATCAATACAGTTGTATAAATATTCCGAAAAAGTGTTTGCCCGAATAATTACAATCGGACTTGTGCGAATATCTTGAAGTACCGCTGGAACATATCTTGGCGTAACTACAATTGTGTAAGCTCCCCCAATTTTTTCTCGGTGCCCTTCTAATCTTCCAGCATTTACACCCGAAAGTTTGTTTTTGGTCGACTTGGCATCAACGGCGAATTTTTTCTTTTTAGGAATATACAGGCATTCCAAATCAGTGTTTCCTGCTCCGCCTACTTTTTCGGCTTCTATATTGTAGAACATATTGAAACCATCTGTCAAAGCATCTTCAAAAAGATATGCTTCCGCTCCTTCGTTATTGTTTGCGTATTGTTCTATAATTTTCGGAAGATTAAGCAATTCAAATTTTATATCATCAGCTACTTCGCCAATTTCAACTAAAAGTGTCTTAGGGTAAAAACTGTAAATTTCCTTAATAACATCAATTTTCAAACGTTCAGGGTCGTTAAGCAACAGAGGCTTTGCTAAAAAAGAATATTCATTTTCTAATTGCTGAACTAACTGTTTTAAATTTTCAGGAATTGCAACCTCGTTTCTTGTTATTTTCCTAAAAGTATTGGTTGTTCCGTGTTGTAGTTTGGTTATAACAATTCCCTCTCGTTTGTTCAATACACCTGCACTTTCAAACAGACTTGAAACGTAATAATCCCATTCATAAGCAGAGTTCACATAAGCGTGTCTGTCTTCTTGAAATTTTTGAGCAATTTCTTCATCTGAAAACTTTCTTAATGCTAATAATTCATTTATTAAGACATCATATGTTTTTTGAGTAGCTTCTTTGAGAAACACAACAACGTACGCAACCTCAAAAGCATAAAGTTTGTTAGATAGTTTTGGTTCTGAAAGCAATTTATAAATCAAACGAAATGGATAAAGCTGAAATTCGCTATCCGTTCCGCTATGTGGATGGGGATATTGTACAGCCCAAAGCATTGTAAGAAATATTTTGGCTATTTTCTCTTTATCCCCAACGTTTTTCAAAAATAAGTTTCCAAGCGGACTAAATAAAAAACGGTCTTGCCCATCAACCTTGGCTTGGTAGCCAAACATATAATATGAAAGCTGATTGATTTTATGGTTTATCGCATCAAGCGGTAATTCAGGATTTCTTTCGCTATACAAACCTAACTCACGTAACTTTGAATTTAATTGCGCTTTCTCATCTTTTGAAATTCCTGTCTTGGTGTATGACTTCAAAAATTCAGCAACAACACAAAGTTTTTCAAAATCTCTTGTATGTCTGTATAAAATCCATTTCTTACTATCAATTCGTAAAGTCATATTATTGATTTATTTGAGCAACAATATTTTTAATTAACAAAGGCGGAATACATTCTCCAATACATTTTCTAATAAGTAATTCAGGTGTATTATCCGGGATATTCCAATTTTGTGGAAGAGAGGACAACAACATTAACTCCAAAGGTGTTAAAACTCTTGCATCAGAATAAGTTCCGTTTTTTAATTTTCTTCCTGGATGCACATTCAATTGTGAACTGATTGCATCATTTCGCATTGTAATGGTGGGAGCGGGTTCATCCCATTTAATTCGTCGGTATGTGGTATTGTAACTTTTTATTTTTTCTCCATTAGATTTTATAGGAAAGTATTCTTCATTTTCAAAAGCAGTTTTTCCTGTTGGGGTATGCTTCATCCACAGTACGTGATTATCCGAATGTTTTCGGGCAAAATGCCATTTTATTTTTGACTGTTCTCCTGCCTCAATACTTGGTAAAAAACCAATCTTTTCTTCGACTGTTATTTGCTTTTCAGACTTTATAGGTTGTCCCCATTTTTTGTCTTTTCGGTACAATTTTATGATTGCTCTTGTCCGTCTTTGAGCAACACCATATTCAGAAGCATCATACACATTAGCTTCAATTTTGTATTCTTTGCCGAATAATAGATTTAAAATCTCTATTACTTTTAAATGTTGATTTTGGTATGGCAAAACCATCTTAAAAAATGTTGGTACATTTTCTATCAGTACAAAATCGGGAGATTTTAATTTAATGAAATCAATTATTTTAAAAACAAGATAATTCCTTTCATCTTTAAGCATTTGCTCAATATTCCGATTTTTTCCTGCAACACTCATTCCTTGACAAGGTGGTGAAGCAATTAGAAAGTCTAATTTTTCAGGGGTACTTTCTACGAGTGTTTTAAAAATCTTATCGTCTAAAATGCTACCTGCAATCATTTTAGAATTTGGATACAATGCCTGATATAGGTCAGCTCTTTCCTGAACCAATTCGTTAGCAGCGATAATATTAATTCCTACTTCTTCAAAGTAAGTTTCTGCTATGCCTGCACTTGAAAATAATGATGCTCCTACCATAATTAAAACTTGAGTGTACTTTGATGTTGGTTTTTAATTCTCATATATTTTGCTTTCTCCTCAGCAGCTAAAAATAGCTTTTGAGTTTCCTCCTCCGGATAAATTAATTCTGCAATTCTTTCGCTTAGATACTCGTGTTCTAATTTTTTTAAGTCAAGACTGAAAAATGCTGAAAGTTTCGGTATTATTTCAGCAGGTACATTTCTTTTACCGTTTTCAATTTTTGATAAGGTAGATTGGTCTATGTCTAATGCAGCCGCAAGTTTAGTTAATGTTAAACCATTATCTAATCTTAGCTTGTGAATATATTCGCCAAATGTTTCTTTCATAATCTTGAAATTTATTTCTTGACACTTTTGGCAAATCTACTAATTTGGTTTCGTTTGCGAAAGCTTTCAGCTATAAACTTTGGATTTTGGCTCGTTTTGAGTGACAGATAACCGCTTCTATAGAATAAAAGTGCAAAATCCATAATAGTTATTATTGAAACGTAACCTCAAACCGTAAAAAGTTTGGCTTTTTTTTATGCTCAAATGCTTGTTGCAAAGCCACTCACAGCCAAACACTTCCTTTGACTGCCACTTTCTCATAACGCCTCTTTTTCCACAAGACATTTGTCCCGAAAGCTCGCAAGGTGCGGGATAAACAGTAACAAATTAATGTGTTTCAATTATGGAAAAACAGAGAAAAAAAGTTTGGCTGGCAGCCTTGGCAATGCTGTCAGCAATTGGTGCGTTCGCACAGGGAAACGGCTCGGCAGGTATCAACGAGGCTACCCAAATGGTAACCTCTTATTTCGACCCCGCAACGCAGTTAATCTACGCCATCGGTGCGGTAGTCGGGTTAATCGGGGGCGTTAAGGTGTACAACAAATTCAGTTCCGGCGACCCCGACACGAGTAAGACTGCAGCTTCGTGGTTCGGTGCGTGTATCTTCCTGATTGTTGCCGCTACCATCCTGCGTTCATTCTTCCTTTAATCCTTTGCCTTATGAATTACAATATCAACAAAGGCATCGGCAGGACGGTGGAATTTAAAGGGCTGAAAGCACAATACCTGTTCATTTTCGCAGGCGGGCTGCTCGGTACGCTCATCCTTGTGATGATACTGTATATGGCAGGCGTCAATTCTTACATCTGCCTGTTCCTCGGAGCAGGTGGTGCTTCGCTCATCGTATGGCAGACCTTTTCGCTGAACCGCAAGTATGGCGAACACGGGCTGATGAAAATTGCAGCCAATAAAAGGCATCCTCGCTACATCATCTGCCGCAAGCCTGTACACCGCTATTTAAAATTCACTCCTAAACAGAATGCCGTATGAGAAATGTAGCAAAGACCACCACACTGGAAAACAAATTTCCGTTGCTGGCAGTAGAGAACAACTGCATTCTTTCCAAAGATGCAGATATTACCGCCTGCTTTGAAGTACGCTTGCCGGAACTGTTCACGGTAGCTTCTGCGGAGTACGAAGCGATACATTCCGCCTGGCACAAGGCTATTAAAACCCTGCCTGATTTTACGGTCATTCACAAACAGGATTGGTACATCAAGGAAAGTTATGCGCCCGATTTGGCAATAAAAGACCAGAGTTTTTTATCGAAATCTTACCAACGCCATTTCAACGAGCGACCGTTCTTAAACCATTACTGTTACCTGTTTCTTACGAAGACCACTAAGGAAAGAATGCGGATGCAAAGCAACTTCAGTTCGCTTTGCAAAGGTACGCTGATACCGAAGGAAATCAGGAACAAGGAAACGATACACCGCTTTATGGAGGCGGTCGCCCAGTTTGAGCGTATCGTGAACGATAGCGGTTTTGTAAGCCTGCGACGTTTGACCGAAGAGGACATTATCGGCACGGACGATACGCAGGGATTACTGGAACAGTACCTCACGCTATCGAGGGGAGCCGGAACACCAATGCAGGACATCGCATTGGGAGGTGAAGAAGTCCGTATCGGCAACAAAAGGTTGTGCCTGCACACGCTTTCCGATACGGACGACCTGCCCGGAACGGTATCGGCAGATACCCGTTTTGAAAAGCTATCTACCGACCGTAGCGACTGCCGTTTATCATTCGCTGCGCCTGTGGGCTTGTTGTTAAGCTGCAACCACATCTACAACCAGTATTTGTTTTTGGATAACAGCGAAGACAACCTGCAAAAGTTTGAGAAGTCCGCACGGAATATGCACTCGCTGGCGAGGTACAGCCGTGCCAACCAAATCAACAAAGAGTGGATAGAAAAGTACCTGAACGAAGCCCACAGCTTCGGGCTGTCTTCTATCCGTGCGCACTTCAACATTATGGCGTGGTCGGAAGACCCTGCGGAACTGAAGCAGCTAAAGAACGATTGCGGTAGTGCATTGGCACTGATGGAGTGTAAGCCACGCCACAACACAACGGACGTAGCCACTTTGTATTGGGCAGGAATGCCGGGCAATGCGGGCGACTTTCCTAGTGAGGAAAGTTTTTACACTTTTATCGAACCTGCGCTGTGCTTCTTCACGGAAGAAACCAACTACCACAATTCGCCCTCGCCGTTTGGTATCAAGATGGCTGACAGGCTTACAGGAAAACCTATCCATTTGGATATTTCCGACCTGCCTATGAAACGGGGTATCATCACGAACCGGAACAAGTTTATACTTGGTCCATCGGGTTCGGGTAAATCGTTCTTCACAAACCATATGGTACGGCAGTATTACGAACAGGGCGCACACGTACTGTTGGTAGATACGGGTAACTCTTATCAGGGCTTATGCGAACTCATCAAAGGAAAGACCAAAGGCGAAGACGGTGTTTACTTCACTTATACCGAAGATAACCCGATTGCCTTTAACCCTTTCTATACAGATGATGGCGTGTTCGACATTGAGAAGCGGGAAAGTATCAAAACCCTGATACTGACCTTATGGAAACGTGATGATGAACCGCCGACCCGTTCTGAAGAAGTTGCCCTTTCCAATGCGGTAAGCGGTTATATCGAACGTATCAAAACGGAAGATGTTTACCCGTCATTCAACGGTTTCTATGAGTATGTAAAAGGCGGCTACCGCAAGGTACTGGAAGAAAAGCAGGTCAGGGAAAAGGACTTTGACATTGCCAATTTCCTGAACGTACTCGAACCCTATTACAAGGGTGGCGAGTATGATTATTTGCTGAACTCCAACAAGCAGTTAGACCTGCTTTCCAAACGCTTTATCGTGTTTGAAATTGATGCGATTAAAGACCACAAAATCCTCTTTCCCATAGTTACGATTATCATTATGGAGGTGTTCATCAACAAGATGCGCCGACTGAAAGGTATTCGCAAGCTCATCTTAATTGAGGAGGCTTGGAAAGCGATTGCCAAAGAGGGAATGGCAGAATACATCAAGTATCTTTTTAAGACTGTCCGCAAATTCTTTGGAGAAGCGATTGTCGTAACGCAGGAAGTGGACGACATCATCCAGTCGCCTATTGTCAAAGAAAGTATCATCAACAACTCCGACTGTAAAATCCTGCTTGACCAACGCAAGTATATGAACAAGTTTGATGATATACAGGCGATGTTGGGGCTTACTGACAAAGAGAAAGGGCAGGTACTTTCCATCAATATGAACAACGATGCAAGCCGACTTTACAAAGAGGTTTGGATTGGCTTAGGTGGTACGCACTCGGCAGTCTATGCCACCGAAGTTAGTTTGGAGGAATACCTCGCCTATACGACCGAAGAAACCGAAAAAATGGAAGTAATGCAGCTTGCTGCTGAACTGGACGGCAATGTAGAACTCGCCATTAAGCATATCGCAATGCAAAGGCGGGACAATTCAAATCAATAGTCATTAACAATTTAAAAATTCAGAAACAATGAAAAAAGTATTGTATCTGGTGTGTACGGCACTGATGCTTGCCGTAGCACCGTCAGCAAAAGCCCAGTTTGTAGTTACTGACCCTGCAAACCTGGCTTCAGGAATTATCAACTCTGCGAACGAAATCATACAGACTTCTTCGACCGTGAGCAATGTGATAAAGAACTTCAACGAAGTGAAGAAAGTGTACGACCAGGGTAAGGAATATTATGACAAGCTGAAAGCCATCAACAACCTTGTGAAAGATGCCCGTAAGGTGCAACAAACGGTATTGTTGGTGGGCGATGTGTCTGAAATGTATGTGCAGAATTTTGGCAAGATGATGAACGACCCAAATTTCACACCGCAGGAATTAGTCGCCATCGGCAATGGTTATTCGGCACTGCTCAATGAAAGTACGGAACTGCTGAAAGAATTGAAGCAGATTATAACCTCTTCAAGCCTTTCGCTAAATGACAAAGAGCGTATGGATATTATTGACCGAGTGTACAAAGAAGTTAAGGATTACCACAGCCTTGTACGCTACTACACCAATAAGAACATTTCTGTAAGCTACCTAAGAGCGAAAAAGAAAAACGATGCCCAAAGAGTGCTTCAACTCTACGGAACTGCTAACCAAAAATACTGGTAAAAATGGAATGGGATAATCTTCACGAACTCCTGCGTTCGCTTTATGACGATATGATGCCGCTTGCAGGCGATATGGCGGCAGTAGCTAAGGGTTTGGCGGGATTGGGAGCATTGTTCTATGTGGCATTAAAGGTTTGGCAGGCTTTAAGCCGTGCCGAACCTATTGATATGTTCCCTTTGCTGCGCCCGTTCGCTTTAGGGCTTTGTATTATGTTCTTCCCGACCATCGTATTGGGAACCATCAATGCAGTATTAAGCCCGGTGGTAGTAGGAACCCACCAAATACTGGAAGACCAGGTGCTTGACCTGAACAAGCTGCAACAGCAGAAAGACCAGTTGGAATACGAGGCAATGGTAAGGAACCCCGAAACCGCCTATATGGTATCAGACGAAGAGTTTGATAAAAAACTGGACGAACTGGGATGGTCGCCCTCCGACATTGGAACAATGGCGGGTATGTATATGGACAGGCAAGCCTACAAGATAGAGAAAGCCATAAAGGATTGGTTTCGCAATCTATTGGAAATACTCTTTCAGGCGGCGGCTTTGGTCATTGATACCATACGAACGTTTTTCCTGATAGTCCTCTCCATACTCGGACCAATAGCCTTTGCTATTTCCGTATGGGACGGCTTTCAGTCCACGCTCTCGCAATGGCTCACGAGGTACGTCAGCGTTTACCTGTGGCTTCCTGTTTCGGACTTGTTCAGCTCAATGTTGGCAAGAATACAATCCCTCATTTTAGAAAGGGATATAGCAATGCTTGCCGACCCCACCTATATACCTGATACGAGCAATACCGTGTACATCATTTTTATGATTATCGGCATCATCGGGTACTTCACTATCCCGACAGTAACAGGTTGGGTAATCCAAGCCGGAGGCGCAGGAAACTTTACCCGCAATGTAAACTCCACAGCAATGAAAGCCGGAAACATCGCCGGAGCAGGCGCAGGCTCAACAGTTGGAAACATCGGCGGTAAACTGATGAATAAATAATCATTAATCATTCTAAAAAATGGAATTTAAAACGCTAAGAAATATCGAAAACAGCTTTAGGCAGATAAGATTATATGCCATTGTGTTTGCGGTTCTCTGCATTGGCGTGGTAGGATACGCCGTATGGCACTCCTACCGCTTTGCAGAAGAACAACGCCAAAAAATCTATGTACTGGATAACGGCAAATCCCTGATGCTTGCCTTGTCGCAGGATGCGAGCATCAACCGCCCGGTTGAAGCAAGGGAACACGTCAGGAGATTTCACGAACTGTTCTTTACCCTTGCCCCTGATAAAAACGCTATTGAAAGCAATATGGGCAGGGCATTCAACCTTGCCGATAAAAGTGCATTTGATTACTACAAAGACTTGTCGGAAAAGGGCTATTACAGCCGTATCATTTCAGGGAACGTGCAGCAACGCATAGAGGTGGATAGTGTGGTTTGCAATTTCGACAACTATCCCTATGCAGTGCGCACCTATGCCAAACAGTTCATCATCCGGTCAAGCAACGTAACCAGGCGTAACCTTATTACTACCTGCTATCTCGTCAACTCCGTTCGTTCCGACAATAATCCGCAGGGCTTCAATATTGAAAAATTTGCAGTCGTTGAAAACAGGGACATTGAAGTTATCGAACGCTAAAAACAATCTTATGGAAGCATTATCAGATTTAAACACGTTCGCAAAAATCCTTACTGACAAAGGATATAACGGGTATTTCCATACGCAGGGTGCGTATGCCGGAAAGCTGAAAGACAGCATCAGCGAATATCTCGAAAGTTGCCAAAAAGGTGCAGACAGTTTACCTAAACAGGACTTGTTGCTGACAGGCTACCTACAATGGTCGGGCGATGACAAGCCCCGTGTAGAATGCAATATGTGGGTAAAATACCTGAATGGCAAATTCTCTCTTAGCCGAATGGAAATAGCCAAGAAAGACGGCTTTGGGCAATTACTCAAAAAAACGGAACTGGCAAACCTGTCAGTCATATCCGCACCCAAATTAACGGAAGCGGTCGCACTGGTCAACAATGAGCCAAAGCAAAAGGCGGTTAAAAGTCCTAAACGTTTCAAGCTATAACACAGAAATAATATGGCTATGAAAAAATTAAGAGCAAATATGGACAGGTACTTTGACAAGTTGGACAAACGTTGGCAGGCATTACCCTTGCGCAAGCAACACCAATATACGCTGTACTTCTTTGTGGGTTACCTGCTGCTTACCGTAGCGGTCATTGGCAAAGTGATGTACGATACTTCAAAGTCCGGTCACGATATGGTCATTGAGCATATCGAAAACCCTGTCCTCAAAAGTAAAAACCCTGCAAGGTTGCAGGATAGTGTATCAACAATTTTAAAAAATCAGATTTATGAAAGAAAATGAGAACAAAAAATCGGTTGTTCGGGTAACCGAGGGAAGCCCGAAAGAAACCGCTGATGTGCTGCAAAACGGCACACAGAATAACAAGGAAAAGCTCAAAAAGCCTTTAATCTTTGGCTTAATGGCGATTGTCTTCGTGGGTTGTATGTACCTCATATTTAAACCGTCCGCAGATAAAAAGGCAATCGAAAACGTTGGGCTGAACGATGCCGTACCACAGGCTACGGGCGCAGGAATGCCTGCCGACAAAGGCAAGGCTTACGAGCAGGAAATGCTCGAACGTAAAGAGCAGGAAAAACGCAATGCCCTTGCAACGCTTTCTGATTACTGGAATACGGAAGATAAGAAAGAGCCGACCGATGAGCAGTTTCCTGACGATGAGGAAAGCAACGGCTTTGGCGGTGGTGGCAGAAATTCGGGAAGAAGCGGCAACCCTGCTTTGAACAGCTATCGAAATACCCAAAGCGCATTGAGTTCCTTTTATCAGGATGATAACGCTGAAACAATGGAACTCCGTAAGCAAGTGGACGAACTTAAAGCAAAGTTGTCGGAAAAAGATGTGCCACCTGTGGCCACCGTTGACGACCAACTCAAATTAATGGAGAAATCCTATGAAATGGCAGCAAAATATCTTCCGCAAAATGCCAATACCGGAAACGCTGCTCCTGCCAACGGTGCAACTCCTGCTGCTGCGGGTGCTAATCAAAAAGAGCAATTTGTATCGTTCACGCCCACAAGAAAGAACATCGTATCAGCCCTGTACCGTGAACCGTCGGACAGTGCCTTTGCAGCCGATTGGAGCCAAACAAAAAACAGGGGGTTTTATACCGCAGGTTCTACCGAACAGGCAATACAACCTAAAAACAGTATCAAAGCCTGTGTACACGAAGCCCAAACGGTAGTTGGCGAAACGGGTGTGCGTTTACGACTGTTAGAGCCTGCTAAAACCCCGCAACGTACCATACCAAAAGGAACGATTGTAACAGCTAATGCAAAATTTCAGAATGGCAGGCTACAATTAAAAGTTACCTCCGTAGAACTGGAGGGCAATATCATTCCGGTAGATATAACCATTTACGATTTGGACGGACAGCAAGGCTTGTACGTTCCGTATTCGCCCGAAATGAACGCCCTTACCGAAATGGCGGGCAATATGAGCCAGACAGGAGGAACAAGCGTAATGCTTACGCAGAATGCCGGACAACAGGTTGCCGCAGACTTAAGCCGTGGCGTGGTACAGGGTATTTCGGGCTATTTCGCCAAGAAAGTAAGAACGCCAAAAGTTACACTCAAAGCAGGCTATCAGGTCTTCCTTGTATCTAAAAAATAATGTTGAACTCAAATAAATAAAACAATGAAAAATCATTTAAAAACCTTTTGGGCAATTGCCCTGATACTCGGCTTTGCCGTAACAACTTATGCACAGGATAGTGCAACTGCAAAAACACCGCTTGCATTGGGCAAGATAGAACCGTATCGTATGGAAGTTACCTACGATAAAACTTCGCACCTGATTTTCCCGACCGCCATCCGTTACGTGGATTTGGGCAGCGAATACCTGATTGCAGGTAAGGCTGAAGATGCCGAAAACGTATTGCGTGTAAAGGCATCGGTAAGGGACTTTGAGCCGGAAACGAATTTTTCCGTTATCACGAATGACGGGCGTTTTTACAGCTTCAACGTGTATTACAGTTCCTACCCGGAGGCATTAAGCTACGACCTGCTCACAATGCAAAAAGCGGTGGATAAAGCCAACGGTAACGATGTGCTTTTTGAGGAACTGGGTAACAATTCTCCCTCACTGGCAGGCTTGCTACTGGAAACCATTTACAAGAAAGACAAGCGCATTGTAAAGCATATCGGGGCTAAGAGTTTCGGCATTCAGTTTATCCTCAAAGGCATCTACATCCACAACGGTAAATACTATTTCCATACGGAATTGAGAAACCGTACCAATGTGCCGTTTCAGATTGATTTTATCAATTTCAAAGTGGTGGATAAAAAGGTAGCCAAACGTACCGTAGTGCAGGAACATCCTTTAACGCCTTTGAGAACTTACAAGCCATTGGACGGCATTGCCGGAAAATCGACCGAACAAAACGTGTTCCTGTTAGACCAGTTTACCATTGCCGATGATAAGGTGCTGCTGATTGAGATTTTCGAGAAGAACGGGGGCAGACATCAAACATTGCAGGTCGAAAATTCCGATTTAATCAAAGCTCGTTTGATTGACGATATGTACCTGAAATTTTAATAACCCTTTAAAGCAATAACAAGAAAATGAAAAAGTATATCTATACCGTGCTGCTTGTCCTGATAGGCATTACGGCTGCACAGGCGCAAAGGATGCTGCCGAAGCAGAAAGGATTGGAAATAAGTGCAGGTGTAATGTCAAATGATAAGATTGGCAATGATTACTACATCAGCGCAGCAATGACGGTAAACGGTAAGAACGGCAACTATCAGCTTTGGGCGTTGGAATATACCCACCAGTACCACGAGTATAAAGACCTCCGCATACCGCAGGAAACCTATTCCGCAGAGGGTGGTTACAGCTTCTTCCTGTTAGGCGATGCCCGTAAGAACATTACGCTGAACTTCGGAATAACAGGCGTAGTCGGTTATGAAAGCATTAACCGTGGCGAAGCGATGTTGTATGACGGAGCGAAAATATTGAGTGAGGACAACTTCATCTATGGAGCTGGCGGACGGCTCACTTTTGAAATCTACCTGTCAGACCGATTTGTGTTAGTCCTACAAGGACGTACAAAGATTTTGTGGGGTACAGACTTGGAACAGTTCCGTCCGTCCGTAGGTGTGGGATTAAGGTTTAATTTTTAAAACGTAAAACAATGATAGGAATATTTAATAAATTCAGAATAGGTTTACTGCCGATATATGTATTGCTGGCAATCCTCACAGCTTCGGTTACGTTGGTATCTTGTAGCAAAGATGATGAACTCGAAATACAGAACGATTTTCCTTTTGAGGTCAACGTGATGCCAGTGCCTAAAGAGGTTGCCAATGGGCAGACCGTAGAGATACGCATTACCATACAGCGAACAGGCAATTACAGCAATACGCAATATTTTCTCCGCTACTTCCAATTTGACGGACAGGGAACACTTAGATATTACGATGAACCGCCTTACCTGCCGAACGATTTGTATTCGTTACCAACTGAACAATTCAGGTTGTATTACACTTCCACGTCCACCGTATCACAGTCCTTTGAGGTTTGGATTTCGGATAGCTTCGGGAACGAAAAGCAATTGAGCTTTCAGTTTAATAGTAGCGATTAAGTGCAACATAAGCGAAGATAAAAACCGACTTTACAGGTCGGTTTTTTGCTTTTCGACTTTCGGCATAGGATGTTTTTGTTTAATTTTACTTGATATAATTATAATCAATATGGATGCGGTTACTGCTCAATTAGTGCTTGGTATTATTCCGCTTGTTATCGGGATAGGGCTTATCTATTGGATAAGCCGCAGGAAATTTTACAGACGTAATGCTGTAGGTGCGGAGGGTTTTTCGAGCTTTGAAGCATCTGTATTTATCCGTTTTATAGAACGTGTTGGCAAGTGGATTGCCTACGCTTTGATTATTATCGGTATTCTTTTCATTTGGTCGTATTCGCAAATGAAAAAAGATAGAGAGAAAAAACAACAGGAAGTAAAAACGGAACAACAACGATAACTAAGCCTATTAGCTTTAAAAACCAAAATAAAGTTTGCGAGGCAGCACAATCAATTTTTATCTAACTTTGCAGAATGAAATTTATATCTTTAATATTAGCCGTCTATGTATTGCTGTTATCAGCCGTACCGACTTTTATTGAGGATAAATGTATGCAGGAACATACCACCGAGCAAGGACAAAACGAACAGGACGACCAAGATTGCAATAAGGGATGTTGTTCGCCATTTTTTAGCTGTAATACCTGTACAGGATTTGTTTTAACTACTTTTCATTTCTCTATCACACATTCAGTAAAAGAACCGCAAAGAAAATTAGGCACAATGCCAACACCACCTATTTCTGATTTTCCCTTTTCCGTTTGGCATCCCCCACAACTTGCTTAATGTATAGTGCTTTCGGCACAAACTAATTGCAAGTGGTGTATCGCACCACTATCATTTATTTATTCACATTAAGTATCATTTTTACAATGAAAAAAATACTCATTGTGTCATTTTTTATGGCACTCAACCTTTGTGTATATGCACAAAATACATTCAAAGCTGTAATAAAAGACAGCGAGAAAAAAGAGCCTTTAATGGGTGTAACTGCACAGATTACAGGCACAACAATCGGAACAACTTCCGATGAAAACGGACAAATCATATTAACAGGTATTCCAAACGGTTTACAGGAAATTCAATTTAGTTATATTGGTTTTGCCCAACGTACCGACAGCTTTAATTTTCCGTTAGCAGATACAACCCCGATTGAGATTTTACTTTATGAAAGTTCAACGGAGTTAGACGGTATTGTTATTTCATCAACAAGAAGTACAAGAACTATACAAAATATCCCTACACGCATTGAGTTTATAGGAAGTGAGGAGTTAGACGAAAAAGGCAATATGAAAGCAGGGGATATTCGTATGCTTTTGAGTGAGAGTACAGGTATTCACGTACAAACCACATCGCCCACAAGTGCCAACGCAAGTATTCGTATTCAAGGGCTTGACGGACGATATACGCAAATTTTAAAAGACGGTTTTCCTATTTATTCGGGTGCTTCAAGTGGGTTAGGCTTGTTGCAAATTCCACCGCTTGACTTAAAGCAGGTTGAAGTTATTAAGGGTTCAACATCTACGCTGTACGGTGGTGGAGCAATAGCAGGTTTGGTAAACCTGATTTCCAAGACACCAACGGAAGAAAGGGATTTGCGTTTTCATTTAAACGGAACATCGGGCAGAGGTTTAGACATCAACGGTTTTTACGGACAGAAGTTTAAGAAAATCGGAACAACAATATTTGCTTCGCATAATCGTAATGGAGCTTACGACCCTGCACAAATCGGGCTTTCTGCCATTCCTAAATTTGAAAGGTATGTACTGAACCCTAAATTATTTGTTTACTTCAATGATAAAACAAAAATGAACTTTGGTATTAACACCACCATTGAAAACCGTTTGGGTGGCGATATGCTTTACATCAAAGGCAAAGGCGATAACACACACCAATATTTTGAAGAAAACAAAACACAACGCTATTCTACCCAATTTGTTTTTGACCATACTGTAAACGAAAACAGTTTTGTACAGATAAAGAACAGCGTAAGTTATTTTAACCGCAATACAGCTATTCCCAATTACGAGTTTGAGGGAACACAAACAGCCACTTTTACGGAAGCAAGCTATACCCACAGCAAAGAAAAATCAGAATGGGTAACAGGCGTTAATGTTTGGACGGACAATTTTAAAGAAAAGCAGATTACCGCATTTCCTTTGAGAGATTACAACCAAACCACATTCGGGGCTTTCGTTCAAAATTCTTTTAAGGCTACGGATTGGCTTCAATTAGAGACAGGTTTAAGAACAGATTACGTGATAGATTATGGAGCTGTTTTTTTGCCAAGAGTATCGGCATTGTTTAAGATTGCAAACGGATTGACTTCACGTATCGGGGGCGGATTTGGCTACAAAACACCAACCATTTTTACCGAAGAAAGCGAACGCATACAATATCAAAACGTAATGCCTATTGATGATAATACCAATAAATTAGAAAAGAGCTACGGAGCAAATGCTGACATAAATTACCGTACTAATATTGGCGATGATTGGACATTTAGCATAAATCATTTATTCTTT
Organism: Chryseobacterium sp. UNC8MFCol; assembly: GCF_000482305.1. NCBI lineage: Bacteria > Pseudomonadati > Bacteroidota > Flavobacteriia > Flavobacteriales > Weeksellaceae > Chryseobacterium > Chryseobacterium sp. UNC8MFCol. The sequence goes on from NZ_AXUZ01000004.1 coordinate 356,079, forward strand.
TACACCTATTTGGATAACCCTTTGTTGCTTCAAAATATAACTGCAAATACTTATCAGTTCATCAATTCATCGGGCTACATTCATACCAAAGGAACAGAAACAAATATCAAAATCGGTTATGATGATTTTAAATTGTTTTTGGGCTACACTTTTACCGATACCCGATTGATTGAAAACGGAACAAATACCGAAAATCCACTAACACCAAAACACCGCATTAACTCTGTACTTATGTATGAAATAGAGGATAAATGGAAAATCGGTTTGGAAGCCTATTATTTTAGTCCGCAAAAGCTCAATGACGGAACAACAGGAAAAGACTATGTTATATGTGGCTTTATGGCTGAAAAAATTTGGGAACGGTTTTCTTTGTACATCAACTTTGAAAATTTCTTTGATACAAGACAGACACGTTTCGACAACATTTATACAGGTACAATAACCAACCCTGTTTTTAAAGACATCTATGCACCATTAGACGGATTTGTAATTAACGGAGGAATAAAATTTAGACTTTAAGAAGATGAATAAAACCATATTTAATATAACAAAAATGGATTGCCCAAGTGAGGAGCAATTAATCCGTATGAAACTGCAAAACTTTGATACGGTAAAGTCATTGGAATTTGATATTCCCAATAGAAAACTAAATGTTTACCATAGTGGAAACCCAGAGCCGATTTTTTCAGCTTTGGAAACCTTGAACCTAAATACAACGCTGATTTCAACCGAAGAAACTAACGGAGTTGTTGAAACAGATACAAGCAATAGCCAACGGAAACTACTATGGACGGTATTGATTATCAATTTCGTTTTCTTTGGATTGGAAATGTTGTTCGGTATTTTTTCCAACTCAATGGGATTGGTAGCGGATAGCTTGGATATGCTTGCCGATAGCATCGTTTACGCATTGGCTTTGTTTGCTGTTGGGGGTACGATTGCAAGAAAAAACAATATCGCCAAATTTGCAGGTTACTTTCAAATCCTGTTAGCCGTTATCGGTTTTGTTGAAGTTATCAGACGTTTTATCGGAATAGAAGCGATGCCCGATTTCAAAACAATGATTATTGTTTCTGTTTTGGCATTGATAGCCAACGTACTTTGTCTTTACCTGTTGCAAAAGAACAAAAGCAAAGAAGCACATATGCAGGCTTCGATGATTTTCACGTCAAACGATGTTATAATCAATTCGGGAGTTATCGTTGCAGGTTTTTTGGTTCATTGGCTTAATTCAAACTATCCCGATTTGATTATCGGAGCTATTGTATTTGTGGTTGTGGCAAGGGGAGCGTATAGAATATTGAAATTGGCGAAGTAGAACCGCAATAAATCACAGCCTCGGTTTTTTCGGGGCTTTTTTATACCAATCCCTACTATACAATGCCAAATACTGCCTTTCAAAGCCAATCAATACCACATTTTCCAACCTTGCAATATGCCTTTATAAATTCGACTTCCACAGAAAAATTGAGCAGACTATGGAAGTTATCGCTATACAAAAATCCGCATTGGACGGAATGAAGAATGAGCTAAGGGAACTTTTGGAAATGACCGAAAATGCCACGAGGAAATACACGCCGATTTTCAAAAAGGAGAAATGGCTCGATAACCAGGAAGTGTGTTTGATGATGAACATTACCAAACGGACTTTGCAGACCTATAAGGACAAAGGCTTATTGCCTTATTCCAAACTGAACCGTAAAAATTATTATAAACTCTCGGACATACAGGCTTTGCTCAAAGCCGGGCAGCCCTACAATACAAACGACAATGGACTTATTAACGAATGACACCGAAGAAATCATCGCCCATCAGGAGATGATAATGCAGTTGCGAAACCGTATCGAAGAAATATTAAAAAACTATCGTCCTGTAATGAACGGAGAAATTTATTTGTCGGGCGAAGATGTGTGCGAACTGCTCCATATCAGCAAACGGACTTTACAGCAATACCGTGATGATAATATCCTGCCTTATATACAGATAGGGGGCAAAATAATTTATAAGGAGAGTGATATTCTGACAATCCTGGAACGGAACTATATCTCCAATAATACAAATAACAAATAGCCAATTTTAGTACAGATTAATACTTTCGTATCAGAACGAGTTTAGTATCTTTGCTTTTGAAAATATAGAAATACTTAAAGTGTTTTTGCTTTAAGTCCCACATTGAAAACTGGTAATTTTTAAGACAACGGGACAGATAAGTAGGAACGCTCACGTTATAGGCGTGGGCGCTCGCTTATTCGTTGTCGGGTATACCAGTGCCTCAATGTCGGTAAGTGTGGTTGCCTGCGCTTTCTTTTTTGTGCAGGGCTACACTAACATTAAAACTGGTAGTATGGAAACTGTAAATACCCCTAAAGCAATCGGCATTGCATTTATCAACGATAAACGCCTAATAGTTGATTTAGCCTATAACGACCTTGTCACTTCAGGAATTGACGTATTGTTCCGTTCGGAAGACATTAAAGACGGAATATCTCAACTGTCTGCATTAAAGGAACTTCCCCAAATTTGTATTATTGACCTTGATTTTTACGATAAGAATGTGCTGGCACAGCTTCAAGAACTAAGGACACTATACCCAATCATTAAACTGATTGGGCATAGTGATATTGATGCTGAAAAAGTCGTAAAATCTCTTTTGGAAATGGGTTTTATGGGCTATTTGCTTATTGGTAGCGATGTGTATGATTTTAAGAAAGCCATTGAGGTTGTTACTAATGGTGGTAAATATTTTAGTGTGGGAATAGCAAAATTTGCACAGGAATACTTTACTAATAACTAAGATTGCTTTTTTAAATCTGTAATTTTTATTTGGACAATATTGTTGTTATTTATTCCAAGTTGCAATAGTGTTTCTTTATGTGCTTGCTTCTCAAGCTCACTGTAATACGAAACATTCCAAATTACATTTTCATTTAGTTTGGCTTTTAATACCTCAAAATATTTTAAATCTACTTCTGAAATAGAATGCCCTAAGACAATAACTTTTTCAACTTCAGTAAGATTGGTAAAAAAAACAATATTGTTTTCGATAATTGAAGCCGTATTTTTAAATGCCTTTGTATAATAAGATAGTATTTCTTGTTTGGCACTTTCATAAGAATAGTCATATTCATCAGCCTTTTGCTCACGCCATTCGTATAATTCTTCTTCGCTTAATCCTTGTGGCGGTTCTTCTTCTTTCTCATCAAAATTTGCAGGGTCAGTTCCGTGTCCTAAAATAAGAGTACAATTGTCTATATCTGCTCTGTTATGAATATAGGTTATTCGTTCTTCGGGAATGCCGTAGCTTTCCTGTAGTGTTTTAGTATAATTGAAATTTAAAAAATGGCTATCGTCTTCTAAGTCAATTAGCACATCATCAGAAATACTTTCGTATTTGACTTCAAGAATAAACTTATTAAAGTCGCTAATTAGAGTGGTCGTTAAATCCTTAATGATTTCTTCCATCTCTATCTGATAACTATGCCAATCTCTATCTCGAAAATCTTCAGCACCAGGGCGAGCAATTAAGTCGGAATTATCGTCCAATACCGATAAATAATCCAAGTCAGCTAAGGCTTGCTCAAATCTTGACCATAACGCATACTCTTCATCTGTCAATTCAGGATTTGTAATATCAGGAAGTCCATAATAATTTAATAAGAGTTCATAAACCTCACTATCATTTTCAGCCAAGTAGTTTGCAAAACTTTGATACCTTGTGTCTAATTTATGATGGATGTCAAATCCATTACCAATAACGTATAATGTTTTCATTAATTCAGTTGTTTAATCTATTTTTTGGGTTATAAACCACTTCGTTTTCCAAATATCGGGCTTAACTTATCCCAAAATTGCTGTTCAAGAATTTCGACAATGAAACGTTCAATAATTTCATTGCTTTCTGAAATGACTTCGTATGCAAAAATATTCAAATCGTATTCTAAACAATTGTCCCACTTGCATAAATGCAAACTATAAACCCGATTTCCTTCTGTGCCAAGATGGTTCTTAATTCTTGTCTTGAAATCAGTCGTTGAGCTTCCAACATATAATATATCTGATGAAGTCTTGTTGTACCGGGAAAGGTTAACACGGTCTTTATTCTTTACTTTTAGCTTATTTGCTGATTGATAATCTTCAAAATAATCAATCAGCGTGCTTAAAATTTTCGGGGATTTAATCTGAATAATATAAATGAGTGGATTGTCGCTTTTAGGAATTTTATGCAAATAATTTGAGAGCGTTTTCCTATCTCTATATTCCGATGAATGAAAGGAAATTTCACAGAACGGTCTAACTGTTATTTTTGAAATTTGCTTGGCTATATTCAATGCAAACTCTTCAGATTGCTTTACAATATGTTCACTGTCAATTTTCATTAAATAATTTTCTTTCTTTTTAAGGTGTTCAATTTTACTTTTTCTCTACTTAATTCGTCATCCCAAAAAAACACTGCCGATTGATGATTTCTATTTTGCGATGAGGGATAAATAATCCCCGATATTTTATTCTTCCTATTTTTATTGAATGGATACCTTAAAAATTCAGTCACAACTTGAGTTGGAACGTATTCGGTATGTTCTTTACCATCCTTAATAATTTGTTGCGTTATATCCCTTACAAATGAGTATAGAAATAAAATAAGGTAATATCGTTTCTTGTCCTTAATGCCGAAAATACTTGGAATTTTTGGGAGCTTATTAAAATCAACAACAACCTGATTTTCTAAGGTTTCAAATTCCGCAATCGTTACATACCTTTTGTATTTATCTGTCCTGCTTATTGTTTCTAAAATTGCTGTATCATCATCAAAAGCGGAATAAAACATTGATATTCCTGAAGGGCTAAACCTATTTGGATAAATTGCTTTTTTGTTAGGGGGAGCAGTGATTTCGTTAAAATCTATAATTTTTGTTTTGAAGTCGTGTTGTCTACAACGATAAAGTTTTGTTCCTGCCGGGATAATCCTGATTATATTTAATTTTGATATAAGTTTACCAACCTCTTGTAGTATTTGCAAGGCTTTAGGAAGGCTGCTGTCTGCTGATGAAAAAAGGTAGCGGGATTTATGTTTGATGATTTCTTTAAAGTAATTCCACTGAAATTCTAAATCATCTTTAATATTGTCGTAATACAGGTCAGGTTGAGCCCAAGCAATATCTTCAATTGAATTAACAATATCTTCAATAACCTCAAAAGGTTCAGCATTTAACTCTATGTGTTCTTGTATAAGTTCGTCAGGGGTATAGATTTCTCCAAGATAACCTCCCTCTCTTGAATTGTAACTCATAAAGTTGGCGGCATCTTCATAGAAATTTGAAATACCATCCATAATAAATTCCATTAAATCTTCAAGAGAAACTACTTTTAGTTCCTTAGCGCAATAATCACAATAACCATCGTGATAGTTTTGCCTAATAAAGCGATTAATGCTTTTATCATCAAAATGTTTGATACAAATATTCTTATCTGGAATATTGCTTAAATTTCTACTTTCTAATTCAAGCCATCTCTGTTTAACTCCTCCCATATATTAATTTGCAGTTTTTGCTATAAAACAAATTTAGCAAATTTAAAAAAGTGCATTAACCCAGATTTATGAAAATTCAAAATCAATTAGTCAGTGTCTTTTCTTTGTTCGCTGATTAAGAAAGGAAGTTATTATTATTATTATTATTATTATTATTATTATTATTATTATTATTATTATTATTATTATTATTATTATTAACCAATCATTGGGATAATGAATATCCCAAACAATAACGCTGCAACCTGTTTGGTAAAATGGAGAAGAAAAAGGAATTGTGTAGTGGTGCATTTTACTAAAGGGGATTGCTCCCATTTAAAGCAAAAAGACTGCCCGACCATCGGGAGGATCTGTCTTTTTGCCGCCCGACTTTTTGGGTCGTACGGTGTTTTAATTTTTCGGCTTGTTTAACTGTTCTCTTAAAGCTATTAATTTCTTGTGCATATCTGTCCAATATGCCTGCCTTTCCTTGTCGCTTTTCACAGGTGGATTATGCGGATATTCTTTATACCACCCAGTTTGTTGAATAGCTTTTTTAAGGTCAGTAACCTCAATCCAGTTCCCGTTTTTATCTCTAATTTTCATTGTGCTGAATTTTAGCATTAGCCATTTTACGCTCTAACAATGTGTCGAGAATTTCCCACTCGCTGTCATACTCCTTGCCCTCAAAATGGTAGGTATCTGTTTCCTCGTCTAATTCGTAACTGTCAAAGTCCTGGCTATCTAAGCAGGTGTCGTTTAGTATGCCGTTTTCAAATATTGCCTGACCATATACTAAGCATCCTAATTCCTCATAGTCCTGTGTGAAATTCACTTTGAAATGTTCGGCTATCTGCTTTACCGCTTCCGTGTTTGGCGACCATTTTGTTTCATACTGAAACACGCCCGCACTTTCATTATCCTGACTGATATTGTAGAAATAATCTCCGTGCGTGTCCTGTACGAAATCGGGTAATTGCCCGCAGTCGTCTTTATGTTCCTGTTCAGCCATTGATTTGAATAGCTGTGTTATCTGTTCGATTGCTTCGGGTGTTCCCTCAAAAATAACCCAGTTGTTGCACCAATTAGCCATAATTATTTATCGTTTAAGGTTATCTGTAAAAATTTGTCGCTCCCGAAAAGCAGGTGTATCGCCTGTTTTAATTGCGGGTCGCATTGTGCATCATCTGTATATTCAATCAGGCAGTGAATAGCGAAAATTGAATTGTGTCCGTCAAAAAAATGGTCTGTAAACCAGTTCGGGCGTTTCCAAAGAGGTTCATTTTGGGCTGTTCCTTTTTGTGCATTCTGCACAAGCCTGTACCAAAATTCAGCGGTGAAAAATCCCTTTTGATACCAACCCTCACGGAATGCTGTTTCATTTTGCAGGAAGTAGTCGCATTGCGTTTTTATAGCGTTTTGCAGGTTCTCCAGTTCTGCGGGAAAAAGTTTGCACAACAAGCCCGCTTTATCGAGGTTGTCCATTTTATCTAATGCTTTCATATCTTTTATTTTTAGTAGGCGACCACCTTTGCAGGCAGTCGCCTTTGATGATTAATTGAAGTTGAAAATCTCTGCTCCTGAATAGGCAAAGTCTGTACACAGTTCAAAGGCTTTTTGTGTCTTTAGCTGTGCTGTACCGCCCATTACAATGGATTGTAGTTTGGCTTCGCCATCCCTGTAATTGCGTACATTCTGAAAGTAACCTGTAACGGCATTGTAAGTCCCGAATAATGTGCCTTTGGTAGTTGCCATTTGTTGGGTGTCGCTTATCATAGCGTATTCAAAGGCATCATCTACGGTGTTTTTGAACACGGTGGAAACTTCATCTTCCGCACCTTTTTTGAGCAGGTTAAACGTTTCTTTGTTCGGGCAAAGTGCCAACTGGATTAGCTTTCTTACTTCTCGGTCTGTTACCCTTACTTTAGCCCAGTCATTAAAAATGTTCTCTAACTGTGTGCTTAGGGTGTTGGCAAGTCCCATAACCTTGTGAGCGTTTTCAAGGCGTTGTTTTGCTCCTGACGTGTGTTTGATACGCACTACGTTGGTCATACTCCGCAATGAAGCGTTAAGGGTGTTTTGGCATACGATACGGATAGGGGTAAATGCTGCGGTAATACTTCCGCTACCGTCGTGGCTTGTGGTTAAGAAAATGTACTTTTCTGTTACGTCGTCGCCGTTACCTACACGGATATAGTCGGGTAGCTTGGCAGTGATAAAAATGCGTTCCCCGTTGCCCAATGCCCCTGCGGTTTCGTACAATATTCCCTCGCCTCCACCTACAATAGCATCAAAGAAATTAAATGCCTCACGGTTTTGTACGATATGGTAGTCTTTGCCTACTACGCCTAACGGTGTATTGGTGTCGGTGCGAAGTGTGGCGAAACTGTTAGGTACTAAGATGTCGTTGGCTTCAATCAGTTCTCCGCTGTCGCCTATGCTCATTGTTCTGCCCTGTGTAAACAGTGGGGATTTGATAACCTCGTAATCTAAACCTGCGTGTACTATTGCTTCCTCGCTTGTTGGGTACTGCTCTACGATTTGCCCCAAACCGTGCCACGCTTTTTGTTGAACGCTGAAGAATGAATGACGTCCTGTTTGCTCGTTGAAATTGATGTTGTGTGCCATAATGCTAAAATTTTGATGTTTGAAAAATGTTATTTACTCACTCGCTTTCCTCGTTTCCCGCTTCCTGTTGTGGTTTGCTCCGCTTCGCTTCGCATAAATTTTTCCAAAAGAAAAACCGGAAAAAAGAAAGCAGATAATCCAAGCGGGCTAAGCGGAAAACCAAAAGGAAACGGAATAAGTCCCGGAGGGTGGCAAGGCAACACACAGCAATTCGGCGAAGCCAGCATTTTGCCTTGCCATTATGCCGTAGTCTTTTGGTTGGGCGTGTGGGGTGGCTGCCCGCTATAACTTAGCTGCCTTTTTACCGGTTGATTGTGGAAATTTTCTGTTCTAAATTTTTATAGCATTAATGACCAGGCTATGATAGCCTGTAATAGAGATTTGAAAAATGGAATAGCAGGGAGCGTTAGATAAGGGTTTCGTTTTTCAATTTTCTATTTCTGAAGTAGGTAATAAGCTCTTTTACAGCGTTGGATTGCGTAGAGGAAAGTAAATGTGCTTTACCTACACAAAAAGTATAGGCATAAAAAAAGCAGAACCGTTAAGTTCTGCTCATTGTGATTAACTAAAAGCTGATTAGATTGCCATCATAAACGCTTCTTCCATCGCCTTAAATTTAGGGGTAACTAAATCCATATCCTTACTGATTTTTTGGCTTGTGATTTTAGCATAAATCTGTGTAGTGGAAATATTTTTATGCCCCATCATTTTGCTAAGGCTTTCAAGCGGTACGCCCTCGGTCAAAAACATTGTTCCGAAAGTATGCCTTGCTGTGTGAAAGGTTACTTTTTGCTCCGTAATGATTTCTGCTTTTTCAACCAGTTTACCTATGTGCGTATTGCAGGTTGCATTGGTCGGAACTGGAAAGATAAATTCATTCCTTGTCGTACCCTGATATTTCTCAATGATACGTTTAGGTATTTCCATTAACCGAACATTGGAAGCAATATCTGATTTTTTTCTTCTGCTGATAATCCACTGATGACCGTCAAAAAAAGATTGAATGTTGTTCCTTGTCAGTTTCTTAATATCCGCATAAGCAAGTCCTGTAAAGCAACTGAAAATGAATAGGTCTTTTACAAGTTCATATCGTGGGTGCGATGGTGCGCACATCATCAACCTTTCTACATCTTCTTTAAGGATATAACCCCGGTCGGTTTCTTCCATATTGATTTCGTAATCCTGAAACGGATTATCACGTATCAAGCCTTTTTTAATAGCCAGTTCCACCAGACTTAATACAGGCATAGTGTAAACCCAAACCGTATTATGGGAAGATTGTAAATCGTACCGGAGGTAAAAATCAAACTCACGGATAAAATCGGCAGTCAATTCCCGAAAAGCCATATCATCACGATGATAGCGTTCTTTTATAAACGTGGTAAGATGATTGTAAACCGTGATATACTTGTTGTAGGTGCTTTGTGAGCGTTCTGCCTTTTCGACCAATTTTTTAAAACCCTCATTTTGGTCGCTGAAAACTTTAAGAATTGCATCATCCATTACACCTACACCCAAAAACGATAGCTTTACTTTTTGGGCGGTCGCAAAGCCCTCGTGCTTCAGCATATCTTCATAAATCTTGTCGATGCGCCCACGTATATTATCCAGTTTTTTATTGATGCTTAATGCCTGCGCACTTTTTCCCTGAACTCTTCCGTGTTTTAAATCCCAGTTATTGGGGTTTATTTCTAACTTTGTTCCGAAAGTTTTAGGGGTTCCGTCAATGGTAATACGTGCCATAATCGGGGCATTACCGTTCTTTTTCAGTTCGTTCTTTTTCAGGTAGAAAAGTAGTTTGAACGTGGATTTTTTTGTCTGTTCCATAACTCAAATATTTAACGTTTAAAATTAAATTACATTGAGTTACAAGGGAATGTAGAAAAGGGTGCAAAAAGCTGAAATATAATCAGTTAAGCTATGTAGTTACCTTTATCAATCGGTAACGAATTAGTAACTTAACCTTGTCATTTTAAGCCCAAAACCTATCAGACACCGACTTCCGAACTAAGACTACTATTTTTATAAAGCCTTGTATAGCAACGGTTTTAACCGTTTTGCTTATTTTTGCTTTTTACTAATCTTTTTTTTCAAAAAAAGAGATCTATGATCAATTCATATAATTAAGTAAAAAATAATTCCATAGATCCAAAAAACATAGATGGAGGAGTAAAAAAAGCCCAATCCAAGACTTTTTAATATATTTCCTTTACATTTTCCCGAGTTCTTGAATATCAACCTCAATGCCCTGAAAAATATCCAGTACAACATGGCACTTAAAGACAAAACAGCAGACCAGAAAAAGAGTCCGAGTAATGGTAAAAGAAAAATGAGCAAAATTGAAAATACAATCCATAAAACAACAGAAAGCACAGCGCCTCCTATTCCATCTCCTGCGTCGGGTGGATCAAAGTCAAAGCCATCTATTGTTGGAGCCTTATCTGCATAACGTTTAATTCGTTCTTTATTCAGGATATTTCCTATATTATCTTTTAGTCTTAAACCATAATACAAACCAATGCTTATAAATAAGAAAAAAGATCCTGCAAGAATGGATGTTGATAAGATGGAATTCTGGAATAAAGAACGATGAGAAGCCATCCCGGAAATCCACACACAAAGGATTACCAACGTAATGATTGCTAATGTAGAATAAAACAGAAGTTTTGTTGGCAGAAGTTGTTTCCCTGAAGGTTTCATTAAATGAGATCCCTATTAAAAAACTTTGGCTCCGTTCAGCCTGACGATGCTAATCCTATAGTTTTAACGGTGTCATGCTGAGCAAAGCCAAAGCATTTATTTTTGTTTTGAATTTACTTTAAATTGTTCAAAGCATTTTCCAGTTTCGGAAGCATTACTTTGATTTCATCTACAGCCAGTCCTCCTACTGAAGCGCGGAACCAAGGCTCTGATTTATCTTCTCCAAAGGCAGAGAATGGTACTAAAGCAACACCCGCTTCATTGATCAGATAGAATACAAGGTCGGAGGAGTTTTCAATGACAGCTCCGTCAGGTTTTGTTTTTCCGATATAGTCAAGTTTGATCGTAAGGTATAATGCTCCCATAGGCTCAATGCTGTCTACTGCCAAACCTTTTCCTTTTAAATCCTGAACTCCGCCGTGAAGAACTTTTAAGCTTTCTTCCAGTTTCGCTTTGAAATCTTCTACGAATACGTTTACGTTTTCAGGATTTTCATAAAACTTTGCAGTCGCTTCCTGTTCAGGTTTTGGTGCCCATGCTCCTACGTGTGTAAGCAGAGCTTTCATTTTATCAATGATATGAGCCGGTCCGAATCCCCATCCTACACGTACTCCGGTTGCGGCAAGACATTTTGAAATCCCGTCGATATAGATGGTATAGTCTTTCAATTCAGGGAAAAGAGAAACCGGATCTACGTGTTCTGCACCAAAAGTAAGGTTAGAATAGATCTGGTCATACATAAGGTATAACGGTTTTTCATCTGCTCCTCTTTTTTTGTTTTCGGCAATGACCAATTCACAGATATCAGAAAGTTGCTCTCTGGTAAACATCGTTCCTGTCGGGTTCAATGGTGAACAAAGTGCCAATAGAACAGCCCCGTCCAGATGTGGTCTCAGGTCATCTGCTGTCGGAAGGAAATTGGTTTCAGGTTTTGTTTTTACTTCTACAGCAGTGGCAGAAGTAAGGTACGCATAGTGATTGTTGTTCCATGATGGTGTAGGATATACTACTTTATCTCCTTCATCAACGATTGTTTTGTACACAGCATAGATCAATGGTCTTGATCCTGCGGTAATCAAAATATCATTAGGGGAATAGTCCAGGTTCCATCTGTTTTTTAAGTCTTTGGAAACTTCTTTTCTTAAAGATAAAAGTCCGTTGGCAGGAGGATAATTTGTCAGGTTATTCTGATAGGCTTTCTGAATCTCTTCCTTCAGCAATGCCGGAATAGGATAGATATTAGAATTCAGGTCACCAATAGTAAGATTGGCAATTTCTGCTCCTTTTGCTTTTAGATCATTTACTTCGTTACCAATTTTTACAATTTCAGAACCGATCAGGTTCGCTGCTAATTTTGAAACTTTCACTTTATTCTTATTTAAAATTTACTAATATTTTTTTACATTGATTTCATTATCTATCTTATTTTCAGAAACATGAACATCAAATCGGCTATTAGTTCTTTAGTTTTTATAGTTATAGGATTCACTAATTCCCGGAAGATAGTGTTGGAGTTTTCACCTCACAAACCGCAGTTTCCTTTTTACAGGAAACTATAGTAATGAACAGTATCAACTGTTGTTTTCAGGGTCTGCCAGTGAAGATTAATCCAGTTGTAAATCTGTTTTAACTGCACCTATTTTAGCTTCCAATGATTTTAATTTGTCTCTGAAATCAGCCTCAGAACTGATTGCATCTTTTACTGAAACATAGAACTTGATTTTCGGTTCTGTTCCTGAAGGCCTTACACATACTTTTGTTCCGTCCTGAGTGTAGTAAATCAATACATTCGAGGAAGGGATGTCATTCATTACTTTTTTCTCGTTTGTTGAAACGGTAAAGCTTGTTTGTTCTTTAAAATCCTTAATTTCTTCTACCGGAGAACCTGCCAGTTCTTTTGGTGGATTTTCACGGAAGTTTTTCATCATATTCTGAATTTCTTCAGCTCCTTCTCTTCCTTTTCTTACAATATTGATCAATCCTTCATAATACATTCCTAAGTCTTCGTAGATCTCAATCATGTATTGGTACATTGTTCTTCCATTGGCTTTGCACCATGCCGCAATTTCGCAAGCTAAAAGAATACTTCCGCAAGAATCTTTATCACGAACAAAATCTCCGGTCATAAATCCGAAACTTTCTTCTCCGCCACACACAAATTTTTGTGTTCCTTCGGCTTCACGGATCATTTTTCCGATCCACTTGAATCCTGTAAGACCTACTTTACATTCAACTCCGAACTTCTGTGCGATATCATAGAAAATGTCGGAAGTTACAATCGTAGAACCGATGAATTCTTTTCCGGTAATTCTTTCCTTTTTTCTCCATTCGTTCAGGATATAATACGTAAGGATTGTGTTGGTCTGGTTACCGTTCAGCAATTGCATTTCACCATCAAGATTTCTTACGGCAATTCCCAACCTGTCTCCGTCAGGATCTGTTCCTATTACGATATCTGCATTGGTGATTCTCGCGAGATCCATAGCCATTTCCAATGCTGCAGGTTCTTCCGGGTTTGGAGAATCTACTGTCGGGAAATTTCCGCTTGGAATCATTTGCTCTTTTACAAGATCTATTTTTTTAAATCCTGCCTTTTCAAGAGCTTTTGGAATGGTAGTATATGTTGTTCCGTGAATGGAAGTGAAAACAATGTTTAAGTTTTCTTTTCCTACATTCTGATAGGTAGAGTTTTCGATGCAGGCATCGATGTACACTTCATCCTGCTCCTCTCCGATCCATTCGATCAGTTCGTCATTTCCGTCGAATTTAATTTCATCAAATTTTACAGAATAAACTTCTTTGATGATCGCTTCGTCATTGGGCGGAACAATTTGAGCTCCGTCATTCCAATATACTTTATACCCGTTGTATTCGGGTGGATTGTGAGAGGCTGTCAATACAATTCCTCCGTTACATTTTTTATCACGAACCGTAAAAGACAATTCAGGCGTAGGTCTGTGATCTTTGAAAAGTAGCACTTTAATTCCATTTGCTGTTAAAACATCAGCTACTAATTTTCCAAATTCTTTTGAATTGTGACGAACGTCGTAAGCGATTGCCACCTTAATCTCTTCTCCTTTGAACTGCTCCAGCATGTAGTTGGCCAATCCCTGAGTTGCCTGTCCCAGAGTATATTTATTTAAGCGGTTGGTTCCTACACCCATAATTCCACGCATACCTCCCGTCCCGAATTCCAATTCTCTGTAAAAAGAATCTTCAAGATCAGGGGAATTGCTGTCGATTAAAGCTTGTACTGCATTTCTCGTTTCTGCATCGAAAGTATCACTTAACCAAAGTTTCGCTTTTTCTAATGTGTTCATATTTGTACGTTGTTCTTTTATAATTTGTAAAGTTCCTAGTTTAATGTATGCTGTTTTTTTAATCCAGCTTTTTATTTTCAACCCTGGTGGTTTTTTCCACTTTAAATGCTCTGATCGGATCGTTGTAATAGATAAATTTTGCAGTGTTTTGAATATGACCTTTTAAAGAATCTTTGACGTTTACCTCAGCATAATTCCCATTTTTAGAGTCAATATTCAGATTGGTGATTTTCCAGTAAGGAGCGATCAGACTGGCTGTATCGGATATTTTAATTACTGCATCTTTTGTTAATCCCAAAAAGTTGGCTCTACTCCTATTCTGCATTTCCACCTCTGCTCTTCTGGTATTCACAGAACCCATGAAAGTAGCGTAATTTTTTAAATTCAGTTTAAAATTATCTGTTTTTATTTCACTTGAAATATTCATTTCCACAGAATCTGAAACGGCTACTTTTTCAAGATTATATTTTGAATAAATGGTTACATTGTAAAAATCAACCCCTTTTGTACCTCTTTTTTCTTTGATAGAAAGGGTTTTATCTTCCACATCCACATCAAGGTTTCCTGCCACATTCGGGTAGGTTTCTATTTCTACAAAATTCTTTGGTCCTCTGGCATAAAATACACGGAATTTACCCTGTAGGTCCAGATTAACAAATTCGGGGACATCCACATCTTTCTTTTCAATATTCCCTTTCGGCGTAACTTTTCCACAGGAAACTACAGCAACCAGCATCAATGTGCATATTATTTTCTTCATATTTACTTTACAATATTCTGTTACTTCATGATTATTAAGCATGAACATTCTTATTGGGAGTTTTCAAAGTCATTTGAATGGCTCATTTCAGAAAACTCACAACATATTCTTTAACAAAAATAGGATTAAAATTTTTAAAAAACTTTGTCTTTTGGCAATAAAATACCTGATAATTGACAATTTTTTGCTTTTCGGTTTTTTTATTATTAGGTTCTATTAACAAAAACACCCCGGGAAAATTTCCCGAGGTGTTTTTTATTTTTATTGATATTATTTATTGCTTATACCGTTTCAGCTGAAGCCGAACAGATAGCCAATGTTACAAGAATTGCCACCAGAATAAGTCCGATAATTAAAGGTTTCCAGATGGGTTTCTTTGGATATTGCCATTCATTGGGAAAATATTTCGGAACAAAATAATCGGATAATAAAGCTCCCCCTGCGAATCCGCAAACATATGCAATGGCACTGATAGGTTTTTCCGGAATATTAATAACAATAGCCGTGAGTATCGTAATGACAACGGAAATTCCCAGTGTGGTATAAGCTTCTTTCTTCCTGTTGACGCTCATCAGGTTTTGAAACAACAGAACGCCTCCAAACAGGGTGGAAAGAAAGATAGAAAATCCTAAAATTGCTTTTTTTGAATAGATTTCGGGCAGCTTCTCTTCCATTATATCACTTCGTCAATATTGTAATTCTTATGCTCACGGTTAGTTCGGATGATCATCTCTCCTAAGAATCCGGCAACGAATAACAATGTTCCTAAAATCATCATGGTTAAGGCAATAAAGAACCACGGATTATTGGTAATTAAATGACCGTAAATTCCTCTGGCTACGTCAATAAGCTTTGAAATTCCCAGCCAAAGTGCCGAAAGAAAACCGAAGATAAACATCAGCGTTCCTACAGCTCCGAAGAAGTGCATCGGTCTTCCTCCGAAACGACTCACAAACCAAAGGGTTACCAAATCAAGAAAACCTCTGATAAATCTTTCGGTTCCAAATTTTGAAGTACCATACGGTCTTGCCTGGTGCTGTACTTCTTTCTCAGTAATTCTTCTGAATCCTGCATTAGCAGCCAATACCGGAATATAACGGTGCATATCTCCATATACATCGATGGATTTTACAACCTGCTTTTTATACGCTTTCAGCCCGCAGTTAAAATCATGAAGATAAACTCCTGAAACTTTTCTTGCTGCTGCATTGAATAATTTTGACGGAACATTTTTGGTCATCACATTATCAAAACGCTTCTTTTTCCATCCTGAAACGATGTCATAATTATCGTTGGTCACCATTTTATACAGCTCAGGAATTTCTTCCGGAAAATCCTGTAGATCAGCATCCATGGTAATCACTACCTCTCCGTTTGTTCTTTCAAAAGCAGCATGAAGGGCTTGTGATTTCCCATAATTTCTGGAAAATTTAATCGCGTGGATCTGAGGATACTGTACTTTCAAATTCTCGATAATGCTCCACGACAAATCCGTACTTCCATCGTCTACAAACCAGATTTCATAGGATAAGCTGTTGGATCTGCAGACGTTATCAATTCTTGAAAAAAGCTCTTCCAGAGAGTCTTCTTCGTTCAGTAACGGAATAACTATAGATAAATTCATTTAATCTTTAATAAAAATTAGGCTTGATTTGTTTCCTCGGGTTGATGAATTGTTCTTGTTCTGAAAAATGCTCCGAAAAACACCGACAAAACTACGTAAAATATAAGAATTGCTGCAAAATATCCTGAAAAATGACTTGCGGTAAGCATATCTTTTCCTTTAACGGCTTCCGGTGTGAAGCTCTGTAACCTTTCTTTGTATTTCTGATCAAGCTCATCAATATCTTTCTGATGCTTCATAATCTTTCTTGCAGAAGTATATTCTGTATCCAATTCTGATTTTTGTCTTTGAACGTACTGATAGTTTAAGAGTTTTTTTGCATCGGTGTCGGCAAAGTTTAAAAAGGCATAAATACTGAAAATGGAAAGAATTCCTCCGATAAACATCGGGACAAAAGCTCTTTTGAAAGCTTCTTTAAAGCTTACTACTCTATGGGTGTTCCAGTATGATTTTACAGACCAGAAAGCAGCTCCGGCATATAAAACAGGTAACACAAAAGCATTGGCCTTCAGTGAGATATCGAAATAATTAATTCCTGAGAAAAAGGTATATACTACAAAGAAAACGATCATTGTAGCGATAAAAAGTATAATTCCTAGTGTTGATGGACTTTTAGTCATATTTAAATTTTTAGAAAAAAGTTGAAAAATTATTCCCCTTAATGTCAGCTGTTTAGCTCTACGACTGCATTTTTTCTACTAATTTTCTTTGATAAAGTTTTGAAGTTTATAAATATTTCCTACCTTTGCAACGGCAAGTCCTAAACAACCAGCTCCTGAGAATCCTCCAGGGTGGGAACGCAGCAAAGGTAATCGGTCGTAGCGGTGTGATTTAGGTAGCTTGCCATTTTTTTTTGTCTTAAAGTAAGAAGAGAGGTAATTTGATAATTATCTTTTTTTGTTTTTAATACCTTACGCATCACTTTCATTTTTTCTAATTTTCAGTTTACCTCTGTCAATAATTGATTAAAATTCGAACGTCTCTCCCAATTTTGGTAAAACAAGTTCTACATTTTTGTCTGCAAAATGCTTCAATGCACTTTCATGATTGATTTCAATCGCAGGGAATGTATCAAAATGACATCCGATTACTTTGGGAGTCTTTAATAATTCTGCCGCAGCAAAAGAAGCTTTTCTAGGACACATTGTATAGTGACTACCGATCGGAAGGATAGAAAGGTCTAAATTCCCGTATAATCTTGGGAACAGCTCCATATCTGCCATCACTCCGGTATCTCCCGCCAAATAGATATTCTTACCTTCAGGAAGTCTGAAGATATACCCTACAGGAACGCCTCCATAGCTTCCATCCGGGAAAGAACTTGTATGGTGAGCCGGAACCATGGAAATTTTAAGATCGTCGATTTTTGCCGATCCTCCTAAGTTCACATCATCAATATTTTTAGCCTGTTTGAAGTAACCACATACTTCCGGTACTCCGATCAAGGTAGCTTCCGGATAATGCTGCAACACTTCCGCTACATCTGCAATATGATCTCCATGGGCATGGGTCAACAGAATATAGTCGATTTTTTGTGCGGCAATATCAAAACCTGACTCCGCTTTTTTGTAATTGTAAAAAGGGTCGCTTAAAATGGTCTTGTCCTTGTAGGTGAACAAGAAGCAATTTTGCCCTAAAAATTGTATTTTCATTGTACGTTTAATTTTAAATTATTATTAAACACAAATGACTCAAATGATTTCACTAATAACACCATAAGGATCGTGACATTCGTGAACGCGTTTCTGTCATCTGTGTTTCTTTAAAACGCAAAGCGTTAATTGAGCTATTTTGAAGGAAATTTATCTTCTATGAGCCTCAGGTTGATTCCATGTTCCAGATACGCCTTACAACCGTCCAAAACCGTCGTAAAACCACCTGTATTGTCATTAATCTGCTTAAGGAGTTCTTCGCCTGTCTGACGAAAGCCGTAGCTCTTAATTACCACAAGAGTTCCGTTTTCCATCTTCTTAAATTCATAGTCTACGTTTACTGACGGCTCGCCCCATTGTGTTTTGATGAGTTGGTTGGGAATAATCCGGAGAACGTTTACTACGTTTTTTACGTTGTACATTTCCCACTCCCAGGTTATGGTCTTACCTTCTTCTAATTTTCCGGTAGATTTTGTAAACCAGAAATTAGTGGTCACTTCAGGGTTGATGAATGCTTCAAAAACATCTTCAACAGGTTTTCTGATAAGCATTTGTGCTTCAACATAGACATTGGAACTCATGATAATAATATTTTAGATTTAGTTAAACAGATTAAGACCTGCTGCTGTAAGGATAGCCATTACAAACGTCATAATTCCTACCTGCTTCAAATATTGATCAAGCTCCTTCGGCTCCTTTACAGACATGATATTTCTTCTCAGTTTTGCTAATGGAAACAACAGGATCATGACGATGAATACATAGTAATTTTGCGCCTGAATAAAGCCATTTACTCCTAAAAAGATCAGAATCAATACCAAAGGAAGCTGTAGCAGGATCATTTCATAGATCATTGCATTTTTGAAACCGATTCTCAATGCAAAACTATTTTTTCCTGATAATTTATCGCTTTCAATATCTCGCATATTGTTGAGATTCAAAACGGCCATACTCATCATTCCCACAGCTGTTCCGGGTAACAACATATCCCAGCTGAATGTTTTTGTAAACAGGAAATAACTTCCACATACGGAAACAAGTCCGAAAAAGATAAAAACAAAAACATCACCCAACCCCATATATCCGTAAGGTTTCTTCCCTACCGTATATCCGATCGCGGCTAAAATACATGCTACTCCCAACCCTATAAACATGTAGAATTCATTCATATATTCAGGAATAAAAGCAACATATAATAAAGCAATAGTTGCAATAAAAGACAGCGCAGAGAAAAGAATGACCGCATTTTTCATTTGTTTTGCCGTAATTTTCCCTGATGCTACTGCTCTTGCTTCTGCTTCATTGATTCTTTTTGCATCGGTTCCTTTTACTCCATCACCGTAATCATTAGCATAATTTGATAGTATCTGATATAAAAGCGTTACCAAAAGTGCCAGAGCAAAAATTCTCCAGTCCCAGATTCCGCCTTCCTGATAAAGTCTCCATTTTGCAATGAAAGCTCCCATAATGATTCCGCTAAGTGATAACGGTAAAGTTCTGAGCCTCGCGGCTTTTATCCAATCTGTCATAATTTATAAGTAATGGGTAATGGGTAATAAGTAATGGTATTATGACACATTATTTATTACGCATCACCAGTGTTATGATATCCACTGATCTTCTCCGAAGTTTGGTTTTCTTTTTTCCAGGAATGCGTTTCTTCCTTCTTTAGCTTCTTCTGTCATATAAGCCAGACGGGTTGCTTCTCCTGCAAAAACCTGCTGTCCCACCATTCCATCGTCAGTAAGGTTCATTGCAAATTTCAGCATCCTGATTGACATCGGAGATTTTGCTAATATTTCCTGTGCCCATTCATAGGCTGTATCTTCTAATTCTGCATGGGGAACTACTTTGTTTACCATTCCCATTTCGAAGGCTTCCTGAGCTGAGTAGTTTCTTCCTAAAAAGAATATTTCACGGGCTTTCTTCTGTCCTACCATTTTTGCCAGATAAGCAGAGCCATACCCTCCGTCAAAGCTTGTTACATCGGCATCTGTTTGTTTGAAAATAGCATGTTCTTCACTTGCCAGCGTCAAATCACATACTACATGAAGTGAATGACCACCACCAACTGCCCATCCCGGTACCACGGCGATCACTACTTTTGGCATAAAACGGATAAGACGTTGAACTTCCAGAATATTCAGACGGTGTCTCCCGTCTTCACCTACATACCCCTGATCTCCCCTTGCCTTCTGATCGCCACCGCTACAGAAAGCCCAACCGCCATCTTTAGGACTCGGCCCTTCTCCTGAAAGCAAAACAACTCCTATTGAAGGATCTTCAGAAGCGTCATAAAATGCATCATACAACTCTGAAGTTGTTTTGGGTCTGAAAGCGTTACGCACTTCCGGTCTGTTAAAAGCAATCCTTGCTACTCCATTACATTTTTTATAGGTAATATCTTCGTATTCTTTGGCGGTTTTCCACTCAATCATTTTGTAAAAATTTTTCTCAAAGATACGGAATTACAGAGAATTTTCGGGGTGAAATTTAGCATTCCGGGGTGTTCATTTTTATAAAAAAACCGGAACATTTCTGTTCCGGTTTTTAATTGTGTAGTAAATACGAAGATTATTTGGCTGCAGCGCTTAATTCAGCTTCTTTCGCTTTCATTTCTTTTACTTTATCTATATTCTTTGTTACTACATAAATTTCTTTCAATGTAGTTACAGCATCAATGCTTTTTGGAGCTACTTTGTACCATCCTTCTGCGAATGGAAGAGCTTTAGTAAATCTTTCTCTTCTTGCATCAATGAGCTTAGAAGCTTCATCCGGCTTATCTTTTCTTAAAGCGTTGATATCTGCTACAACTTTACCATCGTCTCCGATAGTTGTGTACACAAGATTCTGGTAAGCTTCAGCAAAATCAGGCTTAAGCTCTATGGCTTTTTTGAATGATTCCAGTGCATCGTTCGTTGTGGCAGGAGTTTTAGCCTGCATCACCCCAAGGTTGTACCAGTTGGTTGCATCGTTAGGGTTTTTAGCTAACTGCTCCTTCAGACCGGTAACAAATTTATCTGTATTTCCTGACTGAAGATATGCTGTCGTCTGAGCTTCTTTAAGTTTAGCATTGTTTGGGAATTTTGCCAATCCTTTTTCAATGATAACAAGAGCTTCATTTGATTTTTTAGCATTAAGAAGCAATGAACTTAGTGTTTCATATAATTCATGTTCTATACTTGGAGTCTGTTCTGTTTTGAAATCAGAGTATTCTGAATTCTTTTTCATAAGATCCCAGGTAGCTTTGTCTAAATTCACAACCTGTCCTGACTTCTTTTCCTTTGCAGTATAGGTAGTTTCTACCCCTGTAAATCCGGAGTTAATCAGATCAGTATATATCTTGATAGATGCATCACTGTTGTTGGCTAATGCATGGCTAAGCCCTGCATAATACATATAAATTTTATTATCCTGACCATTTGCTTTCAATAAGTCGTAGATTTCTACAAACTTAGGGGCAGCAACGGCATAATTTTTAGCATTATATGCATCCATAGCAGCTTTGTTAGCAGCCTGGAGCTGAGCATTTATATCACCTTTCTGCCCGAAAGCAAAAGCTGAAGCTACGATAGCCATTCCTAAAATTAGTTTCTTCATAATAACTATTTTATATTTAATTGTACAATTTATTCTTCAGAATCAGAATTTCCGTTTTCTTCTGCAGAGGTTTCATTATCATCTTCAAGGTTATCAAATAATGAGCCTACTCCTTCTTCGATTTCCCCTTCCAGTCTTTCTGCTCCTTCTTCAATCTCTTCAGAATCATCTTCTACCTCCTTATCCATTTCTACTTTGGCAATGGCAGCGATTTCGTCATTTTTCTTAAGATTGATCAGTCGTACTCCCTGAGTATTTCTTCCCATTACTCTCATTTCGTCCATTCCCATTCTGATGGCAACTCCTGATTTATTGATAATCATCAATCCATCTTCGTCTGTTACATTTTGAATAGCAATCAGATTTCCTGTTTTTTCGGTAATGTTTAGGGTAATAACTCCTTTTCCTCCTCTGTTCGTAATTCTGTAGTCTTCTACTGCAGTTCTTTTTCCATATCCTTTTTCAGATACTACAAGTACAGTTTCGTTCTCTACATCATTCACAACAATCATACCAATAGCTTCATCACCGTCTTCAAGCAAGATTCCTCTTACCCCGATCGATCCTCTACCTACTTCTCTTACTTTTTCTTCAGGGAAACGGATACACTTACCGTTTTTAGTAGCAATCATAATCTGAGAAGATCCATTGGTAAGGTAAGCTCCTAATAACTGGTCATTATCTCTGATCTCAATGGCATTCACCCCGTTTACCCTTGGTCTTGAATAAGCTTCCAATGATGTTTTCTTAATAGTACCGTTTTTGGTTACCATTACAACACTCATCTGGTTTACGTATTCAGCATCCTTAAGGTTGTTGGTTCTGATGTATGCTTTAATTTTATCATCCGGTTCAATATTGATCAGGTTTTGCACTGCTCTTCCTTTTGCTGTTTTTGAACCTTCAGGAATTTCAAATACTCTTAGCCAGTAACATCTTCCTTTTTCAGTAAAGAACAACATATACTGGTGGTTGGTTGCGGAAACAATGTACTCCAGGAAGTCAGAATCCCTTGTTGTAGCCGCTTTGTTTCCTACACCTCCTCTACTTTGGATTTTATATTCTGAAAGAGAAGTTCTCTTCACATATCCGGCATGTGAAATCGTAAGAACTACGGATTCGTTCGGAATAATATCTTCAATAGACATTTCTCCTCCTGAATAGTCGATTTCCGTTCTTCTTTCGTCGCCGTATTTTTCTTTGATTTCAATCAATTCATCCTTGATAATCTGGAATCTTCTTGGCTCATTGGCTAAGATATCTTCTAAATTCTCAATCTCTTTCATGATGGCATCATATTCGTCACGGATCTTATCAAGCTCCATTCCGGTCAGACGAGCCAATCTTAGATCAAGAATTGCCTGGGCCTGGATTTCAGATAATTCAAAGGCTTCAATCAAGCCTTCTTTTGCAGCCTGAGGGTTTGCACTGTGACGGATAATAGAAATCGCTCTGTCAAGAGCATCTTGGGTCCCGATCACTTTCATGAATCCTTCCAGGATATGGGCTCTTTCTTTCGCTTTCTTAAGCTCAAACTGGGTTCTTCTTACAATAACCTCGTGTCTGTGATCTACAAAGTGATGGATAATATCCTTCAGGTTCAGCTGCTCAGGTCTTCCGTGTACCAATGCAATATTGTTGACACTGAAGGAAGTCTGAAGAGCGGTATATTTATATAAAAGGTTCAGAACAACATTCGGGATCGCATCATTTTTCAATTCATATACAACACGAAGTCCTGTTCTGTCTGATTCATCTCTGATCTCGTGGATTCCCGGAATTTTATCGTCTTTCACAAGCTCGGCAGTTCTGGCAATCATATCTGCTTTGTTGACCTGATAAGGAACTTCGGTAACGATAATAGCGTTTCTGTTTCCGATTTCTTCAAAATTAACTTTAGCTCTTAGTACCACTCTACCTCTACCGGTATGGAAAGCATCCCTCACTCCGTCATATCCGTAGATAATCCCACCTGTGGGGAAATCCGGAGCAATGATGTGCTGCATCAGTTCGTCGATGGTGATTTCTTTATTGTCGATATAAGCACAGATAGCATCTACAGACTCGGATAAGTTGTGCGGTGCCATATTGGTTGCCATACCTACAGCAATCCCTGATGTTCCGTTTACCAAAAGGTTGGGAACTTTTGTTGGCATTACCGTTGGCTCCTGCAAGCTATCATCGAAGTTATTCTGGAAGTCAACCGTTTCTTTATCAAGGTCTGAAAGAACCTCATCAGAGATCTTTTTTAATCTTGCCTCCGTGTAACGCATTGCTGCAGGCGGGTCACCATCCATTGAACCGAAGTTACCCTGTCCGTCTACCTGAGGATAACGTAGGCTCCAGTCCTGCGCCATTCTTACCATTGCATCATATACAGAGGAATCTCCGTGTGGGTGATATTTACCCAAAACATCCCCAACAATTCTAGCAGATTTTAAATATTTTCTATTAGAAAAAACCCCTAATCCATACATACCATAAAGCACTCTTCTATGAACGGGTTTCAAGCCATCTCTTACATCAGGTAACGCTCTTGAAACGATAACTGACATCGAATAATCGATATAAGATGACTTCATTTCATCAACAATGTTGATAGGAATCAGTCTTTCTCCTTCTTTTTGCATAAACAAATTTTATTATAATGATAGTCAGGCTTTTAGCTGTAAGCCTGAAAATTATTTATTTCCAATTTTTATTAACGGGCTAATTTACGAAAAAAATGCCGATTTTTGCCCTAGAATTTATCCACAAAATCTTAAAAATTCTTAAAATATGAGCGTATTAAGTATAACTTTCCACTGCACGAAAGATAATCTAGAAGAATGGGAAAATTATATTGATGAAACCCTGGTTTTGATGACCGAAAATCTTATGGATGTCAACAAATATATTTTATCTGAAGTTCATAGTGATTATATTGATGAAGGAAAAAATTATAATTTGCTGTTGGTCTTTGATAATGATGAACTGAGAAATGATTTTCTTGAAAGTGAATTGAAAAATATAGCGGAGCGAATTGAAGCTCAATTCGGACAGGAAGTACTGATCTTCGACACGCTCCTGAATCCGAAGAAATCTAAGCTGTAAAGCTACAAACAAAAAGCACTGAAATTTCAGTGCTTTTTGTTATCTGTGATGTCTATGGCCACGACCTTTGTGGTGATGCCCGCGATCGTCATTAATATATACCCGGTCTGCATGACCAGGAGCATAATACCTGGCACTTCCTCCATATACTCTTTTTGCATGCCCGGGAGGCATTCCTCTTCTGTCATGAACCACACATGATGATAACATGACCACCATCACTACTCCCGCTGCAATTTTCAACATACTTTTCATTATTTCACTTTTTCAAACTTAGTAGCAAAATATATCAATGTTGATGCCAAATCGACTTATTAATTTTTCCGGTTTTTTCTTTAATATCCTCTTCTCTTTTTAACCTGTCCGGGAGCATAATCTTTAGCGCTTCCTCCATAGATTTTTTTGGCTTGTCCGGGAGGAATTTTATTTCCATTATGATAGCCATTATATCCCCTATTGTCGTATGCCACACATGATGTTAACATCAATGTCACAATAAGGACTCCTGTAATTTTACCTATATTTTTCATTATTTTCACTTTTCCAGTCTTAACGGTGAAATATATCAATGTTGATGCCAAGATATTTTTAACGTAAGAATTGTAAATAAATAGTTGATAAAATCAAACCAGGATGATGATATTTATAGCATTTCACTTCTTTTTTCAAACATGATAACGTCTTTCCATACACCGTTGAGTTTTCCTAATCTTTTGCGAACTCCCACTATTCTGAAGCCGTTTTTCTGGTGAAATTTAACTGAAGCGTCATTGTCAGAGAAGATGTTGGTCTGTAATGTCCAGAATCCGTGGTCCTCGCTATCTAAAATCATCTTTTTAAGCAATACCGAACCCAATCCCTTTCCCTGATATTCATTATCGAAATAGATACTTACTTCCGCCACTCCTTTGAAACATTCTCTTTTGCTTACCGGCTTTAGGGCACACCATCCCACGACTTTATTATCTTCGTTTTCGAGTACCCAGCGGCAATCATTAAAATATTCCATATCCCAGGCCTCAGCGGTTGGAATTTCTGTTTCGAAAGTGGCCATTCCGCTATCCACACCTTGTTTAAAGATTTCCAGCACACGGCTTTCGTCGCTGGGAAGCATTTCTCTTAATTCGTAATTCATTGCGTTTAGTGATATTTTCTTTTTATTTTTCTTTTAATCCTTGCATAATGGGTCTGTTTACTTTTTCCGTCTTCAGAAACCACACTGATATTCCCGTCTACTTCCAGAACAGATAATTTTACATGTTTTATATCTTCAATACCATGTTCACGAATAGCTTCCTCCAGTTCGTCCTGTGTAATTTTTACACGGTTTAAAGCCGTCTGATCCGCAATTCCGTCCCTAATCAATATGACAGGTTCATCTTCCATAAAGGTTTCGAAAGAACGGCTTGAGAACATTAACCGTTTCAAAATGAAATTAGCTAAAAACAGGACGAGCGCAGCCACAATGCCACCTTGTAATGATGTGTCGGGTCCTACCATTGCGTTTTGAACTGCATTGGAAATCAAAAGCAACAAAACAACATCCCCGGCATTAAGCTGAGAAAGCTGATTTTTTCCAAACAGACGAATTCCGATTACCATAAACAGGTAAACACAAAGGGAACGGACTGCAACGTTGAGAATAGGATCCACTATTTTTTTATCTACTCAAATGTATTGATTTTTTACGATTGATGCGAAAAGTATTTATTGCATTTACGGAATAAAATACACAAAAGCAGTCAGGATAAAATCCTCCTGTAAGAGACTTTGCCCGTTACTTAAATATATTACAGCTTTGGTATATATTTTGAACCCAAAGTGTGAGTAAATACACAAATCATGATGAAACAATTTCTGGTATATCTTGGTATTTTATTTTTCGCTATCTCCTGCAATAAAAAGGGAGAGTCAGCTGCATCAGTCAGTGACAGCATTAGCATTACAGCAAAGATCAATGCACTGTACAGCCAGTATGGGAAGTCTAATGAAATGGTTTACAAGCAACCAATTCCGGGCGATTTATTTTCAGAAGGCCTGAAAAAAGAACTGGAAAAAGCCATAGAAACTTCAAAAGCAGATATAGAAAAAGTGAAAAAGAGCGCCCATCCGGACGAGAAACCCCTGATATTTGAAGGAGCCATTTTTTCAAGTTTATATGAGGGCTTTACCAGGTATAAGATTCAATCCACAGATATTCATGATACAACAGCTGATGTGACGGTTCAGTTTGAATATAATCAGGCTACTCCTCATGTAGTATGGACGGATAAGGTACATTGTATCAAGGAAAATAACCAATGGAAAATAGACAATATCAGTTTTGATCCGATAGGGAATTCAGGAAACCTGAAGATAAGACTTTCTGATTTTATTCAAAATACGCCTTAATAGAAAAACCGCTTTTGGAAGCGGTTTTATATTTTTTTACGGACATTGAACGATTGGAACGTCACTGCAAAAAACTTTATTTGCCCATTCGCAATACGTGCAGTATTGTTTAGGTTCTCCTCCGTACACTGATTTCAAATCTGACTTCGTCAGTTTCTTTACATTTTTCATATGGTTTTAATTTTATGGTATTTCAAAAATATATCTATTTTATACCTGATATATTATAGGTTTACCATAAAATTTTACAAGATTATCACCCATATTATAAAATGAAAACATTTTTGAAATACGCAACTCATACAATTCAAAGGAGATAGGATTTTTGACCGTTTTTTTCTTTGCTATCTGTTATTAATCTCGACAGTTACCGGCATCACGTAAGTATAGGCAACCATATTGTCACTTAGTTTTCTGCGGTCTACTCTATAATCCAGTTCACTGAGAACGGTTTCAATTTCTTTGCTTACAGTTTTGCAGTCTCCTGTTGAATGTACATTGACAATTTTTCCGTTATCCGCAATATCAAATTTTACTACGGAATTCACTGTTCCCTGTTTATAGTCTGTATTGGTAAGATCAAAATTTTCAACCAGCTTATTTCTAATATCGTTAAAGGTTTCATTTTTATTCAGTTGGATTTCCTCTATGGTATTGTGGTCTGTAGCCTGAGCCTTAACCGTATTGGATACTGTTGCGAATCCACAAACAAAAAGTGCTGCCATTATTATTTGAATTCTATTTTTCATAACTATTTGGTTTTAAATATTATACTAAACTTATTCTGAACCTCTTACCAAAGTTATTAAAATTATTCATACTAAATTCATATTGAGTTAACATTCAGTTAACATTAAAACATAAATAACTGATTTTCAATTAAATAAATTTTAAATAATTGAAAAATTTAATATTGGAACCTCTTGAAAACAAAAAAAGAATCTGCTTTTGCAAATTCTTTTTTATAAATATATTACTATTATCTTACTCCAGTTCCCTCTTCAAAAACTTCCCAGTCAGGCTTTTCTTTGATTTTACAATTTCTTCAGGAGTTCCCTGTGCTACAATCTGCCCGCCGTGTTTTCCTCCTTCCGGTCCTACGTCGATGATATGATCTGCCAATTTGATGACATCCATATTATGTTCGATGATGATGAATGAATTTCCTAGTTCTACCAGTTGATTAATAGCATCCATCAAAATTTTCACATCTTCAAAATGAAGTCCTGTAGTAGGTTCATCAAGGATATAAAGGGTGTTTCCGGTTTGTCTTTTTGCTAATTCGGTTGCCAGCTTGATACGTTGGGCTTCTCCTCCTGAAAGGGTTGTTGATTGCTGTCCTAAGGTAATGTATCCTAATCCGACATCCTGTAAGGTTTTAACTTTGGCAAAAATCTTAGGAATCGGCTGGAAAAATTCTACGGCTTCATCAATCGTCATGTCCAGTACATCAGAAATGGATTTTCCCTTGTAACGAACTTCAAGGGTTTCCCTGTTAAAACGTTTTCCATTACAGGTTTCACAATGAACGTAAACATCGGGAAGGAAGTTCATTTCAATCACCTTTAATCCTCCGCCCTGGCAGGTCTCACACCTTCCACCTTTTACGTTGAAAGAGAATCTTCCAGGTTTGTAGCCGCGGATTTTACTTTCCGGCAATTCTGCGAAAAGGTTTCTGATGTCGGTAAACATTCCTGTATACGTAGCAGGATTGGAGCGCGGTGTCCTTCCGATCGGAGTCTGGTCTACATCTACAATTTTGTCGATATTTTCCAGGCCCTCAATTTTTTTGTACGGTAGAGGTTCCTGAACGGCTCTGTAGAAATGCTTATTCAGGATCGGATATAAAGTTCCGTTGATCAGGGAAGATTTTCCGCTTCCTGAAATTCCTGTAACGACAACTAATTTTCCAAGGGGAACATCAAGGGTTACATTTTTAAGGTTATTTCCTGTCGCTCCTTTCAGTACAATATTTTTGCCACTTCCGGCTCGTCTTTCTGCCGGAATTTCGATCTTTCTTTTTCCGTTGATATATTGTGCAGTAATGGTATCTGCCTTTAATAAATCTTTCGGTTTTCCCTGCCAAAGTATTTCACCTCCAAATTTTCCGGCTTTCGGGCCGATATCCAATACCTCATCGGCTTCGAGAATCATATCTTTATCGTGTTCTACCACCAATACTGAATTTCCGATATCCCTCAGGTTTTTCAGTGAGTGAATCAGTCTTTCATTGTCTCTCTGGTGAAGCCCGATACTTGGCTCATCAAGAATATACAGGACATTCACGAGCTGAGATCCGATCTGAGTGGCCAGACGAATCCTTTGTGATTCTCCTCCTGAAAGGGTTTTTGAACTTCTGCTCAGGCTTAAATAATCTAACCCGACATCTAAAAGGAACTGAAGTCTTGTTTCAATTTCCTTTAAGATTTCGTGAGCAATAATTTTATTTTTCTCCGAAAATTTATCTTTAACATCAGCCAGCCATTCTTTTAAATCAGCAAGACTTAAAGCATTGACCTCAGCAATATTTTTTCCGTCAATTTTAAAGCTTAAGCTTGAAGGCTGAAGACGGGTTCCGTGACATTCCGGACAGGTTTCTTCTGTGGTAAAATGTCTTTCCAGTAAAATAGCTTCGTACGATTCCCTCTCATCAATAATCTCTTCCATGAAAGCAATCAAACCATCGAAACTGATCTTTATTTTCTTGGTGATTCCTGCATACTTAAGGTCTTTATTGAATTCTTTGTGACAACCATTATAAATATAGTCTAATGCTTCATCAGGAATATCCTGTAAAGGAGTTGTCATTCCAAGACCAAAGATCTCGAGGATATTTTTGATCTGTGACAGAATCCATTTGTTGGATTTGATATCTTCCAATGGCAAAAGCCCACCCTGGTTGATGGATAATTTAGGATTGTCTACGAAGTAATCTGTATTGATCTTTTTAATCATTCCCAGCCCCTTACAATTGGGGCAGCTTCCTTTCGGAGAGTTGAACGAGAATGTATTCGGTTCCGGCAATGCTAATGAATGTCCGGTTTCAGCATCCATAAGGTTTTTGGAGAAATACTCAATTTCTGAACTTCCGAGTTTCTGGATTCCTATAATTCCTTCTCCCATTTCCATTGCTGTCCGCAATGATTTTTCCATTCTACTTTCGGAAGCTTTTTCTCCAATGATCCAGCGATCGATTACAATATCGATATCATGGGTTTTATAACGGTCAAGTTTCAGGTCGTATTCGATATCCTGAACTTCGCCGTCTATTCTGGCCTGCCCGTATCCTTTTTTGGCCATCTGTACAAAAAGTTCATGATAATGTCCTTTCCTGGATCGTACTACAGGAGCCAGCAACATGATCTTTTCTGTTTTGTAATTCTGCTTGATGGTTTCAAGAATCTGCTCTTCGGTATAGCTGACCAGTTTCTGACCTGTTGTTAATGAATATGCATCAGATACTCTTGCATACAAAAGACGCAGGAAATCATAGAGTTCGGTAACCGTTCCTACAGTAGAACGGGGATTTTTATTGGTTGTTTTCTGCTCAATAGCGATCACAGGAGAAAGTCCTTCGATTTTGTCTACATCAGGACGCTCCAGGCCTCCTAAAAACTGACGTGCATAGGCAGAGAATGTTTCTATATACCGACGCTGGCCTTCTGCAAAGATGGTATCAAAAGCCAGTGAAGATTTTCCACTCCCGGAAAGACCGGTGATTACGACCAGTTCATTACGCGGGATTTTTACATTAATATTTTTTAGATTGTGTTCACGAGCTCCGTAAACTTCTATATATTCTGTTGATTTGCTCATAATTCGGGATGATTTTGCCTGAAAATCACAACGTGCAAAATTACGGAAATTTTGTGGAATTTTTTTAACTATCTCATGGATAAAAGTTATACCTGCCCGATCGTTTTTGCCACTCAAATTATGAAATGAAGCTGAAAGTGGCCGAGACCATGTTCTGAGACTGTTTGTTTTTGGTGAATAGAAATAAAAAAGACTGATATTATTTGTATCAGTCTTTTTTTGAATATTTTTATTTCACAAACGTATTGTAAGCACTCAAGACGCTTTCATAAGAGGAATCCATCTGTTGAATATTGCTATCCGGGATCTTACCGGCTTCTTTGGAATCTCTGATGAGCTTTCTATAATTATCTACAAAACCTGAGGCAGTTTTGTTAAAGCTTTCAAACTGAGATTTTTTATAAGAATACTGCTGGTCTTTTACATTGAAATCCATTTTGGAATTGGCTTCTACCAGTCTTGCAAATTCATCATATTTTTTCTGGGCTTCAGCCTCATTAAATTTTCCTTCATATTGTTTCCCTAAAAGATCAATCACTGAATCTAAAGAATTCATCACATTTTTGGATGAGATGATATATTCTTTCATGGGATGGTCTTTTAAAATCACTTCTTCTGCGGCATCTGTAGCAGGTTTTATCTTTGCCATCACATTTTCCCCTGCTGTGAATAAAGCATCTGCATCAGCTTCAATTTCTTTTTTGATGGCTTCTGCCTTTGCCCCTTTATCATCTTTATAATCCTCAGAATTCATATAAGACTTAAGTTCCTCGACTTTTTTTTCTATATTTTCTTTTTTGGCTTTATAGGTATTAAAATCGGCTTCAATAGCAGCTTTATCTTTTCCAAATCCGGAAGGAACTTCTTTAATCTTTGAAATCGTATAATCCATGGAGCTGGTGATAATAGGCATAATCATCACTCTTCCTCCTTTGGACTTTACTACTGCTTCTTCTGTATATTTTAAGATTCTCTCAATATGTTTGGAAGTATTTTTGTAGGAATCAACAAAATTATTATTAAAATCAATAATAGAATTGGCTTCCGTCTCTCCTCCCAGGTTTAAGACAGCATTACCAATTTTTTCTGCGCCTTTTTTACAACTTACGGCAGTAGCTGTCAGAGACAGGGCCATTGCCAACACGATAATCTTTCTCATATTTTATTCGTTTTGCTTTTCATTTATATATCCTGAAAATCAATATCTTCATTACTTATCTTTACTATATATTCAATCCCATCTATTGCTTTTGCAATGATCTGGTTTCTGATAATATTAGCCATATTTTCCCAATAGGCTCTTCCGTAAAAGGAATAATTCTGTGGAATAATCTCTACTTCAACGGTTCTTACAAAGCCTTCTTTAGGTTTATTGCTGATCATGGTACCTCTTCTGACTCTCACTTCTCTGAGTTCATCTTTCAGTATCATACGGCAATAATTTTTAACATCTTCAAGAGAAATAATCTTATCTCTTGTTGTCAGCGCATATTTATACGCCTGAATGCTATCTGTCCCTTTCTGTTCTTCCGAGCCGCCTAAGGTTTCTGTAAGCAAGACAACCGTCTGCGATTTCAGCTGATTGGAAAGTTCGGTGCCCGGACGCATATGATTGGCAAGTGTACAGTGGGTAACCCAAAACGCCGCATAGGTATGGTCTGTTTTTTCTACAGGCTCCATAATGACGTAGTTCAGCTCCTGTCTGATATTTCTTTTGGCATTGTTAACTTTCTGCACCATTGATTTCATCTTATCAGACATCTCACTGAGCACGCCTTTTACATTATCCCTGTTTAGTAAGGAAAATGCTGCAATCTCGTCTCTTGTCAATTCAAGAACATTCGCGATCATGTCTACGGCATTTCGATTGGTGAAACGTTCCATTCCTCCTTTTCGTACGGTATATAAACCTTTTTTCAGATCATCAGCAGGTGTGAAAGGGATTTCTGAGTACTTTCTTCCATCACCGTCCTGAACTTCATCTACATACAGGAAATGTTCTCCTTCATCTGTTACCAGAGGGATGTTATTTCCCATGATATCGAGACTGTATTCTGTTTTTTTCCAACCTCTGTTGTAGATCGGGAAAGCATTGAGTACAAATGAAAAGTTATCCAGGATTTCTGCGGAAAACTGCGGTGGAAACTCAAAAGTAAGCCATAAGTACGGTTTATTGTCCAGATATCTTGTAATCTCCTCTTTTTCGGCAAGGAAATCAAGATTTTGAGGAAGCTGGCCGGGTGCTGAAACTAGGCTTTGAGAAATTCCTGTCACTTCAATAAATTTATGGCGATAGATACTCTTGATATCTTCAATTATTTTATTACGGATCGACTGTTCTTTAAACATTTGTTCGTACCCGTCAGAATGGCTTTCGGTAAGATAACTCAGTCCTTCTCTTACAAACAAAGGGTTTCCGTTGCTGGAAACGGTAATATACGGTAACAGTTTATACACAAAATCCAGGTGTTCAAAAGCCGGATTTGAGCAGAAAATACTTAAATATTTAGGGAAGTTTTCACTGATATATTTGCTGCTATCAATTCCTATGGTAATTTTTCTGTAATCTTCAGTTCTTCCCTGAAACCTTGCAATAGGAATCTTATTGAACCTGTCGTCAATACTGTAGCAGGTATTTCCCACAAACATTACAGAGGTATGAACTTTATTGATCCGCACATTGCCTACGGGTGTAAAGGGAATGTTCAACTGCTTATCTGATTCTGATTTTACCGTGGAAGTCATTTGTTTACGGAAGAAAAATTCTGTGTGCTCCAGTAAAACTTCTGAGGAATCGTAAGGCTGCGTAAACGCAACTGCGTGGGCCGGTATAGGATGAGTATATATAGATGGGGTCAGCAGTTTTGCCAGTTTTTCTAAAATTCGGGCATTCACTGTCTGTATTTCATTATTCGCTTTAAAGACTTCTGTGCTGAATGCGTCTATGAGCAATTTTACAAAAGGATCCAATGACTGCGGGCTTTTCAATCCCCAGACTTTAGTTGCATTCTGAAGCATTCTTGCTTTTACAGATTCTTTAGAATAAATATTCTGATCTAAATTCATGATTTCTTAGCTGTTAAAAATATTAATCAATAGACATCGGGCTCAGGAACAATTCTGTTGAAAAACTGAAACGTTCTCCTGTTTCCTCCATTTTGGCATTGATGGCAATTCTTACTTTCTTTTTAATTTCTGTGTGTTCTTTGGTGTCGTAGCTGTGTTCTACGAATTGGATATGAGCATCAATCTGCGGGTGTACAATTCTTGGTTCGTATTCCTGAATTTGTCTGCGAAGGCTTTTGATAAAAACATTTTCCCAGACGGCACTTGTAACTCCGTTGTCGAATTCCAGGTTCCAAACGTCGTTTCCGTAGTTTTCATCATATCTGTTTTCTCCCTTTTTGGTGGTGATCAGCAGCATAATATTGTGAGCTATGCTTTCTCCCATATCGCAGGTATCGATACTTCCGCCTTCGGTCATTAAAGTAGACGGCACGAAAGGCATTCTGTAATTTGGTGTATCCATAACTTTTTGTTTTTACTTCATGGTTGTGTTTACTTAAAAACGAAAGACCAAAATACAAATTTTCACTAAATAATTATTACAATACCTTAAAATATTATTCAAAAACAGGGCTTTCAAAACAAATTGAAAGCCCTGCATTGGTTATTTTTAGTATGTCATTCTATGGGTTTTGATCTTTATTCTTCCGGTTAATAAAATAATATACCGGCAGTCCCAGTAAAACCATGACAAAGCCCGGCCAGGTGTATTGTTGTTTGTAAATCAATAACAAAATACAAAAGCCTGTTCCTATTACAAGATATATAATCGGTGTTACCGGATACAGCCATGTTTTATAAGGTCTTTCAAGGGCAGGTTGCTTTACCCTTAGATAAATAACTCCGAAAACAGTAATCATATAGAATAAAACGATTACAAAAGAAATCATATCAAGAAGGTTTCCGTACTGCCCGCTCAAACAAAGGAGCGAGGCCCAGATTCCCTGCATCCAGAGAGCATTTTCCGGGACTTCATTTTTATTATTTTTAACAGCTGACTTAAAGAACATGCCGTCTTTTGCCATGGTCTGAAAAACCCTGGCTCCGGCTAAAATCAATCCGTTATCACAACCAAAAGTTGAAATCATCACCAGTAAGGCGATAATAATGGTTCCTGCACTTCCAAAAATATTCTGTGAAGCTCCTACTGCTACCCTGTCTGTCACAGCAAAGGCAATTCCATCCCTGTCCAGCGCATTTAAATAGACAAAATTGACGGCGATATAGAGAATCATCACAGCAGAAGTACCAAAAATCATTGATTTTACGACATTCTTTTTAGGATTATCAATTTCTCCGGAAACAAATGTTACGCTTTCCCAGGCTACCGAACTGAACACAGATCCTACCATGGCAGCTGCAATACCTCCCAATAAAGTCATTCCTCCGATAGATTCCCAACCTTCTTTAAGAAAATTCCCCTGTATATCTTTCTTAAGATTACTGAATGCGCTGGAACCGAAACTGAAATTTTCTGCCAGATGAGAAGCATTTACAAGGATAAAACCTAGGGCGATCAGTCCTAATAAAGCTATAATTTTAGAGCCCGTAAATATATTCTGAAGAAATTTTCCACTTTCTACACCTCTGGTATTGATGTAGGTAAGAAGAAGTATCACGGCTATGGCCAGAATTTGCATCCAAGTGATTTTAAACTCTCCACTTTGAAACAAAGGGGCAGCATCGTTAAGTGCGGGAATAAGGTACGCGGTATATTTACCAAAAGCCATGGCTACTGCAGCGATTGTTCCC
Source organism: Chryseobacterium sp. UNC8MFCol (assembly GCF_000482305.1). Lineage (NCBI taxonomy): Bacteria > Pseudomonadati > Bacteroidota > Flavobacteriia > Flavobacteriales > Weeksellaceae > Chryseobacterium > Chryseobacterium sp. UNC8MFCol. Next base: position 391,987 of record NZ_AXUZ01000004.1, read on the forward strand.
GTCTGTATCACGGTAAACAGTCCCCAGCCATACAGGAAACCCATTTTTTTTCCGAAAATTTCCTTCAGGTACGTATATTGTCCTCCGGCTTTAGGAAACAGTGCGGAGAGTTCACCATAACTGATAGCAGCTGCTACCGTCATGACTCCGGTGATAACCCATACTACAATAAGCCAGAATCCGGAGCCCAAATTACGCATCATATCAGCGCTTACAATAAAAATTCCGCTTCCGATCATGGATCCCATTACGAGCATAATGGCGTCCCATAGTTTCAGTTTTTTTTGCATAGTCAAGTATAGGCGTCAAATATAAACAAATCTGCCTTTTATTTTGAAATTTGTTTAAAATTTACCAAAACACATTATTTTTATCATTTATTATTCTGTTATGATTCGGTTTTAATTAGTATTTTTGGAAAAATTATTAAAAATGAAATTCAAAGCTTTATTATTGGCTGCGACAGTAAGTGTTTCTTCATTGGCTTTTGCCCAGGAGGTGGGGCCGCCGGCAGGGAATGCACTGGTAGGTGATACTTATGGAGGTGAGGTTTCTTCATCTGTTGAATCTAAAGCCATTACGGTAGATAAACTGAGCAAGCAACTTAAAAAAGACAACAAAAAGGTTGAAAATGTTGCCATTAAAGGAAAGGTAACGGATGTTTGTGATAAAAAGGGATGTTGGCTTACCATTCAGACGGAAGACAATTCAAAGTTTTTTGTTAAAATGAAAGACTATGCTTTCTTTGTACCGACGGCTTTAAAAGGTAAAAATGTAGTATTGGAAGGAAGCGCTGAAAGAAAAGTAACTTCTGTGAATGAACAGAAGCATTATGCGGAAGATGCTAAAAAACCTCAGGCTGAAATTGATGCTATCACGCAGCCTAAAGAAGAAATCAGATTTGTAGCTAACGGAATTAAAGTGGTTAATTAGACTTTACTATATCCAGAAAAGCACATTGAGCAAATTCAATAATAAAACAGAAGCTCCGGGATAGATTCCGGAGCTTCTGTTTTTATAAGATTTGGATAAAATCTTATTTCAATTTCGTGTTGAGATCTTTTATCAACTTAGAGAAATATTGTTATCTTAACAACAAAATTATGATCTTAAGAAGCTTTAAAAAAGCTTTGTTAAAAGTTTCGGCAATCCTTCGGATTGCCGAAACTTTTACTCTTCAATTGTAAAATCTACGGCTGCATCCAATTTGGGATACTTATTGGCAGAAATAAATTTTTTCCCGGTACAGTCTATTTCCAACCATCCTTTTCTTCTTCGTACTTCACCGGCTTCCATTACGAAAGGAACAAAAGAGATTTCATCTTTTCCATCTTCTTTTATTTCTCTGTACTGAACCGCGATATCCAGGATACACTCATGCTCTGTATTAAGTTTTACGTTTCTATAGATAATATCGTAGTGCGTTTCTTTATTTTCAGGAATTTCAAGATAGCTCTCCCATCCTGTTGTATCAGAATTAAGTTCACACATTGCCTTCAATGCATAATAAAGAGCAATAGTATAATATTTTCGGGTTTCTTTTCTGGTATAGTCATCTATAAAGTGACCACCTTCGAATAAAATGGTAGGCATTCCTCCTTTAATGAAATTATCTCCCGTAGAAGTTGGATAAAATTCATCAGAATATCTTCCGATATGGTTCGGGATCATTTCTTTCAGGTGGTTAAAGACACTTCCGATCACTGCCATACATTTCTTCCTGTTTTCGGTTACCGTACGCTCCACATTTTCGGAAGGTGCTAAAAAAGAAAGGGTAGCAGGATGAGTACCGTCTGTAGTAAAGATTGTTCTCTGCTCGTGTAAATTTAATGCATAATCATATTTCTTTGCAGCCACGGCATTTTTAAGATATTTAATCTCCTTGCTGGCTTCGTTATGAAAATCTCTGTTAAGATCAATATCTGCTGCATTCAGTCTGGTCCATCGTTCAGAACCGTCCGGGTTCAGCATAAAAATAAAATCCAGTTTGATTTTACTGAAAAGGTCATCTTTTAGCTCAGGAGCAGTATCAAGGCTTTCCAAAAGATCGAGCATCGCATGGGTGGCATTGGATTCGTTTCCGTGCATCTGTGACCAGGCGAGAACCTGAATGTTACCGGTACCGACGCTTAGCCGGTAAATAGGCTTACCCAAATAGGATGTTCCTATCTGTTGAATATAATCGCTGAGATTGGTCTGTAGGTAAAAAAATAATTTTTCAGGGGAAATATAGCGATTTGAGAAATCAGGGGTTGGAGTATAGATCTGTTCAAAATTCATTGTTGGAATAGTTTACAAAAATCAAATTTAACCATTTTCAAGGATAAAAAGAGGATTAACATTAGTAAACGAAGGCAAAAATCAATAATTTACAAATGTGTCGGCCTATAAATTCGATTTACATAGGTTAAATATTATTTGATTTTACAATAAGCAAAAGATTAACAATCGTAACATTGTTAAACACTTGGGTGTGACAAATTGTCTGTGGATAAAAATGTGGATTGCGAATATTTTAAACACATACATTTAATATTATAATTATCAATTAGTTACACTGATTATTTAAATAATTTTTATAAGATTACTTGAAGTAATAAAATAGCTGTTTTAGGCCGAATAGGTATAATTTTTTTAAACAATCCGGATGACGAAAAATCTAAAAATTCAGCCATTTATATAAATGTAAAACGATAAAAAATCAGAAATTTAAGATCCATTATCTTTCTTGATTTTAATTTGCTCTTACTTTTCCATTTCGTAAATTAAAGACCATATTTTTGTATCATACTACGGGTTACAATTTATTATTTGGGTGTTTACATAAGTAATTTACAAGATAATTTACCATTGTATATCAATATAAACTATTATATAACAGAAAATTATACCTTATTATTCGTTTTTTAACCGATATGTAGCGCAAAGTATTATTTACGGTTGTAAATATGTATAAAAAGGATATTTATCAGTCAAATACCCCTCTTATTTGATGGAAATTCACAATATTAAATCCCTTTATAGGATCATTATGGTTAAACTCAACTTTCCTCCAGAACCTTTTTTGCTTAGTGATAAATGTAATAATACAAATATAATTAATACATAAATAACTGGTTTTTAAACATATATATTTTATTTACAAATGTATATTATTAAAATAATTCATAGTTTACATTTGTAGTTTGCTTTTGTAAATTTATTGTTTTACATTTGTAACATAATAGAAAGTTTATTTTTATGAGTCTGAACGAAAGAATTTCCAAAGTGATAGAGTATTCCCGACTTACTCCTTCTGAATTTGCTGATGAGATCGATGTACAACGTTCATCCATTTCGCATATTACCTCAGGAAGGAATAAACCTTCTCTGGAGTTTATCGTAAAAATAAAGTCCCGTTTCCCGGAACTTCTTTGGGATTGGTTGGTTACCGGTGAAGGAGAAATGTTACAACCGGAATTACCGGAAACGGAAGAAGCACCTGCTGCGGAGGACGATGAGAAAATAAAAACAACTCCTCTACCCGATCTTTTTACCATGATCAATACCGATGATGATTTTGGAGCGGATGAGACTGAAGCAGAGCCTCTAAAAGTAAGTCCCGGAGAATCGTTTATACCGTCCGGGAATAAAGCTCCTGAAAAAATAAACGATTCTCAGCGATTAGAAAATTCAAGTGAACAAATATTAAGTCAAATGTTTGGTAATCAAGAGAATAAGATAAAACGTATTGTCTTGTTTTATGATAACGGAAAATTTGAAAGTTTTGAGCCATAAAAAACCTGATCAAAGAAAATGATCAGGCTAAAAAATATTTGAAGAAGAAAACTAAAGCTATTTGCTTTACTTTATTGTTAAAATCTTAGTGCCATGCTAAGAAGCTGCTTTTTACCTCTCCAGCTTCCGGCTTAAGTCATTAGCATCTAAAAATTTTTGGATATGATGAGTAAGTGATTATTACTTTTCCTGACACGGAGATTATTCTGTCACGGGAAGATAAACAACAATCATTGAAGATATTTTTCATGCATTAGTTTTTTATGATTATACCAAATATAATAATATTAAATTAAATTAGCAACAAAAATTAATTTATTTTAATAAATAATTAACCTTTAAGTGATTTAGGATTATTATTGTTAATCGGAATCTATAAAACCTGATATGGTAACCAGAGCTTTGTATGAATGTTTTAAACGGAAAAACAGATATTATTTTCTTCCGGATCGCGTTCATAGAGCTTTTCCTTATTCTTATCCATAAAAAAACCCGCGAGATTGCGGGTCTGTATTATATTTTACAACAATTTTTATTGCTTTTTTCTTCTTTCCAGTTCTTTCTGAATCAATCCAAGCTCTCTTCCGGTTTGTCCGGCTACAGAAGTATTTTCTCTTGCTCTTCTTGTAAGATATGGCACCACATCCTTAACAGGGCCATATGGAAGGTATTTAGCCACGTTATAGCCTTTATTGGACAGATAGAAGGTGATATTATCACTCATTCCGTAAAGCTGTCCGAAATAAACGTGTGGATTACCGTTTTCCATCGATTTAGCCTTCATCTTATCCATGATCAATTCTGACGAAATTTCATTATGGGTTCCGAAGAATGCCGATACTTTATCCAGATGATCCATCACAAAGTCAATTCCTGCATTGTAGTTTTTATCAGATGCTTCTTTGGTTGGCTGAATCGGATCAGGATATCCTTTTTCTGCGGCTCTGGCTCTTTCTTTTTCCATGTAAGCACCACGAACAATCTTATAACCGATAAAATAATTCTTTTCTCTGGCTCTTTTAAGATTTTCCTCCATATACTCCAGTCTTCCTGTTCTGTACATTTGGATCGTGTTCCAAACGATAGGCTTTTGCTGGTTATATTTTTCCATCATTTCCTCACAAAGGTGATCTGCTGCATCCTGCATCCAGGTTTCTTCCGCATCAACCATTACTTTTTTATCATTTTCATGACAAAGGGCACATACCTCATCGAATCTTTTTACGACTCTCGCCCATTCTTCTTTCTGGCTTGTCGTAAGTTCTGCTCCTTTTCCAACCGCTTCGTAGATATCAATTCTACCAAAAGCTGTAGGTTTAAATACAATAAAAGGAATTGCCGGATTTCCTACCGAGAACCTTACAATATCCTTAATTTCTTTACATACTGCATCAAAAGTTTCTTCATCTTCCTTACCTTCAATAGAATAATCGAAGATACTTCCCACTCCTCTTTTGAACAATTGTTTAACCACTTTCATGCTCTCTTCACGGGTTTCTCCTCCGCAGAATTGCTCAAATAAAGTGTTTTTCACAATTCCTGTAACGAAAGGAAAATTATGATGTACTGTGAAATTAAGGACAGAAGTTCCAAGGCTTGTAAGAGCAGGCTGTTCAATCATTTTAAACATCCAGTACGCCTTTCTTAATTGTGCATCAGATTTATCTGCAAATGCAACTTTAGTATCGTTAAAAATGGGCATTCCTATTTATTAAATTTAGTTATGCAAAGGTAATAATAACCTTAGTTTATTTAAAGATTTTTTTTACAATTTATGCTCTATTCCGTTTAAAAGCATTGCAATAATTCCTACAAAAACCCAAAATCGCAAAATATTCAAAGTCAGGAAGTTACTTCTCCTTGAAGAATTTAAGAAGAGATAAATGCAAAAAATCATCACAAATAATCCTGCGGCAAAGTAATAGGCCATGAAGCCTGATACCCCTGTTCTGGTAATTATTTTCATCGAAACAGCCATAGTCACCACCAATAAAGTGATCAGAATTGCTTTCGTGTTCCTGCTTTTAAAGTAATTGGGAATGGTTGTGTAGCCGAATGTCTTATCTACGGTCCTGGTGAGCGTGTCTTTTACAATGTCAATACATAAAAGAATAAGGAAAAGAAATACGGCCATCAGGAATACCTTTTTAGAAAAAGTTTCATAATACACCATCATTCCAAAAAAAGGATATAGGGTAAGGCTTACAAAAGTAAGATTGTTTATAATCAAGATACGGCTCAGTTTATGGCTGTAGAACCACATAAAAAACTGATAGACCACAAAAAACAGGAAAACATTATGGGAAATCATCCATGCCACACCCAGCGAGATAGCGCTCAGCCCCAGGTAAGCATACAGAAAATATTTCTGCTTGATAAAACTCTGAACCCTTGTTCTGAAAGGTTTTACGATGTGATCTTTTTCCAGATCATAAAACTGATTAATAATTCCTCCCGCCAAAATGGTAAGAACCGTGCAAAAGATAATGCCGTGAACTTTAAAATCGAATACAAAATTCCGGAAACTTTCCTCCTGGTTGAAGAGGAAAAAGGTAGAAACATACAGGGCAAAGGTAAGCAGAGCGGCTACAAAGAACCTTGCTCCGAGCAAAAAGCCCACGAATTGTGAAAATCTGTAAAATAGAGATTTTGAGACATAATTTTTAGATTGGAAAGTTTCTTTTTCAGAATTCATTTCCAACCTGTTTAAAATCTGTAAATCACCTCTTTTTGGAAGCCATCAAGCATTTTTTCTGCTTTTTCATAGTCTTTGGTAAATCCAAGGATGTAGCCTCCGCCGCCACTTCCGCAAAGTTTAAGATAATAGGCATTGGAATCCAGTCCTTTTTTCCAGATGTTAAAAATACTTTCCGGAATCATCGGACGGAAATGTTCGTAAGCCCAATAGGAGAGTTTTTTGAGGTTTCTGAAGAAAGGATTCATATCTTTTTTCAGGAACGAATCAATACATGCGTTGTTATAACGGATAAATTCTTCTTTAAGCGTCTTGCGGAAACCTTCTGTTTTCATTTTTTCAAAGAAAATCTGAATCATCGGTCCTGTTTCTCCCGTAATTCCTGAATCAATAAGGAAGATTGCTCCTTTTCCCTCTTCTCCTTCGGGGATAGATACCCGGTCTAAATTTTCTTTATTTTCGATCAGAATCGGCAGGTTCATATAACAGATCAAAGGATCCATTCCTGAACTTTTACCATGGAAATAGCTCTCCATTTCCCCGAAAACAGCTTTTAATTTTTTGAGATTATCTTTTGATATATTTTCAGGATTTGATTTACTGACCGAATATTTTTCAAAAATAGCGGCTACCAAAGCTCCTGAACTTCCCACACCATATCCCTGAGGAATATTGGAATCAAAGAAAAGCCCATTGGCAATATCATTTTTGAAGGCTTCAATATTCAATTTGAAATCATCAGAAAGATCAAGGGTTGTAAGATAATCTGAATATTTTTGCAGATGTCTGTTGGAGCTAAGTTCAAATTCAGAACTTAAATCTGAGAATTTTAAAGTTCCTTTATAGAAGCTGTATGGTACAACAAGCCCCTGGGAATCTTCAATCATTCCATATTCTCCGAACAGAATTATTTTTGCATAAAATAAAGGGTTGGTCATATTGACAATAAATCTTTTTGCAAAGTTAAAAATTATTCCGCTGAATATAAACAAAATTCAGGCCGAATTGCTGCCTGTTTTGATTTAATGTATTTCTAAATGATAAAAAATCCTGATAGCCCCAGGTTTTATGAAGTTAATCCCTGTAAAATTATCGTTGTATCAACTTTTTCTTTATAGTTTGAATCGATGAAAGATTAATTTCCTGCTTAGTCCTTTTCAAGATGAAGACAACATAATAATTGAAATTTAATTTAATAAAATAAAAAAAGACGTTAAAATTAACGCCTTTACTTTTTTATAATGTTTCTCTATCTTTTCTCATTTTCACCTTAAGGAAGCGAATCAATATTAGTCCTGCCCCGAAAAATATGGTCATTGACAAAGCAGCAATACGCATATTATTAAAATGTTCAATCAATGTGGCAAAAATAAATGTTCCGATAATAATTGCAATTTTTTCCAATACATCGTAAAAGCTGAAATAAGTTGTATTTTCCATAGAATCTTCCGGAAGTAATTTAGAATATGTAGATCTCGACATAGCCTGAAGGCCACCCATCACTAATCCTACTACTGCAGCTACTCCGTAGAACTGATATTCTACCGTCGGATTTTCCTTGTTCAGGAAATAAGCCCAGAGACAGGCCACAATCCATAATATAATGGCTATTGAAATTACGTTTTTGTTTCCGATTCTTTTTGACAGTCTGGAGAAAATAACGGCACCGATGATTGCTTCGATCTGAATGACCAGAAGTGTACCAATCAGTTTATCCTGTGCCAGGTTAATTTCACTTTTTCCAAACAAGGTAGCCATCAGGAAAATAGTCTGCATACCGACACTGTAGAAAAAGAAACTCGATAAGAAAAATTTCAGATTCCGGTCCTTGAAAAGCTCCCCGCCCACTTTAAACAGTTCATGGAAACTCTCTTTGGCAATATCGATATAAAAGCTCATATTATCCTTCAATACTTCAAAAAAGCCTCCCTGCTCCTCATGTTTTTTAAAGATGTTTTTATAGTTCAGCAATACTAAATCTTTGGGCAGTTTTTCTTTTACGTTTCCAAACTGTGGAAGATGTTTGAATGTGTATTGGGAAAAGCCAAACCACCACGCTCCGGTTAATAAAAAGCTGATTCTTGTAAATAATAGCTGTTGTGCCGCACCTTTGGCAAAAACCTGAATTAAAATCAAACATAAAACGACTAAAACGACAGAGCCAATGTATCCATACACATATCCTCTTGCAGAAAGGGCATCCTGTCTATCCGGTGTGGCAATATCGGGCAAGAATGAGTTGTAAAATACAAGACTCCCCCAGAATCCGACACTGGCCGTAATGCTAAAGAGAAGCCCCAGAAATACATTATGCATTCCGGTAAACATCGCAAGCCCCATACAGGAGGTAGCACCCAGATAGCAGAAAAACTGCAGGAAAGATTTTTTATTCCCGATGGTATCTGCCAAAGAAGATAAAAACGGAGAAAGTAATACCACAATAAAGAATGATATCGTTAAAGAGTATCCGTATACGGCATCGGGCTGATATTCTTTTCCAAAGATTTTAATCATGTGTCTTACCGGTACATCAATCCATTTTTTTGTTTCCACTATATACTCTTTTTTCTCGTATGCAGTGGTAAGGATGGAGTAATAAATAGGGAAAATGGTAGAGGTAATAACCAAAGAGTAGACAGAATTTGCCCAGTCATATACAGCCCAGGCTTTCATAATCTTCGGATTATTTTTTATGTTTTTAGGCTGTCGATTCTCAGTTTCAGACATTTCAGATAAATATTAGTAGCACAAAAATAAAAAAACCATTAAGAAATGGATAAGTTTTTAGAAAAATTATCTATTCCTTAATGGTAATATATTATTAAACAGAATATTACATATTTTCGATAACGATAGCAGAAGCACCTCCACCACCGTTGCAGATCGCTGCTGCCCCGTATTTAGCATTATTCTGCTTCAATACATTGATCAATGTAACAATAATTCTTGAACCTGAACTTCCCAGTGGGTGTCCTAAAGCTACAGCTCCTCCGTTTACGTTTACTTTTGAAGCATCTAATCCCAAAATTTTGTTATTCGCTAATCCTACTACAGAGAAAGCTTCATTAAATTCAAAGAAATCGATATCTGAAAGCTCCAGTCCTGCTTTTTTAAGAGCGATCGGCAATGCTTTAGCCGGTGCTGTTGTAAAGTTTTCAGGTTCTTGTGCAGCATCTGCATAAGAAACGATTTTAGCCAGGGGTTTAAGGCCTAATTCTTCCATTTTTTCCTTAGAAACAAGAATTAAAGCAGAAGCTCCGTCATTCAAAGTAGAAGCATTGGCTGCAGTCACTGTACCTTCTTCTTTTTTGAAAACCGTAGGAAGAGTTCTGATTCTGTCGAAGTTGACAGCTTTATACTCTTCATCTTCAGCAAAGATCACAGGATCTCCTTTTCTCTGCGGAATGGAAACCGGTACGATTTCGTCATTGAATTTACCTTCACTCCAGGCTTTTGCTGATCTGTTGTAAGATTCAATGGCAAAATTATCCTGATCTTCTCTGGTAATGGTATAATCTACCGCACATTTCTCTGCACATACTCCCATATGTACCTTATTGTAAACATCGGTAAGACCATCCAGAACCATACCGTCCTGCATTTTGATATCGCCTAATTTTGTAGCAACTCTTGCGTTATAATAGTGAGGAACCAAAGACATGTTTTCCATACCTCCGGCAACAATTACGTCTGCATCACCAGCTTTGATCGCTTGTGCAGCCATAGTTACAGCCTTCATTCCTGAAGCACATACCTTATTTACTGTAGTAGAAGGTGTATTGACTGAAAGACCTGCTCCTAAAGCTACCTGACGTGCAGGTGCCTGTCCTTCTCCTGCCTGCAATACGTTCCCCATATAGATTTCCTGAACCTTGTTTGGGTCAAGACCAATTTTGTCTAATGCTCCTTTTACGGCAGTAGCTCCCAGTTTTGTAGCGGGAACTGTCGATAAGCTTCCCATAAAACTCCCCATAGGTGTTCTTACTGCGGAAACGATGAATACTTCTTTCATGTAGATAATTTTTATTTTTAGCTAAAAAGGAACGAGTGTTCCACTTCGATAGATAGATTAATTTATTTTTCTTTTATATAAACTACATCAAACTGAGAGCCCTCAATTTTCATGTTAATTTTAATCAGGTTATCCTGAGTAGCAACAATGGTGTTGCTGAAGACATCTCCGATCTGCGCAGGATCGTCTTTATCAGATTTCTCTGCAACAGTTGCTTTATAATGGCAATCGTCCTGAAACACGAGTGTTGATTTTATAAAATCTTTTCCGTTATTAAAATATTCAGTCTGGACGTTATCCTCAATGGTCATATACCAGACAGATTCCGGATAGTTAACGCGCAGAAATTTACCTTCTTTAATCTGGGTACATCTCGGCGGGTTGTCGGGCTTTTTTTGATCGGTCGCCTGGGCCTGAGCCTGCAAAGCCAGCAATCCTAACATTCCTGTTGAAAATATTTTAAAAAAACTCATATTTATACCTTTCTGGTGTTATTTACTTTTTTACTATTTCCTGCAGCAACCATCAAAAAGGCTCCTAGAAATTCTATGATCCATCCCCACTTTAGCTTCACTATTCCTGCAAAGGTTTCTCTCCAGGATTTAAAAGGTAAAAAGCTGAAATATTGCAGAGACTGCATTTTCACAGCAACCAGTGTTAAAGCAAATAAAAGAAGAAGAAGAAGAACTCCAAAAAACCTTACTGTTTTTGCATTGTTATTTACGATTCCAAAAGCTGCACATGCTGCAAAAACCCAGCAGGCAATGGCCAGATAATGGTCAAGTTTCCAGTAATTCCAGTTTCCGATCACAGGAACGTGCACCAGGGGAAGAAAACTTCCCACAACCACCAATAATAATCCTAATAATTGAATATTTTTCATATTTACTAAAGTGCCAAAATACGAAAAAAAACACATTTTCAAACCATCTGTTATCAATCTAAAAATTACATCCCCTAACACTCATTAGCTTCAATAAAAAACATATAAAAGTATATATTTATCAACAATACCAACCATACGTTGATTTAATTGAAATTAAACATCTTACCGGATGTGCTTTTTATATTACTTTTTTCTATCCGGAAACCGGCATTAATGATTTGAATATTTTATATAAAAAAATTGCACTTCCTGTACGAAAGTGCAATTCTGTATTTTACAATTATATCTGATTAATGACTTACTGAAGATACGTCTTCAGGCTTGTGTTTATGCCTGAACAGTATCGCAAAAAATATGGCAAGAACCAACGCATAGATGGCAAAGGAAAGCCATATCTGCTGCCAGTCTTTTACCATTACGACAGTAGAAAGGCTGCCATCGGTATTTACTACGGTATTGAAACTATTTTTCAAAATCTCAATAAAAGTAGGATTATCTGAAGTTGTATCCAGATAAGCAGACAAATCTGAAGCGGTAGTAAATTTACGGGTAAAGAACTTATCGATAGCCCAGCCTGCAATATAACTTCCAAATACAGCTCCAAAACCATTGGTCATCATCATAAACAATCCTTGTGCTGACGAACGGATCTTCTTATCTGTGGTGGTTTCTACGAAAAGGGAACCTGAGATATTAAAGAAGTCAAAAGCCATCCCGTACACAATGCAGGAAAGAATGATAAGAGATAATCCGAAACCTTCCGGAACTCCGTAGGCAAAGAATCCAAATCTCAACACCCATGCCAGCATAGACATCAGCATTACTTTTTTGATCCCGAATTTCTTCAGGAAGAAAGGAATTGCCAAGATAAACAAGGTTTCTGAAACCTGAGAAATTGACATGATAATGGTTGATCTCTGTACGACAAAAGAGTCGGCATATTTAGGAAAATGGGCAAATTCACTTAAAAAGACATCTCCATAGGCGTTCGTTAGCTGAAGTGCTGCTCCCAAAAGCATGGAAAATAAAAAGAATAATGCCATTTTATAGCTTCCAAAAAGCTTAAATGCATTTAATCCTAACTGTTCGGATAACGGAGAGTTTTTATCGATTAATTTTTGCGGAGGACATTTCGGTAAGGTAAGCGCATAGATTCCTAAAAATATAGCTACCGCACCTCCAATGTAAAACTGACCTTCTGTTGCTTTGTTTCCACTAAGATTGGTGATCCACATCGCTACAATAAAACCAATGGTTCCCCACACACGAATCGGCGGAAAATCTTTTACTACATCAAAATTATTATTTTTAAGAATGGTGTAGGAAATTGAGTTGGCCAAAGCAATGGTTGGCATATAAAAACACATTGCGACAAGCATTACCGAAAAAAATGAATTCGGGTCTGCAGAGTGCGGCAAAATGAAAAGAATAATCCCATACAGGATATGTAATACTGAAAAAATACGCTCGGCGTTTACCCACCGGTCAGCAATAATTCCAGTAATGGTAGGCATGAAAATAGAAGCAATTCCCATGGTTCCGAAGACAGCACCAAACTGTGTTCCTTCCCAGTGTTTTGTGCCAAACCAGAAGTTTGCCATCGTAATCAGCCATGCTCCCCAAACGAAAAACTGGAGAAAACTGAGGATGGTCAGTCGTAATTTTAAATTCATAGTTTATATAAAATATCTCTTTTTAGTCAATTTTCTTTTTCCTCCTCTTGATTTCTTCCTGAATTTCAAGGGCCGTATCATAATCTTCTTCTTTAACAGCATCATCGAGTAATTTCTGAAGCTCTTCCATAGAAAGGGACTTCAGATTATCTTCAGTCTGTACTGTTTCTGAGAAGCCCTGTTCTTCTTTTGAAACATCTTCCAGTTCCAGTAAAATTCCGGCTTCATTTAAAACCTGCTGTGTGGTAAAAATAGGCGCGTCAAATCGTACGGCCATTGCAACAGCATCAGAAGTTCTGGCATCAAGAATGAGTTCTTCTTCGGTAACTTTATTTTTGAAGTTAATATTTGAAAAGAAAACACCATCTACAATTTGGTAAATGATAACAGAAACCAATTCGTAATTGGCAGAAACTATAAATTTTGTGAATAAGTCATGGGTAAGTGGACGCGGTGGATGGATGTCTTTTTCCAGTCCGAGAGAGATAGACTGAGCTTCGAAATTTCCTATAACAACAGGTAATTTTATGTGTGTTTCTTCATGCTCCAGTAACAATGCGTACGCCCCCGATTGGGTTTGGCTGTACGATATTCCGCGAATAATTAGCTGCTTATAATCCATAATTGCAAATATAGATTAATTTTTTATTGTGATTTTACTTTTTACACAAAAATAAAAGCCCGGAAAGCCGAGCTTTTATTGTATTATATCCGATTCAATGGTGATTATGAATTTTCTTTCTCCCATCCTTTGAATAAACAATCGATTGGCGGGTCGGATTCAGTATTACCATTTATCTTTTTATCCTTTTAACGCCTTGATTTTCTCTGTTAATGCAGGAATGATCTGGAAGGCATCTCCTACTACCCCGTAATCGGCAGATTTGAAGAATGGTGCTTCTGCGTCGTTGTTGATTACTACGATAGTTTTTGAAGAGTTTACTCCGGCAAGATGCTGGATAGCTCCTGAAATACCAATAGCAATATAAAGGTTTGGAGCGATAGCTTTCCCCGTTTGTCCCACGTGTTCAGTGTGAGGTCTCCATCCGATATCAGAAACCGGCTTAGAACATGCTGTAGCAGCTCCTAAAACGTTTGCCAGATCTTCAACCATTCCCCAGTTTTCAGGACCTTTCATCCCTCTTCCTGCAGAAACAACGATCTCAGCTTCTTTAAGGTCTAATTTACCTGAGCTCTGCTCATGAGAGATCACTTTAGTGTCTTCATTAGCTACAGAAAGGTTTTTAACTTCTTCTGAACCTGATACAGCGTTTTCTTTAACACCGAAAGCATTCTGAGAAACGGTAACGATTACTCCGTTTCCTTCAGCTTTTGCATGCATGAACCCTTTTCCTGAGAATGCTCTTCTTTTTACCTGGAAAGGCGAAAGGCTTTCAGGAGCTTCCAAAGCATTGGTAATTAAAGAATAATTCTTCATTACTGCCAGCATTGGAGCGATTGAAGAAGCGTCTGTCGTGTGAGGGAAAACGATAATGTTTCCGTCTGCCACTTCGCTTACTGCCTGAGCATATGCTTTAGCAGAGAAGCTTTTAAGACCTTCGTCTTTGATATTGATTACATTGGATGCTCCATATTTGTATAATAAATCTGAAGAATCCGTAGGGTTTACAGAGATTGCCGTAACGGTATCTCCTGCTTTATCTGCAACAGCTTTAGCATAAGAAACTGCTTCAAAAGCTGCTTTTTTGTAAACTCCGTTTATATTTTCTGCGTATACGAATACTGCCATTTTCTTAAATTTAAAGATTAAAAAATTAAAGGATTAAAAAGATTAGATCACTTTAGCTTCCTCGTGAAGCAGTCTTACCAATTCATCTAAATTATCCGGAGAAACCATTTTCACAGCTGCTCTTGCAGGCACGCTGTCATAAGATACTCCCTGAACTTTTACTTCAGAAGAAGTAGGCTCTACCACCTGCAAAGGTTTTGTTCTTGCAGACATAATTCCTCTCATATTAGGAATGATAAGGTCTTTCTCGTCTACTAATCCTTTCTGGCCTGCAATAATTGCCGGTAATTTTACAGAGATAGTTTCTTTACCTCCTTCAATTTCTCTTACTGCAGTAGCTTCACTTCCGTTCACATCCAGTCCTACAGATGCATTTACGAAAGGCTGGTTTAATAATTGGGCCACCATTCCCGGAACAGAGCCTCCGTTATAATCGATAGATTCTTTACCACAAAGAATCAGGTCATATCCTCCGTTTTGAGCTACTGCAGCGATTTCTTTCGCTGTAGAATAGCTGTCTTTAGGATCAAGATTTACTCTTACAGCATCATTAGCTCCGATCGCTAAAGCTTTTCTGATGACAGGTTCTGTAGCGGCATCTCCAACATTAATTACTGTTACGGTAGCCCCCTGAGATTCCTGAAGTTTAATTGCCTTTGTCAACGCAAATTCGTCTAGCGGGTTGATTACCCACTGAATTCCGTTTTTGTCGAAAGCAGATTTATCTGCTGTAAAGTTAATTTTGGAAGTAGTATCCGGAACACTACTAATACAAACTAATATTTTCATATGTTGTTCTTAATTTTTTTATTTGGTAGATGTAACCTTTCGGTTGCATGTGTACTATTTTATTTTCCCTCTCCAGGCACAAAATATTGAAAGTTTATGCAGAGATTTTGTTCGAATTAATTTTTGCTAATATAAATAAAAAATATATTATGCATGCATAATACTTATTAATTTATTATTCAATACATTAAATGTACTTATTTAGCAGGTTGTGTTGCTCTAAACTCTATTTTGCTGGGCAAAACCCTCGGATTCATCTTTACAATATCCAGTATCAGATCTCCCATATCCTGTGGCTGAATCTTCCAGCTGTCTTTTTCCGAAGGAGTATTTCCGTTGAAATGAGTGGCAACGGAACCCGGCATGATCACAGTTGATTTGATGTTATATTTTCTAAGGTCAATCATAGCAGCCTGTGTAAAACCTACTACACCGAATTTTGACGCATTATATCCTGTTCCGTTTTCAAAGAAATTGGCGCCTGCCAGGCTTGAAATCGTGATATAATAGCCTTCGGTCTTTTTAAGCTGTTCCACAGATGCTTTTAAAGTATAAAAAACACCTGTCAGGTTTGTGTCTATCATATCATTCCATTCTTCAGCTGTAAGCTCGTCTACAGGCTTAAATATCCCCAGCCCTGCGTTGGCAATCACATAATCAAGTCTTCCGAATTTTTCAAGCACGTACCGTACTGCTTCCTGCTCGCTTTCAAGACTTCTCACGTCGGAAACAATCCCCAGTACATTTTCCGAAAACTGTCTGAGTTCTTCCTCAGCTTTCAAGACATCTTCTCTCTTTCTTCCTGAAAACGCTACGGAAATACCATTTTCAAGCAAAACTTTAGCAATCCCGAACCCTATTCCTTTGGTTCCTCCCGTTATATAAGCTGTTTTAATTTCTGACATACGTAAAATTTAATGCTCTAAAATAACAAAAACGCTCCAATTGGAGCGCTACAATGAGACTAAGATTTATCAGTTATTTTTTATAAACTTCATAGCGGTTTTACCTTCATCTGTTTCCATAGTAATAAGATAACTTCCGGCCATCAGATTTTTAAATTTGTCTATGAAAGGTAGAAACTCTCCTATTGTATTCCAAACTAAAAATGCAAATAGTATGAAAACAAGCCAGAATGAGCAATAAAAAGGTATTTAACTTGTTTAATTTTAAAAAAAAATCAGTTTTGATGAATATTTTACAGTTTCGGAAATTAAAAAACAAATCACCATTTCCATTTTTTACAATACAATATAAACTTTACTTATTTTTTTATAAACTTCTCTGTAAAAATTTTGGCATCTGTTTCTATAGTAAGAATATATTCTCCCGCAGGTAAGTCCTCTACTTTTATCTGATTTTCATGGAGCCTGACATCAACGCTTTTCCCCGTCAGTTCGATGGCTTTTACCTGTCTGATCTTATGTAGGGTCCTTATTTTCACCACATCTGATGAGGGATTCGGATAAAGCTGTATCTCCTTTTCAGCCGGCTTAGAATCTTTGACAGCCATCATCAGTTCGGTATTGATCTTAATATTATCCACATACGCTGTCCCTACAGCATTGTCGTGTACAAAACGGAGCTGATCAATATTAACGGGATTTACAACCGTTCCTGTGAAAACCTGTACGTCATTAAGATAGTATTTTACCTCCGCAGGCGTCCCGACTACCTTGAATCTGTACCATGTATCAGGAGACCAGTTTCCTGAAGCCGGAACAAGTGTCTGAATTCCTGACAGTGTATGTAAAACTTTGATCCCACCTGTGTTGTCAAAATCCATCCTGACAATATATTGCTCTCCGAGAGCATCCATCGCCTGAAATCCAAACACGGAACCATCAAGCTGGGACATATTAATATCAAATGAAACGGAGAAGTTCGAAAAATCAAGAGGCGTCTGCAGGTTGTAAAATCCTCCGATAATGGGTTGCGTCTGAGTTCCAAAAACCGGTTCTTTAACGATCTTTAGAGAATAGTTACCAGCACTGGCCATATCCTGACTGATCATCTGATGGGTTACATTGGCGGGTATATCTCCTGTTGGAGTGCTGATCCACAATCCCTGCCCGTTAATATCACCTGTTGTAAAGCCTTCATAATCTTCAAAAGAGACTGATTGTTGTGCTATAGAAAGCGCAGAAAGCAAAGAAAATGCAATTGAGTAAAATGTTTTCATAAAATTCAAGTTTTGTATTAAAATTATAAACTTTCCTTGAATAGTGAAATAACTTACTAATAAATAAAAATAAATCATTTATTATCAATTAATTTAATTTTTATTAACTAATAATTCAAACTTATAACATTATTAAGTATAAAGTAAAAACATCTGTCTTCTTTTCTGTAAATAAATATTTTGCCAGCGATACATGGAATCTAGTGAGAGAGAAACCAGGTTTTCCTGCATACTTCCCTAAACTAAAACAAGCCGTCTCATTTCTGAAACAGCTTGTTTTTATAGGAAGCAAAATGCTATTTTGAATAGTTTTCAAAGAATAGCGGAATACTTTCAATCCCTTTATAGAAATTAAATAATCCGTAATGCTCATTTGGTGAGTGGATGGCATCAGAATCTAATCCGAATCCCATCAACACAGATTTAGCATTTAAAACTTTCTCAAACATGGCTGTGATCGGAATACTTCCTCCACTTCTGTAAGGTAATACCTCTTTACCGAAAGCGGTTTCCATAGCTTTTTTAGCTGCTAAAAACTCTTTAGTATCACTCTGTAATACGTAAGGCATTCCTCCATGATGAGGAGTTACTTTAACTTTTACGGTATCCGGAGCAATTTTTTCAAAATATTTTGTGAATTTCTCTGTAATTTCTTCCGGAGTCTGATAAGGAACCAGACGCATTGAGATTTTAGCAAAAGCTTTTGAAGGAATTACTGTTTTGGCGCCTTCTCCTGTATATCCTCCCCAAATACCATTACAGTCAAGGGTAGGACGAATGGAAGCTCTTTCAAGGGTGGTATACCCTTTTTCTCCTTCAATATTGCTTAATCCGATTGATTTTTTGTATTCTTCAGGATTATCCTTCAGTTTGTTCATTTCTGCTCTGTCAGCGTCTGAGACAACTTCCACATTATCGTAGAAGCCATCAATGGTAATATGTCCGTCTTCGTCAATAAGGTTGGCAATCATTCTTGAAAGCACATGAATAGGATTTGGCACTGCCCCTCCGTAAAGTCCTGAATGTAAGTCCCTGTTTGGTCCTTCCACCTCTACTTCAACGTAGCTTAGTCCCCTTAAACCTGTGGTTACAGTGGGCTGTTCATTGCTGTAGATATGAGTATCTGAGATCAGAATACAGTCACAAGATAATTTTTCCTTATTCTCGTTAACGAAATCCCCAAGACTTACCGATCCTACTTCTTCTTCTCCTTCAAGGATGAATTTAACGTTACAAGGAAGCGTATTGGTTTTCATCATGGCTTCAAAAGCCTTTAAATGCATAAAAAACTGACCTTTATCATCGGCTGATCCCCTTGCAAAAATAGCGCCTTCAGGATGTAGCTCAGTTTTCTCGATATAAGGTTCGAAAGGTGGTTTTCTCCATAATTCCAACGGATCTGCAGGCTGCACATCATAATGTCCGTATACCAGTACCGTAGGAAGGTTTTTATCAATGATTTTCTCTCCAAAAACGATAGGATACCCTTTGGTTTCGCAGATTTCAACATTGTCGGCACCTGCGTTTCTAAGATGCTCTGCGCATACATCCGCACATTTCAACACATCGTTTTTATAGGCAGGATCTGCGGAAATAGAAGGGATTCTCAATAACTCAAATAATTCATCTACGAAACGCTGTTTGTTTTCGTTGATGTAATTTAATGTCTCTTGCATTGTAAAAATTTGTTTGGTTAAAATTAAAAAAAATGCCTTGCAGGAACAAGCAAAACAAAGGATTTTTCCAATAAATCACTTCAATCGCATTCATGACCCGGTTAATCATTTTTTGTAATAAAAAAATGCCCTGTAGCAAACAGGGCATTGTATATTGTATACTAATAATTAGTGTTCAGCTTTTGGAGCTTTTTCTGCTTCAGCAGGTTTTGCAGCAGCACTGTCTTTTTTAGGTGCTTCAGCTTCAGGCTTTACAGCAGCAGCCTCCTCTTTGTGATCTGCAGCAGCTTCATGACCGTTTCCGTGAGCTTCTGCACCTCCCTGAGGATCATCTGAGTATCTTTCTACTCCATCTTCCAGCTTTATAACTGCTTTATTTCCTCCTTCCGGCACTTTTTTACAGCTTACAGCTACAGTTGCAATCGCTAAACATATAACTAATTTTTTCATATGTAAATTTATTTTTTAAAAGTTCATATGGAATCGCACTTTATTCTGATTACCTAAACAGCGGGCGATTTCATGCTTAAATTTTTGATTGCCCAAAAGTAAGAAATCCTGCTTTTTTCGGCAACATTTTTAGACTGATTTTAATATAATTTTTCCTTTTTTGGATTGTGTAAAAATAAGGTAGTCCTTTCCACCGTCTTTTAAGCCATATTTCTTTTTGATTTCTTCGGGTTTTAAAGGATAGTTTTTTGAAATAATATTAAACTGCTCTTTCTTTTTAATTTCTTTAGAATCAATCATTTTCATTTCAAAAATCCGTCCCGGAAAATTTTTCACCTTTTCCGAAGACGTATAAAAATGACTGTTGGGATGTAGTTTTTTTAATCCGAATTTCTGAGAAATTAAATTAAATACACCAGCCTTTAAAATGGAGTTATTGGGAATATAAATGAATTTTTCAGGATCAGTGTATTCCGACTGGGCGTTTTCTTCTTCCCCAAATTCATATGTAAAGACAGATTCTCCGCTTTCAAGATTCACACAATGGCAGATAATATCCTTCGAAACCTCTTTTGATAAAAAAGCAACGACTTCCTTCACATCATTTTTTAACGCAATGATATCAATCCTGAAGATATCCGGTACAACAGAGATAAGATACTTGAGATCAATTAACGGAGATAATTTGATCACTACCTCAGAGGAAATGGACAATAATTTTTCCTGAATTTCAAGGATGTTCGGAGAAAGGTCTTCTAAAAGGAAAACTTTATTTTTATTCTGGTCTCTTCTTGCAGGATCGAGATAAATCACGTCGAATACCTCATGATTTTCTTCTAAAAAATCTTCCAGTTTTCTGTTGATAAATCTTGCCTTCCTACCTAGGACACTCCAATTATGCTCTACAGTCTCCAAAAGTTCAGCATTTTGCTCTATTAAAGTGATGTCTTCAAAATTCTGAGATAAATACCAGGCATCAATTCCAAACCCACTTGTAAGATCGATAAATTTCTTCCCCCGCAGGATCTCAGATTTGTAGAGAGCTGTTTTTTCGGATGAAGATTGCTCCAGATTGAGTTGTGGAGGAAAAATGATACCTTCTTTCAGTAAAAACGGAAATTTCTTTTCTGCCACCTGCTTTCCTTTAATCTGTTGCACAATTTCATGCATGGAAACCTCAGGAAACGGAGATTTTTTTAACAGTAATGAGTGCAGATCAGTTTTTAGATTTGCACTGATATAGGTTTGAATGTCTTTATTTAGTAATGTATTTCCCACAAATAGCATGGATTTTCAAAGATGATTATGCTTAAATCAGTTAAAATGAAAAGATTGTTCTTTACATTTTTCAAGATTATTTTATATTCCCTTTTAATCTAAATCACCATTTATTTCTTAAAGATGTTTTCATCAATAGGATCAGTGTTAAAATGCTCCAGTTTAAATCTGTAAGCCTCAAAATACCTGATTCGATAAAAATACATCTGAATTCAATGTCATTGGAGGTTGAGTCTCGGTTTTAAGCCGTTATTTTCAAGTTTATAAGCTAAAAATTTTGATAAAATTTCTCCTATAGTTCCGGCCCTGGCTCAAAATCTTGTTAGAAAATGACGATGTAATCAAATTACCTCTTATAGAAAATATAGTCCGTTAATATCGGTGCCAAGCCATTCTGCTTAAGCAAAGAATTAATTTGCCCCCTGTGATAAGTAGAATGGTTCACTGCATGAAAAAGCATTTCAAAAATACTATTTTCAAATTTTGTTCCTCTTGAATTCTGATATTCTATTCTTTTATCCAAATCAAGGTTACTGATAATGTCTATACTTTTAAGAAAATTCTTATGATCAATCTCCTGCAGGGACTCCAGAGGATTGATCTGCCAGACCTCAAAGGTAGATTCTCCCAGTATCCTGGCATTCCAGATCTGTTGTGCGTTAAGGGTATGATTAATCAGACTGATTGTTTTATCATCTATCAGTTTTCTGTTCTCAGAAATAACTTTAATCATTTCAGCATTGAAATGATGAGTGTACTCAAATAAATCTATCAGTTTTTCTTTCATTATTCAAACATTTCTGCCCAACGAACGGCTTTTATTTCTTTTTCGTTGTATAGATCTGCGATCGACTTTTTGACGTCCAATTTGGGGTATAAATTCACTCCGATCAGCTTTATTTTACCTTCTTCAATCCACTGCTGTTCTTTAACTGCATGATCGTAGATTTTTTTCTGGATAATTCCTTGACGTAACAACTCAAGATATCCACCGGTTTCTTCTATTTCTACAAATAAAGCCCAGGATTTTTCAGCGATCTGTCTGGTGATGTCTTCCACATAATAACTTCCGTTGGAAGCGTCTTCAAACACATTGATGATACTTTCGTATGCTAAAACAATCTGCTGTTTAAAAGATATCTCCTCTGAATTACCGGTACTTCTGTCTACAAGGTAATTGTTTGAGAATACCGCATCTGCCCCACCAATCATAGCCGAAGCAAGTTCAAGGGTGGAACGGATCAGGTTGTTCTCGTTATCAGAGACCGCTTTGTTTCTTAAAGAGGTTTCTGCAAAAATGTAAGGAACTTCGTCCAGCCCATATTCTTTGGAAAGCTGGTTAAAAACTATTTTAAAAGCTCTTAATTTTGCCATTTCAAAGAAATAATTTCCTCCTACAGCGATTCTGAAAACTAGTTGATTGATAATATCAGTGCCATATTTCTCAACCAGTTCTTTAGTTTTGGCAAGTGCGATACCAAGCTGTTGATAGATAGCTGCTCCTGCATTCTGATGCAAGGACACATCTACGCAAATGCTTCTTTTGAATTCTTTTGCCAACAGTTCTTTCGCCAATTGATCATCAATACTTCCCTCATGCTCATTAAATACATCGATCAAAGAAAAGTACTGGTCTTCTTCTTTGGGACTGATGTGTCCTGCAAGATCTTTGTTGTTAACAAAAATGGTCTTTTCTTCCAGGTTTTCAACGTTCTGATCAAAAATAAATGCAAATACTTCTTCTTCCAGACTTTCATGGTAGCTGGCTACGAGATGGGTGCTTTCTTCAACTCTCGGTAGGTTCACCAAAGGTTTCTTAACTTCTGTATAAAAGGGTTTTACTTCTATTCCTTCAAGGTTTTCTTTTTCTAAAATAGGGTAAATATCCTCCGTTTTAAGCTGTTTTTTTACTAAGCTTTCCCAGTTTGGAAGTGTATTATCTGACATTAGTTTTATGTATTTGTGAATGGTCAACGGTGAATGGTCTGAAATGGAGAGGCAAAAGCCTACTGACCAGTCACCATTGATCTGATTTATTCAACTTTTATTATTTTTTGGCGACTTTTGTACTGTCTACTACCAAAATGAAGATCTCTTCATTCGGCTTTTTCATAAAATAATTTTCTCTTGCGTATTTTTCTTTTTCTGATTTGTTGTTCATCAGTTTTTTATAAAAAGCATCGTTCTTCTCGTATTCTTTTTTGTAATACTGCAGCTGCTCTTCATATTTATGAATCTCACCATTCAGTTCATTGATCACAAGAAATGAGGTTTTGTCAAAGAAAATCATCCATACCAAAAACAGACAGATCGTAATGGTATATTTATTCAGAACATATTTTTGGATAAGTTTGAATGTTTCAGATTTCGGCTGAATGTCTTTGATAAGTTTGTTTTCTTCCATTTTTTAATGTTTTTTCAACGAGTTTTTAATAACGGTAGTTAAAAAATCAATGGCTACGGAATTCTGTTTCATATTGGGGATAATAAGATCGGCATCATTTTTAGATGGCTCGATGAATTCCTGGTGCATTGGTTTCAAAGTGGTCTGGTAGCGATGGAGGACTTCACTCAGATCTCTTCCTCTTTCCTGGGTATCTCTTCTGATCCTCCTTATCAGCCTTTCATCAGAATCTGCATGAACGAAAACTTTCAGATCAAATTCTTTCAGTAATTCTTTATTGGTCAATACAAGAATTCCTTCTACTACCAATACATTTTTAGGTTCTACAGTGACATGATCTCCTGTTCTGGAATGTGTTACAAAGCTATAAATCGGCTGTTCGATAGACTCGTTATTTTTTAAAGCTTTCACATGTTTTATCAGCAATTCAAAATCTATGGACTTCGGGTGATCATAATTGAGCGCTTCCCTTTCTGTCAGAGTAAGATTTGGATTATCATGATAATAATTATCCTGAGAAAGGATATTCATTCCTTCAATATCAAGCTGCTGAAGTATCTTGTCAACAACTGTAGTTTTGCCGGATCCTGTACCACCGGCAATTCCTATTACAAGCATTATTTTTTGTTTCTTTATAGTTGGTACAAATATACTATTTTCGATAAAATGTGACAATGCAGAGAGCGAAATTGAGTAATCAGGAAATTCTTATATTCTGAAGGTAAAGAAATTAGTCGCAAAAATTATGACAATCTCAAAAGTTGGGTGGGTTTACATGAAAAAACTGCTTTTTTAGCTTTAATCTTTTTCTTTAAACGCCAGGAATACGCTGGGATTTATAAAATTGTATGAATATTTTTCTTTCGCAAGGGTATTTCAGCAATGGACCTGACTAAGTGCTTATGCTATGCGAACGGAGCTTTTACTCTTTTAATTAATAACTTTAAGAACTCTGTATTAAAATAATTTATGAGCACAATAAGAACCGAAGGTCAATTTAGAATACTCATATCATAAGATTCTTCCTTCATCGGAATGACAATAGCATATCTTGGAGTATCCATAAAAAGTTTTCACAAAAAAACCCGGTCAAAATATGGACCGGGAATTTTTTTATACGATTTCACTTGTTAATTCGCGTGAAAGTAATTTTTCGTGCATGGGCTTCAAAATATCTAATGAGCCAGTTTTTACGGTACATTTGCCCTTATAGTGGACAAGAATTGTACATTGTTCTGCCTGTTCCAGGGTATGCTTACATATTTCAATCAGGCTATCGATTACATAATCGAAGGTATGAACATCATCATTATGCAGCACCAGTTTATAAACGTCATCCGTATCATCCAGTACAAGAACTTCTTCTTCGTACTGACGTTTCGGGTTTTCGTAATCTTTTATTGTATTGTAAAAATTCATTTCAGCTGTTTTTTAAACTTCACCAATTTTGTCTGCCAGGCTATCTATGGCATTCGGTTCCTGATATACAAGCTCTACAAGTTCAACGCTTTTATTGTTCATTTTCAAAATTTTGAAATGATAGTTGTCAAGATCAAATTCCTGGTTTTCTTCAGGAATTTCTTCCAGCTCATACAGAATAAATCCTGCCAATGAGTTGTATTCGCTTTCTTCGGAAAGAGGCAGTTTTTTAGGCAAGAATTCGTTGATTTCATCCAATGGCTGTGTAGCCTGTACCCAATAGGTATTCTCGGCTATTTTATCAACAATCTTCTCTTCATCATCTTCTTCATCCTGTATTTCACCTACCAGTTCTTCTAGGATGTCTTCTAAGGTAATGATACCTTCTGTACCTCCAAATTCGTCGATAACAATAGCAATGTGCTGCTTTTTAAGCTGGAAAGTTTTCAATAAGTCTGAAACTTTTTTGCTTTCCACCACGAAAAAGGCGTCACGCATCAGGTCTTTAAGGTCTTCATGATCCAGATCTCCCTTTCTTTTCACGAATTCTCTTATAATTTCCTTAGTGTAGAAAATTCCGATCACATTATCAATAGAATCAAGGTATACCGGGATACGTGAATATCCGCTATCCATAATTTTGTTGATGATATCATTTACATCCTCTTCAAAGTCGATGGACGTAATATTTTGTCTTGGAACCATGATCTGTTTGGCAGAGTGATCTGTAAAATCAAATGCATTTTTAATGATCTCATAGTTCTCTTCTTCAATTTCCCCACTGTCTGCACTCTGTTTTACCAAAAGCTGAAGCTCTTCCGTAGAGTGAATTTCCTGCTCAGAAGCCGGATGTATTTTGATCAGTCTTAAGAAACCATTTGACATTGAGTTCATCAACCAGATAAACGGTTTGAAAATCGTGTAAAAAATTCTCAACGGGACAGCGGTTGCCATCGTGGTAGCTTCCGATTTTCTGATCGCAATTGATTTGGGAATAAGCTCACCAAATACAATATGCATGATGGTAATCAGTACAAAACTGATGATCAGTGAAACCGAAGTAATGGTTGCCTGGCTCATCTCAAAATTGAGAGAATGGAAAATATTTTCAACAATATGATGCAAAGCACTTTCTCCTACCCAACCCAGGGCAAGGGAAGCCAATGTAATTCCTAACTGAGTAGCAGAAAGATATTCATCAAGGTGTTTGATAATATGCTCTGCCTGTTTTGCCATAGAGTCTCCCTCAGCGGCTTTTAATTGAATTTGAGAGTAACGAACTTTAACAATTGAAAATTCTGCGGCTACGAAGAAGCCATTGAGTAAAACAAGAAATAAGGCCAGCAAAAGCCTGACTATGTCCGAGTCCATTTAGAAGTTGTATAAATTTTATTAAGTACAAAGATATGTAAAATATAAATAACCTGAATCTGCTATATCTTTTTTCAATGAGGATTTTTGAAAGATAAAAATGAAGCTTTATAATATATGTATTTTGAATAAAAAAAATATTCTAATATCTTTCCTTCAAAACATGCATTACAGACGA
The DNA here is from genome assembly GCF_000482305.1 of Chryseobacterium sp. UNC8MFCol. Lineage (NCBI taxonomy): Bacteria > Pseudomonadati > Bacteroidota > Flavobacteriia > Flavobacteriales > Weeksellaceae > Chryseobacterium > Chryseobacterium sp. UNC8MFCol. The sequence goes on from NZ_AXUZ01000004.1 coordinate 418,527, forward strand.
TTTTACAGTATCAAATATCGTTTTTAAACTTTTTCACATAAAAAAAGCACCGATAGTATCGATGCTTTTTTATTATATCAGAATAATTCTTTACGAATTTTTCAAAGCTTCTGCTCCGGAAACAATTTCCAAAATTTCATTGGTAATTGCAGCCTGTCTTGCTTTGTTGTAGAAGATCACAAGATCATTCTTTAAAGCCTGAGCGTTGTCTGTTGCTTTGTGCATTGCCGTCATTCTCGCTCCGTGCTCTGATGCTATTGAATCTAAGATTGCTTTGAAGATCTGAGTTTTGATAGACTTTGGAATCAAATTATCAAGAATCTCAGCTCTGTTCGGTTCAAAGATATAGTCTGTTTCAACCTCTGATTCTGTGTTTTCAGGCATTGAGATCGGAAGAACCTGTTCTGTAGTTACTTCCTGAGTTGCAGCATTAACGAATTTATTGTAAATAACATATACTTCGTCAAATTTCCCTTCTGTGAAACTTGTCATTACTCCTTCAACAATGTGAGCAACAGTATCAAAGTTCATGTTATCATACACAGAGCTTCCATTGGCATATACCGTACGACTTTTTCTTACTGCATCATATACCTTTTTTCCAACAGGAAGAACTTCAATCTCATATTGAGAATTGTTCTGAAACTGAAGGTTAAGCTCTTTTACGATTGAAGAGTTAAAAGCTCCCGCAAGACCTCTGTTTGAAGTAACAGCGATGAAAAGTATTCTTTTAACCTCTCTTTTCTGAGCATATACAGAAATCTGATCAGGATCTGAGCTAGAATTTACATTCTGGATAAGCTCCTGTAATTTTTCAGAATATGGTCTTAGCATTACGATTGCATCCTGTGCTTTTTTAAGTTTCGCAGCGGAAACCATTTTCATAGCACGTGTAATCTGCATCGTAGATGAAATTGACGTAATTCTGCCTCGTATTTCTTTTAAGTTTGCCATTAATGTGGGTTCAAAGTTTAAGGTCTAAAGTTTAAGGCTTAAAACATTATATTTTAAACCTTAAACATTGAATTTTTTTAGTTGTATTTAGAAGCTAAATCGTTAGCTGCCTGCTTAAGAACGCTTGTAATATCATTATCGATTTTCCCAGCTTTAATTGCAGCCATTGTATCAGGGTGCTTGGATCTTAGGAATTCGATGTATTCAGTTTGGAATTCTTTTACTTTTCTGATAGGAACGTTTCTCAACAAGTTCTCAGTACCTGCGTAGATCATAGCTACCTGGCTGTCTACAGGAAGTGGAGAGTTAACCGGCTGCTTAAGAAGCTCTACGTTTCTTTCTCCTTTAGAAATTACTGCCAAAGTAGAAGCATCAAGGTCAGAACCGAATTTAGCAAACGCTTCCAGCTCCTTGTACTGAGCCTGGTCAAGCTTCAATGTACCGGAAACTTTTTTCATTGATTTGATCTGAGCGTTACCTCCTACTCTCGATACAGAGATACCTACGTTGATCGCAGGACGAACCCCTGAGTTGAATAGATCAGACTCCAGGAAGATCTGTCCGTCTGTAATAGAGATTACGTTTGTAGGGATATATGCAGAAACGTCACCAGCCTGAGTTTCGATAATCGGAAGTGCCGTTAATGAACCACCACCTTTTACAATTGGTTTCAGAGACTCTGGTAAGTCATTCATCTGGCTTGCAATATTATCATCAGCGATTACTTTTGCAGCTCTTTCCAATAGTCTTGAGTGAAGATAGAAAACGTCTCCAGGGTAAGCTTCACGGCCCGGTGGTCTTCTTAAAAGTAGAGAAAGCTCACGGTAAGCAACAGCTTGTTTAGATAAATCATCATAAACGATAAGCGCCGGTCTACCTGTATCTCTGAAGAATTCACCGATAGCAGCACCTGCCATCGCAGAATATACCTGCATTGGAACAGGATCTGATGCGTTAGCCGCAACGATTACAGTATATGCTAAAGCTCCTTTATCAGAAAGAGTTTTAACGATTTGTGCTACAGTAGAAGCTTTCTGACCGATAGCAACATATATACAATATACTGGCTGACCAGCATCAAAGAATTCTTTTTGGTTGATGATCGTATCGATCGCAACAGTAGTTTTACCTGTTTGTCTGTCACCGATGATAAGCTCTCTTTGTCCTCTTCCTACAGGGATCATAGAGTCGATTGCCACGATACCTGACTGTAAAGGCTCAGTTACCGGCTGTCTGAAGATAACTCCAGGAGCCTTTCTTTCCAATGGCATTTCGTATAATTCTCCAGTAATAGGACCTTTACCATCGATAGGGTTACCAAGAGTATCCACTACTCTTCCTAACATTCCTTCTCCTACTTTGATAGAAGAGATTCTGTTTGTTCTTCTTACTGTATCCCCTTCTTTTACTAATTTACTTTCACCAAGTAGAGCAACACCTACGTTGTCTTCTTCAAGGTTAAGTACAATACCTTCTACATCACTAGAAAATTTCACCAACTCTCCGTATTGTACGTTTTCTAACCCGTATACACGAGCAATACCATCACCGATGGTTAAAACTGTACCTACTTCCTCAACGTTTGATTGAGTATCGAAGTTGGCCAATTGCTGTTTTAAGATCGCAGATACTTCTGCCGGATTTATTTCTGCCATTGTATGGTTGTTTTTCTTAATTTAATTGAAAATCTTTTTTAACTTGGTTAAGTTTAGTCTTCACAGATGCATCTACCTGCTGGTCACCTACTCTTAGAACATATCCTCCAAGAATTTCCGGTTTTACAGTCACTGTAAGATCAAAGTTTGAATCAGCATTTACAAGATTGGTGGATCTTAAAATCTGATCAAGGTTTTCTTTTGAAAGCGGAGTTGCTGTGGTAAGCGTTACTCTCTGTACACCGCTAAGATCTTCAACTTTATTGATGAATTCCTGTGCAATGTTTTTCAATTGGTTCTCACGACCGTGTTTGATCACTAATCTGATCAGGTTTTGAGAAGAAACAGATAAACCTTTGAATATTTCGTTTGCTACTTCTATTTTCTTCTTAGAATCGATGTAAGGAGTAAGGAAAAATTTGTTTAAATCTTTAGATTCAGACATTACCTTTACTACATCTTTCATTTCTGAAAATACAGTAGCCGTTTGACCTGCTTCATTGGTGAAGTCAAGTAAACCTTGTGCGTATCTTTTAGCTACTTTAGATGTAAGCATTCTTAGTTAAGGTTTGATTTGTTTAAATAATTTTGAACTAATTCGTTTTGAGCTTCGCTGTTGTCTAATTTTTGTTTCAAGATAGACTCAGCAATGTTCACAGATAAAGTACCGATTTGAGTTTTGATGTCTGCCATGGCAGCATTTTTCTCAGCCTGGATAGTCTGCTTGGCAGCTTCGATCAATTTGTCTCCTTCAGATTTAGCAGCATCTTTAGCTTCTCCTACGATTCTGTCCTTAATCTCTCTAGCTTCTTTAAGGATAGCATCTCTTTCGATTTTAGCTTCACGAATAATTCTTTCGTTATCTTCTTTTAAAGTTTCCATTTCTTTTCTAGCCAATTTAGCTTGATTAAGAGCATCAACAATAGAAGTTTCTCTGTCGTTGATAGACTTTAAAATAGGTTTCCAAGCGAATTTACCTAACAGAAATAATAACGCTAGAAAAATAACAGACTGGATAATAAATAATCCTGATGAAAACTGATGAATTAATTCCATTATATAAATGTATAAATAATTATTACTTTTTTTAAAGAATCATTACCTGCAACCAACCGTTGCAGATAATGATTTGAGTTTAATTAGTTTACTGCGAATAGAGCAGCAAACGCAACACCTTCTACAAGTGCAGCTGCGATAAGCATAGCTGTTTGGATTTTTCCAGATTGTTCAGGTTGTCTAGCGATAGCTTCAAGAGCAGCAGCTCCGATTTTACCAAGACCGATACCTACACCTAGTACTACGATACCAGCACCTACAATTTTAGGGATTTCCATAATATATAATTTTAAAAAATTTGTTTAAATACTATTAATTTCAATTTGATTAGTGAGCTGCGTGGTGTTCATGCTCATGCTCTTCCACTGCCATTCCGATAAACAAAGCGGATAACATCGTAAAGATATATGCCTGAAGGAATGCTACCAATACTTCCAATAAATAAATTACTAATGTTAAGAACGGGAATGCTACACCAGCAATAAAGTTCTTGAATACATAGATCAAACCGATCAAACTCATTACCACGATGTGACCTGCCGTCATGTTGGCAAAAAGTCGGATCATCAATGCAAATGGCTTAGTGATTGTTCCTAATAATTCGATAGGAAGCATGATCAGCTTCATTGGCACTGGTACTCCCGGCATCCAGAAGATGTGTTTCCAGTAATCTTTATTGGCAGAGAATGTAGTAATAAGATATGTAAGGATAGCAAGGAAGAATGTCATTGTAATATTACCTGTAACATTGATTCCGAAAGGCATCAATCCTAAAACGTTAAGGAAAAGAATAAAGAAGAATACCGTCAATAAATAACCCATAAATCTCTTATACTTATGTCCGATGTTTGGAATAGCCACCTCGTCTCTCACAAAAATAATCAGTGGCTCCAAGAATCTTGCTGCTCCTGTAGGGATAGCAGACTTCTTGTAAGATTTAGCCATTCCTGTGAACAACGCCAACATAAAGATTGACACTAATAAAATAATCAGTACACTTTTTGTAATTGAAAGATCTAATGGTTTTTCATTAGTCGGATGACCGTGATCATCAAGAGTTATTGTTCCTGCTGCATCCGTCTTATAAATCTTTTCGTGGTGCAACACATAAAAAGATCCGTCTACTTCAGTCGGCTCACCGTGCATAAAGCCTTCTTTATTACTCATGAAAGCGTGAAAACCGTTATCATAAATAATAACCGGAAGAGGGAAACCGATATGGTGACCATCTTTGTCAACCATCAATGTGAAATCATGAGCATCCAATAAGTGATGATCGATGAATTCTTTGTTTTCTTTACTTACTTTGTCTTTCTCTGAAAGCTCTTGAGCAGGAGCCGCCCCAGCAGTAGCCTCGCCGTGCTGTGCAGACACCAAGTTTAATACAAAAATACTGTAGAATAAAACTGCGAATTTCTTAAACATTGATAGGTTTTTTTCGTTGTGCAAAAATATAATATTTTTTCTAGTTTCAATAAATAATTTTACTGTTTTTTATCATGATTAATGAGCTTGATTGCATAGTACGTAAGCAGTGCTGTCAGGACGAAATATGGCATGATAAAATGAAATTTATAGCCCGGGATCGTCTCAAAGTTCAATTTTTTCCTGATTAAGTACATTAAACCGAATTTTAAAAGGATCAAACCGATAACCGATAATCCTAAAAATTCAGGGGCTACTCTATTGATCAGAATAATCAGGGTAATCATCATCATAAACATGACACTCAGGAAAAGATAAAATTTAATGATGATTATTTCATCAAGATGAAAAACAAATTTCCATAGAGAAAAATGAATGAGGAATGTTAAGAACAGTAAGACGACTACAAGAATATTAGGATTAGATTTCATTCTCTATTTATTTTCGTCCATGATATAAACCATGGCCAATTTTAATTGATCGCAAAAATAGACTTTTTCTATCGTATTATCCTATGATTTGATAATTATCATTTTTATCTATATATAATATGGTACATACCAATCAAATAATCTGTTTGACACCGTAGAAAAAAAATATTTTTTCCTATTCACATCATCAGCAAAACTAACATTACAAAACCACACATCAGAGGGCAAATTCTACTTTTCAAAAGAGCATTATTGACAATCAGACGGTTATTCTACTTGTCTAATTCTATTTAATCGCTGACATTTATAAATTCAGACCACTTAATTTATAAATGTAGAGATTCATTGTTTTCAGTATAGAAAGGGGCTGCGTAAGTTTGCTCAACAAGAATAAAAGGTTCTGCCTTATAAAATTTACTATACACCTAGGAATATATAGTGTCTGCTATTTGGACAGAATTAAATAGCTATCAAAAGAATTCCCTGATATAAAATATGGAGTTCAATATTTTAAAAATTAATAATATGAAATTCAAATTCGATTTGAAATCAGATCTAAAAAAAATGGAAAAGCATTCTGATTCATTACAAGACAAATTCCTGAAAAACGAAATGAGTAAAACAATTAAAGGAGGAGGAGGCCCTCCTGAAGATCCTTATGATGAAGCGTGGTCGAATAACTGGTCTAACCTCGGATGGCCTAATGCATGGTCAAACGGATGGAGAAATGGTATTAAGTGGTAGAAACTAAAAGCATCAATTTTGGGTCTGTTACAAAACAGACCCATTTAAATTAGAAAAAATAGAAATGGAAGTAAAAATTGTTGTATTAAAAATTGCGAGCAGATGTAATTTGAATTGTTCTTATTGCTATATGTATAATTTGGGCGATAACACCTATAAAAACCAGCCTAAACTAATGAGCAAAGAAACAATTGAAAATATTTACAATAGAATTATTGAACATTGTGAAGAACACAATATTAAAAACTTCAGTATTATTCTACACGGCGGAGAACCATTGTTAGCCGGGCAAAAATACATAGAAGACTTTGTAAATACAGGAAACAGAATGGCTGAAGGAAAAGTAAACTTCAGGTACAATCTTCAAACTAACGGCATCTTACTTAATGAAGACATCGTCAATTCCTTGGAAAAATTAAGAATAGATATAGGAGTAAGCCTTGACGGTCCCAAAGAAGTAAATGACAAAAATAGATTTTATCATAACGGAAAGGGATCTTATGATGATGTGATAAAAGGCATCAATGTTTTACTTAATAATAAATCTTACAAAGAACGTACTGGATTATTATCAGTAATGAATATCGATTCCGATCCTATTGAGTCCTATGAGCATATTAAAAGTCTGGATTTAAAAGGCGGTGATTATTTATTTCCTTACGGTACATACGACAATCCGCCAATAGGAAAAACGGAAGGCACTGAAAATACATATTATGCAGACTGGCTGATCAAAATTTTCGATACATGGTACAACGAAAAGGAAGAAACAAGACCCTCTCTCCGGTTATTTGGAGATATTACCACTTCCATATTAGGTAATGATCTTATGGCAGATTATCTCGGAAACAAAAACAATGAAGTACTAGTTATTGAAACCGATGGTTCTATGGAAGCTGTAGATGGACTGAAATCCTGTGGAGACGGCTTTACAAAAACAGGTGCCAATGTAAGTTCCTTTTCTATTAATCAGGCTTTAGACACGCCTCTAGCCAAGCTTTATCATCATAGTCATAAACATTTATGCAAGCAATGCAGATTATGTCCTATTAATGAAACATGTGGCGGCGGTGATTTAGCCAACAGATACTCTTCCGAGAATGGCTTTGATAATCCTCCCATTTATTGTTCAGATCTAGAAAAGCTGATTTCCCATATTCAAAACAGAATAATAGACAGATTACCGGAGCAACTTGTAGAAGAAGCCGGAATAGAAAGATTAACTCCTGAAAAAATTCAAAAAATAAGAAATCAAAATATTATTGAAGATACCGCAGTTTACACAGACGAACTATTAAGTCATTTTTACGCAAAAGCTTAGCATTTATAAACATATATCGTCTGCATAAATAAGAATTTTAAAATTAATTCCTTATTTTTGCAAACCTATAATTTACAATACATATGTTTAATAGTTTACAGGATAAATTAGACAAGGCATTACATAATATTTCCGGACGTGGAAAAATTACCGAAATCAATGTAGCGGAAACCGTAAAGGAGATCCGTAGAGCATTAGTGGATGCCGATGTTAACTATAAAGTTGCAAAAGACCTTACGAAAAGGGTTCAGGATAAAGCCTTAGGAGAAAACGTTCTTACTTCCCTTACTCCTGGACAGTTGATGACTAAGATTGTTCATGATGAGTTGGTTGATCTGATGGGAGGTTCTCAGGAAGGGATCAATCTTTCAGGGAAGCCGACCGTGATTCTTATTGCAGGTCTTCAAGGTTCCGGTAAGACAACTTTCTCAGGAAAACTTGCCAATTATCTACAAACAAAAAGAAATAAAAAACCTTTGCTGGTAGCATGTGACGTATACCGTCCTGCGGCGATTGACCAGCTAAAAGTATTGGGAGGACAGATTAATGTTCCCGTATATACTGAAGAAGGCGCTACAAATCCTTCTACCATTGCTGAAAATGCCATCAACTTTGCGAAAGCCAATAATCATGACGTAGTTATCGTGGATACAGCGGGTCGTTTGGCGATTGATGAGCAGATGATGAACGAAATAAAATCTGTGCATTATTTCATCAAACCACAGGAGACGCTTTTCGTAGTAGACTCTATGACAGGTCAGGATGCTGTGAATACTGCAAAAGCATTTAACGATGCTTTGAATTTCGATGGGGTTGTTTTAACCAAATTAGACGGTGATACAAGAGGGGGTGCTGCCCTGACGATCCGTTCCGTGGTTGAAAAACCAATCAAATTTATCTCTACAGGTGAAAAAATGGAAGCTTTAGATCTTTTCTATCCGGAAAGAATGGCAGACAGAATCCTGGGAATGGGAGACGTTGTTTCCCTGGTAGAGAGAGCCCAGGAGCAGTTTGATGAAGAAGAAGCCAAAAAACTTCACAAAAAGATCGCTAAAAACGAATTTGGTTTTGACGACTTCCTGAAGCAGATCAACCAGATCAAGAAAATGGGTAACATGAAGGACTTAATGGGAATGATCCCCGGAGTTGGAAAAGCAATTAAAGATGTGGAGATCAGTGATGATGCTTTCAAGCACATTGAAGCAATTATCCACTCCATGACTCCTGAAGAAAGAAGAAGACCCTCTATCATCAACACTCAAAGAAAGAACAGAATTGCCAAAGGTGCGGGAAGAAAAATTGAGGATGTAAACCAACTGATGAAGCAATTTGACCAGATGGGTAAAATGATGAAGATGATGCAGGGACCTCAGGGAAAGCAGATGATGCAGATGATGAGCAAAATGCCGAATATGCCGGGAATGGGCGGAATGTTTGGAAAATAATCCAAAAAACGAACCTATTAAAATACAAAATCCGACTCAAAAGCGAGTCGGATTTTTTTATTTTGGTCTACAATAAATAAAATTATTTATCTGATTTTTGTGCTTTACCTCTGATGAAATAAGACATTCCAATGTTAACTCCGAAAGTTTTAACGTTGGTTTTAACCTCTTTATTCAATACTGTCTCTTTATTGGAGAACTGATCATAAGAAAGCCCTAAATTTAGTCCTAAAGATGGGGTTGCCATATAAGTTACTCCTCCTTTCACTTTCCATGCCAGCCCGTCTGTTGTTGTCTCATTTTGCAATAACGGATCGCCAATATACCCTCCATCACTCTTAAACTTTGTCGTATTCGAGGAATATCCTATGCCTGCTCCTAGGAACGGTACAAATTTCGTAGAATTGGTGAAATAATAGGTAGCTGTAGGCATTACAGAAAAAGTAGAGCTTGTAGATTTATTGCCTTCAAACTTAGTGGTCGTAGTCAGATAGCTCAGTTCCACGCCAACAGCCAACTTATCAATGACAAAATATCCTACAGAAGGAGAAATGGAAAAAGTATTTGTTTTAGGACCATCAATAGACTGACCGGCTACCTTTATTGTAGAGGTGGTATTATTGAATCCCATTCCTGTGTTTCCACTGATTACCCAATCTCCTTTAGTCATCTGAGCGTTTGAAAGTCTGAAAAGTGCTACAGCACCTGCTAATAAAAGTTTATTCATGATTATTAAAAATTTGAGCAAATATAAAAAAACCCCAAGAAAATCTCAGGGTTTTATGTGCTATATGTTTTGTTTATTATTTTGCAAATACATACTTAACTCCGAAAGTTACAGCTTTTAAGTTTAAACCGAAGTCATAGTTGTTTACTCTCTTAGCTCCGTCAACATCCACTTTAGAAGTGTTGTATCCGAATTCACCGATAGTAGCTTCGATAGTCCAGTTTTTGTTTAAGAAATAATCTAAACCTGGCTTAATGTTAACACCGATAGAAGTTTTGTTGTATTTATCAGAAGATGAAACAACAGATGTACCAGCTCCTGTAGTAGTTGTAGCAGTTTCTTCGTATTTAGTTTGACCAAATGCCATTGGAACTTCTAATTGACCGAAAATATATAATTTATCAGATAAAGTCCAATATTTTCTTACGAATGGAGCTACAACGAATGCAGATTCAGTATCTTTAGTTTTTAATACTGTGTTACCTGCTTTATCTTCAGTTGTTTTAGTGTTAGCGTTTTGGTAACCAAGTCCTAAACCTACTGCTAAGTTAGTGTTTACGAAATATCCAACAGTTGGAAGAATTTTGAAATTTTCATCTCTTTGATCCTTAGCATTATTATACTCTTTTTGAGAATAATTTACTTGTCCTGATAAATATGTAGTTCCTTTAGCAATCTGAGCGTTTGATAAACCGAAAAGTGCAACAGCACCCGCTAATAATATTTTTTTCATTTTAAAAAATTTTTAATACTTTCTGGGGGCAAATTTACAGTGGCCTCCACGAATATTAAAATTTGTTAATGTGATTAATATCACTAGTATTTTTAAGCATTTTATAAAAATAAATCATATAAAATAACCCGCTTTGAGTTTTTCACAATATTATGAATAAAAAAATCACAATTTATCAACCGGATCCCGATATGTTTACTCTTTTGTATTTGTTAATTTCCCCTAAAAACATCCCAATTTCATCCAAAAGTTAACGGTAGAGAGTTAAAATATTAACTTATAGGCCATTACCTTTAAGATTTTAAACACCTGTTTATAATTAAAAAGGGAAGTTTAATGAGTGATCAGTATCTAAAGTTGGAGACTGGGTAAGTGGTTTGGTTACTCTGAATTTAAACTGTTGTCCTTTATCCCCTTTAAGGTACATTCTAAAGCTTTACAAAACGCAAAGGCAAGATTCTATTCCTTAGTGATGAAAGGATTAAGAAACCATAAAATCACTGATGAGCCTTTATGGACAATACTTGTGCTTAGAAAGAATCCATAAAGTTGATTTCAATTCTTTGTTTCCCTAAAATTACTCGTAAACTTTGTGTTGCATTGGAATTATATAGATATAAATATTCCAGCTTTCCGGTTTTTGAGATTGTTACCTTACTATTGCAATTCAGAACTAAAAATTAGACTAAGCGTGTAAAAAAGCGGAAGCTCCGGCCTTGCGGCCGGAGCTTCCCTCAATATGATCAATAATCTCCTTATTTTAAGAAGAAATTATATCCAAGGTTGACAGCTCCTACATTCCAGCTATCTCTGTACCATCCGTGATCACGTCTGTTGCTCACAGACTGGTATCCTAAATACAACTCGCCGGTCTTCATTTGATATCCGAATTTTGGCTGAGCGTAGAATCCACCATCTACCCCATCCTTCGTAGAAATACCATATCCAAGGTCTAATCCTACAAAAATAGGTGCTCCGGCAAATTTATACTTCCCGGAAACCGCTACAGGAATAAACCCGAAATCATCGAAGTGATCTTTTCCAAAGAAATGAGAATATCCTGTGGTAACTCCAAGATCAAGTCCTTTAGTGATATTCCACATATAAGCAGCATCTACGCCTAATGTAAAGGAAGATACGTCAGATGCATCAGATACAGGAACACCAATATGCCCACCGATTTTAAAACCTTCCTGTGCCTGAGCTGCACCTCCTAAAAGTGCAAAAGCACCTAGTACTAATAGCTTTTTCATTTTTTTAGTAGCTTTTAAATTAAGGCCACAAAATTACTAATTATTTTCATCAAAACAGCACATTCAACGTTTGATATACCATACAATAAAAAACAGGACAAATTTTGTCCTGTTTTTTATCAATTATTGGTTACATTCTTAGTTCCCTCCGAACTTGAAACCTACACCTACCTGAATAAAGCTATTTGTCAGTTTGTACCCTCCTTCAGCATGTTTTGCTAAGTTTGATACACCCAGGTTATATCTTGCATCAAAGAAGAGTCCGTTCTCCAACATATATTCAGCACCTAAGAAAGGTGCCAGGTTTAAAGTATTCAGCTGATCTTTAATATCAGTCTCATCACTTCCCTCCAGCTCAACCAATGGTCCCAGTCCCAAATCAGCAGAGTATTTTTCTTTTGCGGCAAGGATCAAACCAACATTAGCCCCTGCAGAAACAGATAACCCTTCAGTAATGAAGTATTTCGCTGAAATAGGAATCAATAAGGTATGGTAAGTTTGTTTTGCTTTAACGTTTAAAAATGTAGTTGGATTATTTGGATCAGCCGTTTCTATTTCCATTTTTCCACCAAGTGGAGAATATAAAAGTTCTCCCTGAAGCGCAAATTTATCACTCAGCTTATATTCTACCAATCCACCGATATAATAAGTATGCAGGGGATCAGAAGTTTCAGAGTGACCATCACCTTTCGCCTTTAATGTAGAATAGGAATATCCGGCTTTAGCACCAAATCTTACTTCCTGAGCGTTTACATTTGCTCCTAGAACAGCGACTGCTGCAATAAGTAAAAGTTTTTTCATTGTTAACTAGTTTTTAATTAAGGATTGCAAAACTAATTAATTTTTTCAAATTAACAAATTTTAATAAAATAATTAAACGTTAATAGAAATTTTATGAAAACTTTTACATTTACTTAGGAGTCGTTTCTCAATCTCTTATCCTCATCGTTATAAGCCAAAATAATTTTTCTTACCACAGGGTGTCTTACCACATCTTCCTCCGTAAGATGTACAAAACCGATTTCTTTCACTCCGTGAAGGATCCTCATCGCTTCTTTTAACCCTGATTGCTGGTTTTTCGGAAGGTCAATCTGGCTTGGATCTCCTGTAATAATAAACTTCGCATTCATCCCCATTCTTGTCAGAAACATTTTCATCTGTGCATGGGTTGTGTTCTGAGCTTCATCAAGAATTACAAAGGCATCATCAAGCGTACGCCCTCTCATAAAAGCCAATGGAGCTACCTCAATTACCTTTTTCTCCATAAAACCTTCCAGCTTTTCATGAGGAATCATATCACGAAGCGCATCATAAAGGGGCTGTAAATACGGATCCAGCTTTTCTTTAAGGTCTCCGGGTAAAAATCCAAGGCTCTCCCCCGCTTCTACAGCAGGTCTGGTTAAAATAATTCTTTTTACTTCCTTATCTCTTAATGCTCTGGCAGCTAAGGCAACACTCGTATAGGTCTTTCCTGTCCCGGCCGGCCCAATTGCAAACACCATATCCTTTTTCTCTGTCTCTTTAACAAGCTTTTTAAGATTGGTGGTTTTGGCTTTAATAATTTTTCCATTGACTCCCTTTACAATAATATCCTGATCAAAAACCAATTGTTTTTCGTTTTCATCTTTAATATTAAGGATATTTTCAACGTCTTTCAGACCTATTGAATTGTTTTTAGAGATAAAGTTTACAATGTCATCCAGTTTTTGTTTCAGTATATCTAAAGCCTCCTGATTCCCCATAGCAAAGATAAAATGATCTCTTCCTGTAATTTTAATGGTCGGAAAGCTTGATTTTATTAAGTTGAAATATTGGTTATTAACTCCATAAAAGATTTTTGGATCGATATCTTCCAAATCAAATGTTAATTCAAACATGCAGTATTTTTATTTTTAGATTTTAAAATTAAAGCTTTTTTTTTAAATTTATATGAAATTCTTTTCAACAATCTTTCGGGCTTTCTTTTTATTTTAAATAACTTTGCAAGACTACACTATTCTATAAATTGCTCATGTCAATTATTACCCTTACTTCGGATTTCGGAAATTTGGATTACAGAGTTGCTGCTGTGAAAGGCAGTATTCTGTCTCTAAATCCTGAGGTTAATATTATTGATATAACCCACGATATCCAGGCTTTCAACCTTATACAGACTTCGTACATTGTACGGAACGCCTATAAATATTTTCCTAAAGGATCTATCCACATCCTAGCCGTAGACAGTTTTTATCACAAATCAAGAAAAAATATTCTTTACAAATCAGACGGTTCTTACTTTCTGGCGGCAGACAACGGCCTGTTGAGCCTTATATTTTTTGATATTAAACCTGAAGCCATATACGAGCTCACGCTGAATAATCGGTTTGATGATGTCATCGACTTTACTTCTACGGATATTTTTGTTCCTGCTGCGGTACATCTCGCTAATGGCGGACTTCCTGAAGTTATAGGAAGAAAAATAGATACCGTAAAGCAACTGATGTTCCCGAGAGCGGTTTACAATGAGTCTGAAGCCATGATTATCGGAGAAGTGACTTATATTGATAATTTCGGAAATATAATATCAAATATCAATAAAGATTTTTTCGAAAATATCAGCAAAGGATACAATAGTTTCACCATAAAATTCAGGAATCTTAGCCTTTCCAGAGTCTTTTCCAGTCATACGGAGGTTGTTTCCGACTGGGAAAGGGAGACCGAATTCCATGGGCAATCGGCGGCCATTTTCAATGACAGTCAGTTATTGGAGCTGACAATTTACAAAGGAAGTAAGAAAAACGGGGCTAAAAGCCTGTTTGGATTGAATGTAGGTGAAAATATTTACATTGAATTCACCTAAGATTATATATTTCATAAAAAAACCGATTTTTTTTATATATTTGTCAAAATCTAAAAATCAAAAATGGCAGAATACAAATTATTGCTTCCTTCCATGGGAGAAGGTGTTATGGAAGCGACAATTATCACTTGGTTATTCAATGAAGGTGATAGCGTAAAAGAAGATGACTCTGTAGTAGAAATTGCTACAGATAAAGTAGATTCAGACGTTCCGACACCTGTTTCGGGAAAAATTATTAAAATTTTAAAGCAAAAAGATGAAGTTGCCAAAGTAGGTGAGGCCATTGCTATTTTAGAAATTGAAGGAGAAGGTACCGCTTCAGAAGAAGTAAAAACTGAAACTCCTGCTGCTACCCCCGATGCAGAGACATTAAAAACGATTGAAGAGCCTTTACAGACTGTGGCTGCTTCTAACGTAGAATTCTCAGGAGACCTTTATTTATCTCCATTAGTAAAATCAATTGCACAACAGGAAAAAATTTCTGAAACTGAACTGAAAACCATCAAAGGAAGCGGTTTGGAAGGAAGAATTACCAAAGAAGATATATTAGCGTACGTTGCCAACAAAGGAAACCAGCCTGCTCAGCCTGCAGCTGCAGCCCCTGTAGCATCTACTCCTCAGCCGGCAGTTTCTGCTCCTGCAGCAACGATTACCGCTGGTGCAGGTGATGAAATCATTCCAATGGACAGAATGAGAAAGATCATCGCTGAAAACATGGTAAAAGCAAAACAAATCGCTCCGCATGTTACTTCTTTCATTGAAACTGACGTTACCAACGTTGTAAAATGGAGAAACAAAAACAAAGCGGCATTCGAAAAACGTGAAGGTGAAAAACTGACTTTCATGCCTATTTTTGTTAAAGCTGTTGTTAAAGCGATCCAGGATTTCCCAATGATCAATGTTTCTGTAAGTGGTGAGAACATCATCAAAAAGAAAAACATCAACATCGGTATGGCTACTGCCCTTCCGGACGGAAACCTTATCGTACCTGTTATCAAAAATGCTGACCAGCTTTCACTTTCAGGGCTTGCCAAAGCTATCAATGATCTGGCATACAGAGCGAGAAATAAGAAATTGAGACCTGAAGACACTCAGGGAGCTACCTATACTATTTCTAACGTAGGAAGCTTTGGAAACCTTATGGGGACCCCGATTATTCCTCAGCCTCAGGTTGCTATTTTAGCCATCGGAGCTATCGTTAAGAAACCGGCTGTTCTAGAAACTGCGGATGGTGATGTGATTGCTATCAGAAACTTAATGTTTATGTCTCACTCTTACGACCACAGAGTGGTAGACGGTTCTCTGGGGGGAATGATGCTGAAACATGTTCACGACTACCTTGAAAACTGGGATTTAAACACAGAAATATAGTATATCCCTTCAGATCAGTTAAAACTTTACATTAATAACCAAAAACAGACAGATTATGAAAAACGCGACGATCATTGCTATACTATCACTATGTGCCATTATCCTTATTGATATTATTCAGCTTGCATCCAGCTTTTTTGACTTCTATTCGATGAATCTGTTTCGTGTTTTTGGAGTGTTAAATCTCCTTGGTTATATCGGGATCCTGCAATTTTTTGTTACACTCTACAACAAACAGAAAGAATGAGCCCCGAACTAAGAGAGCTTTTTGAAATAAAACAGGGCAACGAAAAGAAAGCGGAACCTGGGGGACAAAATGTAACACGACACATTTTGATCCGTCTGGCAGTGCTGATCTTCGGAACTGTTGTTTTTGCCATTGCAATGAGTCAGGCAAAAGGATGGGACGGACTGGCCTATCTGATCTTTATGATGATTTTCCATGGTTTGTGGTTTCTGTTCATCATTATTGAAGCTACGGTTCTCCAAAGCAAGGATAAATTAGCGCTCAGGAATGTTAATCTGATCTTTGCCGGTAGTATATTACTGATCTACGGTATAGCAGCCGCCCTCTTTTTTGGCGGATCTTAAAAATAAACAACTACAGAATCTCACTCTTTACGGGTGAGATTTTTTTTGGATTGAAATAATATTTCTCAAAATTTTACCGTAATTTCATCCAACAAAACCGACAAATGCTGAAAATCCTTATTCTGATACGAAAATCCATCAAAAACTCCTTTGACAATATCCGCAATGAGCAGTTGAAATACAACCTGCTTCAGGCTATTCCGTTTTGGATAGGATCAGTTATTACAGGTTTCCTTGCGGTATTGTATGCGCAAATATTCGCATGGGGAGAAAATCTGATGAATATTATCTTTGAATGGCATGCCTGGATGATTTTCATAATCGCACCTTTTGGCTTTGTACTTTCCTGGTGGCTGGTAAAAGAATTTGCTCCCAATGCTAAAGGAAGCGGTATTCCTCAGGTAATGGCTGCTGTGGAACTTGCCAACCCGAAAGAACACAGAAAAATCAGAAGCCTTTTAAGCCTTAAAATCATCATTTTTAAAATTCTTTCTTCCGTTATTCTCGTCATTGGCGGTGGTGCGGTAGGACGTGAAGGCCCGACGATTCAGATTGCAGGCTCCGTTTTCAGAAAAGTGAATGAATATCTTCCGGAATGGTGGCCGAAGATCTCCAAGAAAAATATGATTATGACAGGCGCTGCAGCAGGTCTCGCAGCGGCGTTCAATACCCCGTTGGGCGGAATTGTATTTGCTGTGGAAGAGCTTTCGAGAACCCATATTAATTACTTTAAAACAGCTTTATTTACCGCCGTCATTATTGCCGGATTGACAGCCCAGACATTGGCCGGATCCTATTTATATCTGGGATATCCAAAAACCAATGATGTTTCTTTAATGGTGATGTTCCCTATTATCCTGGTCGCAGCAACGGCAGGTATTCTGGCGAGCCAGCTTTCTGTGATTATGCTTAAAATAAACGGCTGGAAAAAGAGAAAGTTAACGACAGATAAAGCCAATGTGATATTCCTTGTGGGCTGTGCCCTGATCATTGCATCAATTGCTTATTTTATCAACCACGAAATTCTGGGGTCCGGAAAAGAAATTATGGAAAGGGTTCTTTTTACGAAAGACAAACATGAAGACTGGTATGTTCCCATTTTAAGAATGCTGGGCCCTGCCCTTTCCTTTACCTCTGGAGGCGCGGGAGGCATTTTTGCCCCGGCTCTTACCGCAGGAGCAAGTATCGGATCTGTTATTTCCGGAGCGATTCATCTGACTCCCAATGAAACCAACGTAGTCATCCTGGGCGGAATGGTTGCATTTCTTACCGGAATCACCAGAGCTCCGTTTACATCCGCAATTATTGTCCTGGAAATGACCGACAGGCATTCATTGATATTTCACCTGATGCTTGCCGGCATGGTTTCCTCTATTGCATCTATTCTGGTCAGCAGACATTCGTTGTATGATGTTCTGAAAGTAAATTTCCTTACAGAAATCAGACAACGTGATTAATATATCAGTCTTTTTTCAACATGATTTTCAGATCTTTCATAGCTTCTAAAACATTTTCGGCTGCCTCATAATCTGTTAGTTTAATAACCAGCTTACTTAATGCTCTTTTGGATTTTGTGATTTTATAGGTAACTATATTTAAATAGGCAATATTATCCTTTCTTTTAGAAATGTTATGAAAAGCCACTACTTTGCTTAGGTCCCAAAAATCACCTTCATGAACAATGCGTCCCTTGGCATTAAGGGAATTGATTTTAATATTGTCACCATCAAACTCAGCACGAAGTGATAAATCGTTTCTATCACGGTCAATTCCATAGTCATTAATTTTGGAGACAATAAGATTTTTGGCTTCATCAACAGTTTTATATTTCCCTAAAACCTCTGTTTTTCCATTACTGTATGTTATTTGATAGATTTCAGATTTATCTAAAGAATGAGTGGGTCCTTCGGGATTGTCCAGCTCTTTATAGGTAATTTCGGAAGAACCGACATCTATTAATTTAGCGTCAAAACTACTTCCGTTTTTCTTTGAAATTTTGTCTTGGGAGTATAGAAGATTCCCGGCTACCAGTAATGGTAAAATGTAATAATTAATTTTCATTGTATAATAAAATTTGTTTTTCCTGATTAGAAGTGAAGATCTGAATGCAAAAATCGGTCCCGAACAGTAAAATCCTGTGTATAATCTAACGTTCCTAGTAAACATCGTGAATCAGTTCAAGAAAAATTCTCTTTTATAAAAATTTAATGCCATTCTCTTTAGTGCTTTTTAATTTTCCCACCTTAGCGGGAGGTCGCCAACATTGCTCCGGCAACTTTAAACTTTCAATTATTCCAACAATAATATTGCATATTACAAATATATTCTCTACTTTTGCACCTCGAAATAATTAACAAATTTATTTAACATTATGAACAATTACGAAACTGTTTTCATTTTAACTCCCGTTCTATCTGAGTCACAGGTAGAGGAAGCAGTGAACAAGTATGTAGATCTTATCAAAGAAAAGAACTGCGAAATCGTTGCTAAAGAAAATTGGGGATTGAAAAAATTAGCTTACCCTATCCAATTGAAAAAGAACGGGTTCTATACTCTAATCGAATTCAAAGGAGAAGGTACTATAGTAGCTGATTTAGAGCTAGCATTTAAGCGTGACGAAAGAGTAATCCGTTACCTTACTACAAAACTTGACAAGCATGCTGTTGAGTACGCTGTAACTAGAAGAGCTAAAGTAAAAGCAGCTAAAGCTTAATTAATTAACCCTATTTTTTAAAAAAGACAAGACATGGCAATAGATGAAATGGCTAAACAAGCCTCAGCTGGAGGAGAATCAGAAGTAAAATTCCTTACTCCGCTTGATATCAATACAAAATCTGAAAAGAAATATTGTAGATTCAAAAAATACGGAATTAAGCACGTTGATTACAAAGACGCTGATTTCTTATTACAATTCGTGAACGAGCAAGGTAAAATTTTACCAAGAAGATACACTGGAACTTCTTTAAAATATCAAAGAAAAGTTTCTGCTGCTATCAAAAGAGCAAGACACCTTGCATTACTACCATACGTAGCTGACTTATTAAAGTAAGATATAAAGAAACAAGAAGAAAGAGAAAAGACTTCGGTCATTTTCTCTTTTTTTAAGTTGCTGAATAAATAATTAATTCTAACGATTTTTAGATTAAAGAAAAGAAATAATTTCTAAGACATCAGTCTTTTTTCTTTTTTCTTTGTTCTTTTCTCTAAAACTAAAAAACGGACAACAACAATGGAAATTATCCTAAAAAAAGACGTAGAAAACTTAGGACTTGAGTTTGATACAGTAAACGTAAAGCCAGGTTATGCTAGAAACTTCTTAATTCCTCAAGGAATTGCTCTTTTAGCTACCCCTAAAAACAAAGCTGCTTTAGAAGCTACATTAGAAGCTAGAAAAGAAGAAGAAGCTAAATTAATCGCTACTGCTAACGCTGTAGTTGACCAATTGAAGAAAACATCTATCACGATTCCTGCAAAAGTAGGTACTGGTGATAAATTATTCGGATCTATCAACAACGCTGATCTTTCTGCTGCTTTAGAAAAAGCTGGAGTTTCTGTAGAGAAAAAATATATCAAAATTCCTGGTAACACGATCAAGAGAACTGGTAAATTTGCTGCTCTTATCAGACTTCACAGAAATGTTGAGTACAACTACGAATTCGATATCGTTTCTGATGCTCCGGTTGAAGCTGCTCCTGCTAAAAAGGAAGAAGCTAAATCTGAAGAAGCTTAATCAAACGACTGAGAATTTCTCACCATACAAGACCACTTCAATTTTTGAAGTGGTTTTTTTGTATCACTATACTTTTACTACTCCCATCTTTTTTACGGAGAAAAAACAACCCTTCAGAGAAGGGGAATATAGGAGGTTTTAAGATATACCCGTCATTTTTATAGAGTTACTTTTATCCCAAAGACTCTCCCACCCTCAAACTATCTATCTCCTCTCAATTTCAGCTGATACTCCGTAGGAGCCACCCCGATTACCTTTTTAAAAATATTGCTAAAGGAAGACAGGCTATTGTAGCCCACCATCATTGCAATTTCGTACATATTGTACTTTCCTTCCAACATTAATTCAAGAGATCGGGTAATTCTCAGGGCACGCAGAAAACGGACGTAATTCATCCCTAAAGTCTCTTTAAACTTCCTGGACAGGGTTCTAGTACTCATTCCGAATTCCTTTGCCGTAGACTCTATGGTAAGAGGTTTTTCGAGGTTGGCATGAATGTACTTGGCAATTTTAAGCAGGGTTTCATCTTTTGGGAAGGGATGCTGCACGGGAAATGCCAGCTTTTTATCTCTTTTTTCAGGCAAAACACCTTTTAATGCTTTGAGAAAATAATATTTAGAACTATCGTTTTTTGTGATTTTGCCATTCCATTCTTTTGTATGTAAAATCATCTCTCTGAGGAGATCATTAACCGAATAGATATTAATTTCATCAAAAAAGCCATTTTCACCTTCTTCCTTTTTACAATAAAAATTATATAAATTGACCTTAGGACTCGTTGAAAAAAGATAATGAGGTGTGCCGGCAGGAATCCACATAAAGCATCTGGCCGGAAGATACCAGTGTTTCAGATCAGTAAAAACATGTACGATCCCGCCTTCTGCATACACCAGTTGTGCTGAACTGTGATAATGGATATCTGTGGTAATATTTCCCGTAAGCACATGATACACGTAAAATTCTGCATCTTCGTCTTCCACATCCTTAAAATGGCTGTCATTCATGAAATAAAGGTAAGAATATTTTTTAAATTGGCGTAAATGAGCAAATCTTTTTCTTGTTTCACAAATCATGTCCAGCTGTTACCGTCGTAAATTTGCCCTATCAAAATCAATTTAGCAAAAATCCTTTAATTAATTTATGAATATGATATGTAACGCATGCAGGTATCTGTGCATTGCGTTGTGCTTATTATTGAGCAACCATTTTTACACACAGATGATCGATTACCAGTATCTCAGCCTGAAGCAGGCTGTAGAAATTGGGCTCCAAAACAACAAAAACATCAAGATAAGTCATCTTAAGCAGGAAATGTCCGTTACCAGAGAGAAAGATCTCAAAATGGAAAAACTACCGGACATTGAGTTTCATACGAGCTATATGCAGGTGACAAATCTTTATCAACACCAGGACGGTGTTTTTAATAAAGCCACGACATACAACGCCATCAATGCCATGTATGATTTTACCTTATCCGCTTCTATTCCGGTGTATATGGGCGGAAAAATCAAAAACACAGAGAAAAAAGCCGCTATTGATACGGAAATCTCTTCTTTAAAGACCCATCTGGATGAAAGACAGCTTACAATGGAAATCATTACCGCTTTCCTTCAAATCCATCATTTAAAAGAACAACAGCACCTTATCAGTGATAAAATGAAAGAAGATTCTGTCAATATCAAACAGGTAAAAGCTCTGAAAGCTAATGGTGTGGTAACAGTGAATGAAGTGCTGAGAACGTCATTACAACTCTCCAATCACAAAATGAGCTGGACAGAACTGGATAATGATATTCAGATTGTGGAACACAAACTGAAAACCATTCTGGCCCTTCCGGAAAACCAGGAAATGCACGTCAACACCGAAGATCTTATTTCTGATAAAACGACCATCCCTTTCATTGAGAAATTGACGGAAATCGCCTTAAACAAAAATGAATCGGTTGGAATTACGCACAAAAACCTCTCTCTCAAAGAACTGGATCGGAAGATCACAAAAGCCAACTATCTTCCTAAAATTACAGCCGGCGGAGAATATTTTTTAAAGTATCCGAATATGATGTTCTTTCCCCCTGAACCTTATGCTTATCGCCTGGGTATGATTGGAGTGAATCTCACCTATCCTATCGAAAACCTGTATAAAAACAAGTTTAAAATGCAGGAAGCCAGAGAAAATATTGATTTGGCAAAACTTCAGATCGAGGAGAATGAGGAAAAGATCAGACATCAGGTGTACGAAGCGTATAAAAAGTTTGAAGAAACTGATCAGAAGGTAGCTATAGCGGAAGAAGCCATCAGCCAGGCAAAGGAAAATTACCGTATTGTAAGAACAAAATACGCTAATAAATTAAGCCTTATCACTGAACTTATAGATGCAGACAACGCTTATCTGGAAGCAGAATCCAACCTTATTTCCGTAAAAATCAACAGACAACTAAAATACTATCAACTCCAATATACGATTGGAAACTTATAAAAACTATGGCACAGAAACAACTGACACAAAAGGAAAAAAGAATCAATAAGACGATTAGTTTACTCGCCTGGATCCTGATCATCAGCGGCGTCACGGGAATGATAAGTTTTTATCTTTTTTCAAGAAAGAATGTGACCACCAACGATGCACAGATCGAACAGTATATTACACCTGTTTCCAGTAAGGTTTCAGGGTTTATTAAAACAATAAAATTCAACGAAAATCAGTTCGTTCACAAAGGTGATACCCTGGTTGTGATAGACAACAGGGAATTTATCAATCAGGTGCATATGGCAGAAGCCAGCCTGAGCGCCAATACTGAAAATATTACTACGATACAAAGCAGTGTCAATACAAAAGAAAGTGACACCAAAATTATCGATGCCAGGATTGCCTCTGCAAAAATTGATATCTGGAGAACAGAGCAGGATTTTAAAAGATATAAAAACCTGTTGGCAGAAGATGCTGCCACTGAGCAGGAATTTGAAAATGTAAAAGCTTCTTACGAACAGTCAAAAGCCAACCTGATGGCATTAGAGCAACAAAAAAATGCAGTAAGAGCAGGTGCCAGTGAGCAGCAAACAAAAGTAGCGCCAGCCAAAAGCCAGATTCAGCAAAGCTCTGCTAGCCTGAACAATGCCAGGCTATTTCTTTCTTATACGGTTATCACAGCTCCTTATGACGGATGGGTAGGCAAAAAAACAATCCAGGAAGGCCAGCTGATCAAAGAAGGTCAGGCTTTGGTGCAGATGGTAAGCAAAGAAAAATGGATTATTGCCAATTATAAAGAAACCCAACTTGGACAGATTGACCAGAAACAGGAAGTTATCATTACCGCAGATGCCTATCCGGGTATCGAATTCAAAGGAAAAATTATTTCCGTATCACCTGCTTCCGGATCACAGTTTTCTTTGGTTAAACCGGATAATGCGACAGGAAACTTCGTGAAAATAGAGCAGAGATTTCCTGTAAAAATTATTCTTGATCATAATAAAGAGAACGAAAAACTACTCTCCGGAATGAATGTTCTGGTGAGCGCAAAGAAAATATAATTTGAGGAGGAAAGGATGAATACAAATTATTTTATTCGAATGCGTGTTTAAATTATTGAAAAATTTATTTGAACTATTAATCTCAGCTCAAACTTAAGATTCTGAAAATCGTAAAAAACTTAAAGGTGAATTTACTCGTCATCAAAAATGGCAAATCAATTCATTTTCAAATCTTCAGATATAATAATTTTTCCGCGAAAGGACAAGACTGCAAAATAGCGAATCTGCTAATTTTTTCTTACGCATATTTGCCATTTTACCTTTTACTTTTACTCTTTGCTTTTTTGTCTTTTCGCATTTTTTTAAAGCAAAATTAACAACAACAATTTGCTTTCCCGGCTTCCTTAGCCTCATTAGCTATTTACACAAATCTATGCAACACAATACAGTTTATCATAAATGGTTACCGCAATGGCTGAAACTGCCACTTCTTATTCTGGCGTTATTTCCGCACATCATGCTGTTGTCATTGCTGCATTCCAATAGTGCCTTCACGTCTTCTTTTATGGATGTGGATTCAGACGATATCCAATATCTGATGATGCTGATGTATGGAACATTCGTAGTTACCCTTTTGGTTTTACAGCGTTTTATGTCCTATTTCAGCGTGAAGTATTATGTTCTGCTGATGTCTTCCGTTTCCGTCATTCTCCTGTACATCTTATCGGTCACCCATGACTATCATGTCATCCTGGTCATCCGGTTTCTGGAAGGATTTTTTGGTTTGCTGGAAGGCGCTATCTTTTTGCCTTTGATAATCGCAGAATTAAAAACACGCCACGCCAAAGTGATTGCCTACCTTTTTATGTATTCTCTCATGCTTACCGGAGGCACGGTGACTACCACTCTGCTCAAATCGAGCATTCAGGATTATGACTATCAGCATATGATTCTGATGATGGCATATTTCCATGTTTTTGTTCTGATTCTTGGATTTGTTATTTTCAACAAAAATCGCTTTTTCCCGAAAAAGCCCTTATATCAGATGGATATTCCAAGTTGGTTTTTGTTGTGGGCCTGCCTGCAATCCGGGGCTTATGCTATCGTATATGGAAAGAGGCTGATGTGGCTGGAGTCCGACACTATTATAATCTGCGTGTTTATATTTCTGATTTCAGGAGGTTTATTTATGTTGAAACAAAGGAATTCAAAACGGCCTTTATTCCATTATGAAGTTTTCAGCTCTAAAAATGTGATTGTAGGAATGATTCTGTTTTTTATTTTCTATCTCATCCGTTCGGGGTTAAATAATGTGTACAGCATTATGGCAACCGTTTGGAAATGGCCGTGGGATTATATTGTGAACATCCAGTACTGGAATGTTGCGGGAACATTGCTTGGCGTCCTTTTATCAGCATTTTGTCTGGTACGTGGAATTTCTTCCAGAATTGTTTTCTTTACCGGATTCCTTTTGCTGGCTATAGATTGTGCATGGTTTACATATACTTTTTATCCTGATACGACACTCAGTACGATATGTCCGCCGCTATTTTTGCAGGGAATTGCGCAGGGATTATTATTTACGCCCTTGGTATTCTTCCTGATTTCCGGTATGCCTGAGGAATATGTAGCTAATGCCAGCGCAATGGGTACCACTACCCGCTTCTGGGCAACAGCGATTGGGTATGCCCTCATGCAAAACCTAATGTTATTTTTAACGTTAAAACATTCTGATGTTTTGAGCTTCAATCTTACCGATACCAATCCCGTTTTTTATAGTCAGTGGAATCAGCTTTTCGGTACCCAGATTTCAAAATTACCGGTGAATGAATCCTTATCGATGACCGCGGGAGCTTTTAAAGCAAAAATAACCGCTCAATCTATCCTGCTCTCAAATATGGAAATTTTTACAGGATTATTCTGGCTGGCATTCATAACTGCTCTTCTGCTGCTGCTTTATCATCCGGTAAAAATAGCCGTAAGGAATATTATGTAAAAGAATGAAACCGTACGCCGGAAGTAATCAAGCGTACAATTATTTTCTTACAATAACCGACAATATACCAACATCAAAAAAAACGTCCAGCCTCGCGCTCCCATCTTGCAGCACTATGCACTTTGGCCGATTTCTTGTTGCTTCTCTCAATCAATACTATCACATCAGGATTTACGTTAAAAAACAAAAGCTTACGTATGGAAATTGAAAAAATTTTACAGAGTCAGAGAGAATTTTTCAAGACTCAGCAAACCAAGAGTCTGGCCTTTAGCAAAATGTATCTTGAAAAACTCAAAAATCTTATCATTTCAAATGAAGATCTTCTGTGTGAAGCTATTCATAAAGATTTTGGCAAGTCTAAATTTGATACATTTACTACAGAAATTTCTTTTATCCTGAATGATATTGATTATTACCTGAAAAATTTAAAATCTCTTGCAAAACCTAAGAAAGTAAGCACCAATATTGTCAATCAACTCGGAAACAGTAAAATCTATGCGGACCCTTTGGGCTGTATTCTGGTAATCGGAGCATGGAACTATCCTTATCAGCTTTCCCTTTCACCCATCATTGCCGCCATTGCCGCAGGAAACTGCTGTATTCTTAAACCCAGTGAAGTTGCTGAAAATACAATGAAAGCGCTTTCAAAAATCATCAATGAAAATTTCCCGTCTGAATATCTGTATGTATATGAAGGAGGCATTGATGAGACCACTGCCCTTTTAACATTGAAATTTGACAAAATATTCTTTACCGGAAGTACCAAGGTCGGAAAAATTGTATACAAAGCTGCTGCAGAACATTTAACTCCTGTAGTACTTGAATTAGGTGGGAAATCCCCGGCTA
Organism: Chryseobacterium sp. UNC8MFCol; assembly: GCF_000482305.1. Lineage (NCBI taxonomy): Bacteria > Pseudomonadati > Bacteroidota > Flavobacteriia > Flavobacteriales > Weeksellaceae > Chryseobacterium > Chryseobacterium sp. UNC8MFCol. Next base: position 445,111 of record NZ_AXUZ01000004.1, read on the forward strand.
TTGTTTCCAAAGAAGCCCATCTTGAAACGGCTGCCAAAAGAATTGTGTGGGGAAAATTTCTCAATGCCGGACAAACCTGCGTTGCTCCCGACTATCTTCTAGTTGAGGAAAGCATTCAGGAACAGTTTCTGGAAATGCTCAGGAAATACATCAAAGAATTCAATTACAGTCCCGATTCAGCGCAGTATACCAGAATTATAAACAAGAAAAACTTTCACCGACTCACTGATCTCATCGATAGGGAAAAGGTATATTTTGGAGGTAGTTATGATGAAGAAAAGCTTTATATTGAACCTACCATCCTGAATCATATCCATTGGGAAGATCCTGTAATGGAGGAGGAAATCTTTGGTCCTATCCTGCCGGTTATCAGCTTTAAAAACTTTACTATTGCAATCAATACCGTTTCCGAACAGGAAAAACCGCTTGCCGCCTATTTATTCACCAAAAATTCAGAAGAAAAAGAAATATTCACCCGAAAACTTTCTTTTGGAGGAGGCTGTATCAATGATTGTGTCATGCATTTAAGCAATGACAATTTACCTTTTGGTGGCGTTGGAAGTTCAGGAATAGGAAGTTATCACGGGAAATATGGTTTTGAAACTTTTTCACATCAGAAATCTGTTCTGGAAAAAGCAACATGGGGCGAACCCAATATCAAATATCCGCCGTATTCTGAGAAAAAATTAAGCTGGATCAGAAAGCTTTTGCGGTTCTAACAGATTCCACAGGTCTTTGGATAATAAAAAAGGTTGCTTCCAGTAGAAACAACCTTTGTAATTTTTATGCTTTAGGTATCCATTCATTAAAGAATGCTTTAACCTTTTCTAAACTGTATCCTTTTCCGTCCTCAAAAACATCACTCTGCTGAACTTTAATCATTTTTCCGTTTTTATCCAACACGATAAAGACCGGATATCCAAATTTATCACCAGGATTGCCATACTGTGCAAAAACTTTTTCATTTTTGTTATCCGGCGAGAAATTCAGGTGATAGTATAAGTAATTTTTATCTACCAATTCCTTCAATTCAGGAGTTGTCTGCACAAAATTATTAAAACGAAGGCACCAGATACACCAGTTTCCTCCTGCCTGAATCATAATATTTTTCCCTTCTTTCTTTGCCTTAGCTACTAATTTATTGATATCTGCCTGGGCATCTGCTTTAGGATTGTAAGGCTTAGGAAGTTTGGCTTTTTCTTCACCTGCTTTCTTTTTCGCCTCTAATTCAGTTTGTTCTGTCGGTACAATAAGAGCATTCTTTTGCTTCCCATTGTCCGGTGTATTCTTTACATCCTGTGAAAAAGCGAAAAAACTTAAACCCAGGAACGCTAATATTGTCATTTTTTTCATAACATAAAAATAAAAAAATAATATTTATCCCTCTGCAAAAATAGAACCATAATTTTATTATCACTAAATTTGCCTGTTTTATGAAATTCCTAATCAAAATATTATTTTTCATCTCCAAACTTCCGCTAAAGATATTGTACATTTTTTCGGATGTTATCTTCTTCCTCAACTATTATCTGGTAGGGTACAGAAAAAAGGTGATCACCCAGAATCTAAGAAATTCTTTTCCAGACAAATCAGAAGAAGAAATCAGAAAAATCCGCAAAAAGTTTTATCTGAATTTTTCAGATTATCTGGTAGAAACTATAAAATCTTTCAGTATTTCTGAGACCGAGGCCCGGGTAAGAATGCAGCATATCAATCAGGATCTGTTTCATGAGGCTAAGCAGGAAGGTAAAAATATTATTTTACTGGCCGGCCATGTTTTTAACTGGGAATGGATTAATGCACTGGCAACCATCATTCCCCAGGCACACTGTCATCCTGTTTACAGAAAAGTGAACAGTGATTTTTGGGAAAATCAGATGAAGAAGGTCCGAAATAAATTCGGGAATGAAGCTCTGGAAGCTAACGAAGTTATCAGACATATTTTCAGATCTCAGAACAATGGAGATGCTGCTTATATGTTTGTAGCAGATCAGACCCCACATTTCTCCCACGTCACCTATGGTTTAGAGTTTTTAAATCAAAGAACTCCTGCTTTCATCGGTTATGATAAACTGGCTACCAGGATGGATCTGGCCTTCATTTATTGTGAGATGAAGAAAGTTAAACGTGGTTATTACCAGGTTAATTATCACAGAATATATCCGGATAACGAAAAGTTTACAGAAAATGAAGTGGTAAAGAAATTTCACAAATTATTAGAAAACACTTTACATAAATATCCCGACAATTATCTGTGGTCACACAGAAAATGGAAATATCAGGATTCTATTAAAACCTACGATTCTGATAAAAAATAGTTGATATACATGCAGAAAAAACTGGCAATTGCCATCTTAAACTGGAACGGTAAAAACTGGCTTGAAAAATTTCTTCCAAGTGTGGTTCAATATTCTCAGAATGCAGATATTTATGTGATTGATAACCTTTCAACGGATGATTCGGTAGCATTTCTTACAACGAAATTTCCTACGGTAAAAGTTATTAAAAATGATAAAAACTACGGTTTTGCCGGTGGTTATAATGAAGGATTGAGATCTATAAAAAATGAATTCTATTGTCTTCTGAATTCGGATGTGGAAGTGACAGAAAACTGGATTGAACCTGTTGTAGAATTATTTGAAAAAGATGCCTCTATTTCAGCTATTCAGCCTAAAATTTTATCTTATTCTGATAAAAAATATTTCGAATTTGCAGGTGCTGCCGGAGGATTGATTGACAATCTGGGCTATCCGTATTGCAGAGGAAGAGTCTTTGAAGAGGTGGAGGAAGATAAAGGGCAGTATAACGATGAGACAGAAATTTTCTGGGCATCGGGATGTAGTTTCTTTATCAGATCCAAAGACTTTTGGGAACAAAATGGTTTTGATGAACGATTTTTTGCCCATCAGGAAGAAATTGACCTGTGCTGGCGGCTGATTAATTCAGGAAAAAAGATTTTTTATACCGGAAAATCTACAATATATCATGTAGGAGGAGGAACATTAAACAAACAGAGCGCCCAAAAGACTTATCTCAATATCAGAAATAATCTTTCAATGATGCTTAAAAACCTTCCTTTTCCTGAATTAGTAGGGTTGATTTTTTTCAGGCTTTGCCTGGACGGAGTAGCGGGAATTTATTTTGGATTAAAGAATGGCTTTCCGCATCTCTGGGCCGTTGTAAGAGCTCATTTCGGCTTTTATGCACAACTTCCCGGAACCTGGAAGCTCCGTCAGAAAAACCAAAAAGAAAAATTCTATCAATCAAAATGGTTGATTTTTAAACATTTTTTAGGCGGTAAATAATTGACTTCAAAAAATGATGCAACTCATAACCATTATGAACATTAACATTGAACTGGAGAACCCGTAAAAAAAACTTACAAAAATGGATTTCTGCGCAATAGATTTTGAAACAGCTACTCACGAGAAAAGTTCTGCGTGCGAAATGGGTATTTGTATTGTTCAGGATTCTAAAATTGTTGAGACCAGAACATGGCTTATCAAACCGCCTAGCTTTCCTTATTTCAATAAGTTTAATATTGCTGTACATGGCATACAGCCGGAAGACGTGAAGGATGCGCCAACCTTTGATGAAATATGGTATGAAGCTCAGGATATGATGTATGGCAGTTTAATGATCGCGCATAATGCCGGATTTGATGCTTCTGTTTTAAGGGGTTGTCTTGAGCATTATGGAATGTTTACTCCCAGTTTAAATTACCTGTGCAGCATTCAATTAGCAAAGAAATCATGGAATTACCTTCCAAAATACGGACTGAAACCATTAGCAGAATATCATAAGATTGATTTCAACCACCACAGGGCCGGAGCTGATGCAGAAGTATGTGCCAAAATATCGCTATTGGCTTTTGAGAGACTCTTCCTCACCAGTAATGATGAAGTGAATGAGTATATGAAAGCGAAAATCAAAAAGCTTTAAATAATAGAGGTAACGGACCCGGGTTCCATTATCTGTACCAATCATTGATTAATAAAGCTATTAATTACTTAAAACTTCAGACAACAGATTGAATTTCGGGATATCAATCTCAAAAGTTTCCTGCGTCTCCATATTTTTAACCAGGTATTTTCCACTCATGTTTCCTACTCCCGAGCGAAGCATTACATTAGAAAAATAAGCAAAATTTTCGCTGGTTCCTATTTCAGGAGTAAGGCCGATAACGCCATCTCCTATAATCTCTGTATATCCAAATCCTACGTCAAAGATTAACCATTTTCTTTTTAATACTTTTATTGGAAAGCCTCCGTCGTTTTCTATAGTTATGTTATATTTGAAAACATAGCGGTTTTCGGATGGATAACTGTTTTTACTATCATATTCAGGTATTACTGAAACTTTGATATTAGAAGTCATTTTTGAGAACATCATAATTGTATTTCCTTAACAGATACAAAAATCTCGCCCTTTTTAAGGCGAGATTGTATATTTATATTATAATTTTATTAAAACTATAATCCAAGGCCTTTTCTTTCATCGCCTCCCAATAGTATTTCAACCGGGTTATCGATACCTTCTTTTACCGCAACAAGGAATCCTACAGACTCTTTACCGTCGATAATTCTGTGGTCATAAGACATGGCCACGTACATCATTGGTCTGATGACTACCTGCCCGTCAACAGCAACCGGTCTCTGGATGATGTTGTGCATTCCAAGGATTGCAGATTGAGGAGGGTTGATGATTGGTGTAGACATCATAGAACCGAAAGTACCACCGTTTGTAATCGTGAAAGTACCACCAGTCATCTCATCAACAGTAATTTTACCGTCTCTTACTTTTACAGCAAGGTCTTTAATGTTTGCTTCTACAGCGCTGAAAGACATGTTTTCTGCATTTCTCAATACAGGAACCATTAATCCTTTAGGACCAGAAACAGCGATTGAAATATCGCAGAAGTCATAGTTTACTTTGAAGTCTCCGTCAATAGATGCGTTTACGTCCGGATACATTTGTAATGCTCTTGTCACTGCTTTTGTAAAGAAAGACATAAAGCCAAGTCCTACTCCGTGTTTCTGAGCAAATTCTTCTTTATATTGCTTTCTTAATCTGAAGATTTCAGACATGTCAACTTCGTTAAACGTTGTTAACATCGCTGTTTCATTCTTCACAGAAACTAATCTCTGAGCGATTTTTCTTCTTAAAACTGAAAGTTTAGTCGTTGTAGTAGATCTTGAACCTGTAGCGGTAAGAGGGCTTCCTCCTAAAGCAGGAACTGCTGCCAATTCAGCATCAGTCTTAGTGATTCTTCCGTCTCTTCCTGTTCCTGAAACCTGTCCTGCATCAACTCCTTTTTCGTCAAGGATTTTCTTAGCAGCAGGAGATGGAGCTCCAGTAGCGTAAGTTTGTGTAGCAGCAGCAACCGGAGCAGCTGGCTTCGGAGCTTCTTGTTTAGCAGGCTCAGCAGCTTTCGGAGCTTCTTCCTGTTTTGGAGCTTCGGCAGCCGGTGCACTACCTGCTGGTTTTGCAGCATCCATATCAATTAAACAAACTACCTGACCTACTTGTACTACATCACCTTCTTCTGCTTTTAAAGTGATAACACCACTTTGTTCTGCAGGCAATTCAAGAGTTGCTTTATCTGAATCCACTTCGGCGATAGGTTGATCTTTTTCTACATAATCACCATCTTTTACAAGCCAAGTTGCAATTTCAACTTCTGTAATTGATTCGCCCGGTGAAGGAACTTTCATTTCTAAAACTGACATATCGAGTATTTTTTATTTTTTAACTGATTATTATTTAAATTAAGCTGTAACGGGTCTTTTTGCAGGAGCATCATCTCTGTCGAAAACTCTGTTGATCACTGCATTCTGGTTTTTCTCAAACATTTTGTGGCTACCCGGAGCAGGAGCACCGCTTGGTACCGGAGAGATTACCTGGATTCCTGTATCTCTGAAGTTTCTTAAGATATAAGACCAAGCTCCCATGTTTTCAGGTTCTTCCTGAGCCCATACCAATTCTTTTCTGTTTTCATATTTATTGAAGATCGCTTCGATAGCATCGGTTTGAAGTGGATATAACTGCTCAAATCTTACTAAGGCAATGTTTTCACAGTTTAATTCTTCTTTCTTTGCTAATAATTCGAAGTATAGTTTACCTGAACAAAGAACTAATTTTTCTACTTTTTTAGGGTCTGCAGTAGGATCGTCTAAGATAGGCTGGAATGAACCGTTTGCAAAATCTTCAAGTGGAGAAACTACTTTAGGATGTCTCAATAAAGATTTAGGGCTCATTACTACCAACGGCTTTCTGAATGCCCATTTCAACTGTCTTCTCAATAAGTGGAAATAGTTGGCAGGAGAAGTGATATTAGCGACTACCATGTTCTCGTTAGCACAAAGGGTAAGGAATCTCTCTAATCTTGCTGAAGAGTGTTCAGCTCCCTGTCCTTCCGAACCGTGAGGTAACAACATCACCAATCCGTCCTGGATTTTCCATTTTTCTTCAGCTGCCGCTAAGTACTGGTCAACGATAATCTGAGCACCGTTCACAAAATCTCCGAACTGAGCTTCCCAGATGGTTAATGTATTCGGAGAAGCCATTGCATATCCGTAATCGAAACCTAAAACGCCGTATTCTGAAAGGTGAGAATTGAATACATCAAATCTGCTTTCTGAAACATGTCTTAACGGGATATATTCTTCTTCTGTATCTTCTGTTTTTACAACGGCATGTCTGTGAGAGAATGTACCTCTTTCCACATCTTCTCCGGAGATTCTTACGTTGTGACCTTCCACAAGAAGCGTAGCATAAGCTAACCACTCTCCTAATGCCCAGTCTAATGAATTTCCTTCAATAGCTTTGATACGGTTTTCAAACAGTCTTGTAATTTTGTTCAGGAATTTTTTATCAGCAGGAAGCGTAGACATTTTAAGTGCTAATTCTTTCAATTTAGCTAAGTCATATTTAGTGTCTACCGGTAGTTGAACTGCTCCTCTTTTTCCGATCGGATAATTTACCCAATCATCTGCCATAAACAGGTCCATTACGTTTTTCTCGATCTCTTTAGAAGCGTCAAAGTCTTTATCTAAAAGCGCTTTAAATTCCGTTTCCATTTTAGCGATCACATCGTTGGAAGTAATGCTGTCTTTAAGTAATTTATCTTTATAAATTTCTCTTGGATTCGGGTGTTTTGAGATGGTCTTATATAAGTTCGGCTGAGTAAATCTAGGCTCATCCCCTTCATTGTGACCGTATTTTCTATATCCTAAAAGATCGATGTAAACATCTTTACCGAATTTTGCTCTGAAATCAGCTGCAAAATGGATCGCATGAACCACAGCTTCAGCATCATCAGCATTTACGTGCATTACAGGAGATTCTGTAACTTTTGCAATGTCTGTACAATATGTTGAAGATCTCGCATCCATGTAGTTGGTGGTAAATGAAACCTGGTTATTTACAACGATATGAACGGTACCTCCTGTTCTGTATCCTTCCAGAGTCATCATCTGAGCCACTTCATAAGCAATACCCTGACCGGCAATAGCACCATCACCGTGGATGATGATTGGCAATACTTTAGAGTAATCTTTATATTTGTCGTCTACTTTTGCACGGCAGATTCCTTCTACAAGAGCTGCTACCGTTTCAAGGTGAGACGGGTTTGGTGTAAGGTTAATGCAAACTTCTTCTCCTGAAGCCGTTTTGATCTTTTTAGAAGATCCCAAGTGATATTTAACGTCACCGGAGAATACATCTTCTTCGAATTCTTTACCTTCAAATTCTGAGAAAATCTGTTTGTAAGACTTACCGAAAATATTGGTAAGCACATTCAATCTTCCTCTGTGAGCCATACCTAATACGACTTCATCCACTCCAAGTTGAGAAGATCTTGAGATCAGCTGATCTAAAGCCGGGATTAATGTTTCACCTCCTTCTAATGAGAATCTTTTTTGTCCTACAAATTTTGTGTGAAGATAATTTTCAAAGGCTACAGCCTGATTTAATTTTAATAAAATTTCTGTTTTTTCATTTGCAGAAAGATTGGGATGGTTTTCGTTTACCTGAAGCCATCTCTTGATAAAATCTTTTTCTTCAACATTGTTGATGTATGTATATTCCACTCCGATAGAATCGCAGTAAATATTTTCCAAGTGCTTAATCAGATCTGCCAGTGTAGCAGGCTCTTTCATTCCTGTTTCTACCGCGCAGTTGAATTTTGTATTTAAATCCTCTTTAGAAAGACCGAAATTCTCGATATCTAAAGTTGGAGTATAGTGTCTTCTTTCTCTAACCGGGTTTGTTTTTGTAAACAGGTGCCCTCTCGTTCTGTAAGCCTCAATAAGGTTTACTACCTTAAATTCTTTTTTGATGTGTTCAGGAACCTCTCCGTTTGATACTGCCTGAGAGATTTGCTGTACTGCCGGAGCAGTGTTGGCCGAAGCCTGAATAAATTGAATGTTATCGTCATCTCCGTAGTTCTCCAAAGCAAAATCGAAGCCTTGAAAGAAGGCTTTCCATGATGGTTCTAAGGAGTCCGGGAATTTTAAGTACTGTTGGTATAAATCCTCAATTAACTGAGAATGAGCTGCGTTTAGGAATGAAAATCTGTCCATTATTACAGTTTATCTATTTATTAAAATTTATTTGTAGAATTAATCTTCAAATTTAATAAAAAAAACCGAGTTAGAACAGTCTAAAACCGTTAAAAAAAGTTAGGAAAAATTTAATTTACAAAAAACTATTTAAATACTGATAATGAGAGCTTTACGTTTACAGGCTCACCTTCCATAGGACGCTCAATAAACGTTTGCCGGATATCTCCGAAGCGCATTTCATCTTTTTTGGCTTTCTGAATGAGTTGCTGGATTGCCTTAATTCGTCCCTCGTAGCCTCCTTTGTAGTACATCACGTAATTTTCTGTCGGATTTATGGTCCTAAAATTAAAATTATTGTCCGTGACTCCGATTTTCTTGGAAAGTGGAATTCCGAGGAAATAAGACACCTCTTTATCTTTATAATTATCGGCATCTGTAATCAGCACAGGATATCCGAATTCATCATCTTTTTTCCCAAGATCCATCGAAACGAAATTATAGATTTTATTATAATTCATCACGATATTTTTGTACAGGGCATCTTTCTTATTGGAGGTACTTACATTAATCCCCAAAATAAGCATATCTTCATCTTTTTCCACCATCAGGCTATCATATTTGATGGCTGCCATCAGATTGTCTTTCTCAACCTTGTTACCCAGAACATTCTTCAGATTAACCATGCTTTTGGTAATATTTTCTGCAAAACGATCTTCTGTCCAGAAATTTTCAACTCTTCTCCAGACCGAAAGTTTGGGAGTATGTACATACCACGTTATTCTGGTCTTTTCTGCTGAGATTGGTTTAAATTTGACATCTACCAGGGTGGGATTGGCATTTTCATCTTCAAAAAGCTGATATTTTAAAGTTTTATTGGGATTTTCATACCTGATGAACATTTCTCCATCGGTATCATTTTTAGGATCTACATAACTGATGGCACTTCCCTGCCCTTCATAGGGCGTATAATAATCGATATCGATAGACTGTGAGCTTGAAAAGAAATTATTCCATCTAGTAAAATTCTGCAGATTATTGAACTGCGCAAAGACTTTTTCAACCGGATAATCGACTTCTTTTTCGATCGTAAAGTTTTTGCTTTCATCTACAAAATAATACATGGAAGCAGCATAAGCACCTCCAAGCAAAATAATAATTACCGTTAATATTTTAAAAATACGCATCGCACAAAAATAATACAAATAAAAAAAGTGACCAATATGCTGATCACTCTTGTTGTATGTTTAACAATAATTAACCTGCTTAAAGGCTGAAAGACGGATGAGGGAAGCTGTAAGTGCTGTTATTCCTATAATTTATCTAATAGTTTGGGTTAAGATTATTCCTATGCTATCAGATTCGCTAAGATTCAGCAAATAAAAACTTGTAGTTATATTACTTTTCAGCAACTTCCGGCTTCCCCACCTATTATCCTATATGCGTCCCGGCAGGCAGTACTGCACCTTTCTTCACCACCACAATACCATCCTGTACAGAATGAGTTCCATAATCGCCGTCCGGAATATGTTTGCCGCCGATGATTTTGACATTGTCGCCGATGTAGCAGTTTTTATCAAGGATTGCCTTTTCTATATAGCAGTATTTTCCGATTCCCATATTGGGGCGGCCAGCTCTGTCGTTGAGGACGATTTCGGTTGTATTCTGATAGAAATCCGCACCCATTACATAAGAATTTACGATGGTACTTCCTTTATCGATACGGGTTCTGTTTCCTATGACTGAATTTTCTATTTTATCAGCCATGATGATACATCCGTCTCCGAAAACTGCTTTACTTACATAAGAACCATTAATTTTCGATGGCGGAAGCATTCTTGCTCTTGTATAGATTGGAGAAGACGAAAACAGGTTAAATTGGGGAAGATCAAGACAAAGATCAAGATTGGCTTCGTAGAATGATTCTATCGTTCCGATATCCGTCCAATACCCTTCGTATTGATAGCTTAATGTTTTATATTTTCCGATTGAGCTTGGAATGATATCTTTTCCGAAATCATCACCGGCCCCTTCTTCAAACATCTTTTTCAGGATATTTCTGGTAAAAATATAGATTCCCATAGAGGCGAGAAACTCCTTTCCTTTATGCTTATTCGCGTCGGATACTTCAGATTTCAGGCCTTCCAGCATATCATAATCCGGTTTCTCGTAGAAAGAAGTAATATTTCCTTCGTCGTCGGATTTCAAAATTCCAAAACCGGTTGCATCTTTTGCATTCACAGGAATCGTGGCGATGGTAAGATCACCCCCATGTTCAATATGAAAGTCCAGCATTTCTCTAAAATCCATCTGATAGAGCTGATCTCCGGAAAGGATCAAAATATAATCGTAATCATACTTTTCAAGATGCTTCATCGACTGGCGAACGGCATCAGCTGTTCCCTGATACCAGCTTTCGTTTTCCACATTTTGTTCTGCAGCAAGAATATCTACAAATCCCTTGCTGAAAATGTCGAAGTGGTAGGAATTTTTAATATGTGAATTTAATGAGGCTGAGTTAAATTGGGTCAGAACCAGGATTTTATTCAATCCCGAATTCAAGCAATTTGAAATAGGGATATCCACTAATCGGTATTTTCCGGCAATCGGTACTGCCGGTTTTGATCTCGAATAGGTTAACGGGAATAATCTTGTCCCTCTGCCTCCTCCCAGTACAATGGAGATTACGTTTCGTTTCATAAATATCTTGCGTGTTTATTTTATTAAATATACAGTTTTATTTTTGGTGTTTACGTGAAAAGTACAGCAATTTATTTTTTCATTTTTTTCATCAGAGCCATAGATTTTCACTTGATAGACTCCGGATTCCTTCAATGGCCATACTTCTTTATCTACGCCGTCAATTTCTATATGGTGTTTTTCAATTTCTGCCCTGAAAGTTTTATTGGTAATCAGAATATCCATAATGTCAGCTTGTGCAATTCCTGCATCAATTATGTCTTTCTCATATTTTATCTTCCAGTCTTCACCGTACTTCTTCTCTATTTTCGCGTAGGTTTTTCTATTTTTATCTTCTATTTTTCGTTCTGTTTTTCCATCGATAGCGCAGCCTGCCGCTTCCTCATATTTTATTTTCCATTTTTCAGAAATACTCTCTGCAAGTATCAGGCGTTCTGTATTTGGATATCCATAATACAAAATGGTAAAGTAAGAGCCATCTCCGGGAATATTATTTTCCTCAGTCAATTCCTTTGTTGTTGTACAAGAAATCATACTTAACATAAGGACTAAAAGAAGAATCTCGCGTATCATATTAACTATTGTATAAAGCCATGTATTTTTCAGCAGATTTTTCCCAGGCAAAATCAAAGCTCATATTGGCTTGAATCAGGTCTTCCATCACTCCTTTCTGGTGATAGATTGCCAAAGCTCTGTTCATTGCATGTACAATATCATCTACTCCGGGATAGGAAAAATTCAGACCCGCACCGCCGGTTGAAATATCTTCTACCGTGTCTCTCAGGCCTCCCGTATATCTTACTACAGGTACAGTACCATATCTCATGGAGTACATCTGATTCAGCCCGCAAGGCTCTACTCTCGAAGGCATCAAAAGAAAGTCTGCTGAGGCATAGATTTTATGGGAAAGATGTTCTTTATAGCCTAGATCTACTGCAAAATTGCTGTAGATATAATCATATTCTTTCAGTTTATTCTCAATATACGTATTACCTGACCCGAGGATCATAATATTTAAAGCGCCATAGCTTTGTTTGATACTTCTCCAGACAACATCGGGCAACAGGTCTGCTCCTTTTTCTTTCGCAAATCTTCCGATAAAAGCAAATAAAGGAAGTTCAGGTTTCAGCCCATATTCTTTACAAAGCTTTTCCTTATTTTTTTTCTTTTGGAGAACGGCATTTTTACTGTTAAAATTAAAATCCAGCATCGGATCTGTTTCAGGATTCCATACTTCAGTATCTATACCATTAATAATTCCATAGGCTTTTCCGAATTCCTGACGCACCAGACTTTCCAAACCACGGAAACTTACAAAAAGCTCTTCCAAATATCCCTCTGATACTGTGGTAAAGGCATCAGCACATTTAATCATACTTGCCAAAGGATTGATCAATCCGTTCCAATCCAGCAGTCCCCATTTGTAATGATCAAATGAAGGCAAATAATTTGCCATATTCCAGCTCATCATTCCCTGATATTCTCCATTATGGATTGTTCCGATGGTTTTTACTCCTTTCAGGAATTCAAATTCAGGGCAATTTCCGACCATGAAAGGCACCAATCCGGTATGGTAATCATGGCAGTGTAAAACATCAGGACGAATTTTCATGGCCGTCAGCCAATGCAATACTCCATGTTGAAAGGCAATGAACTGGAAGCTTTCATCCTGATAGCCGTAGGGATTATCCCTGTCCAGTAATCCCGGAATTTTCACCATATATAATTCAAATCCCAAGACATTTGTTTTTTCTTTCATGACCTGAACCTGCAGCATATTGGGTCCCTGATGAATAAACCCGTCAAAAACCACTTCAAATTCATGATCATAGACAAACGGTTTATTATACCAGGGCATTACTACCTTGGCCACTATGTTTTTTATCTTATTCTGATATTTCGGCAATGCCCCAACAACGTCTGCAAGGCCTCCTACTTTTGCTACGGGATAACATTCTGTACTTAAATGATAGATAACCATGCTTTATCTTCTATGTTTAATTCTGTGTAATTTATATTTTTTGTCTTTATGCTTTCTTAAAATAATTCCAGCGAGCGGAGGTAATTGTATGGTCATCGTTTTCCGGTGACCACGCCATTCTTCATATTTTTCTTCAAGGATTTCTGGCATTACCCCACTACCACTGTAGTGTTCAGCATCAGAGTTGAAAATAACCTTCCAGTGTGTCCCCTGTGAAATACCTATTTTATAATCCAATACCTTTGGAGCCAGATTCAGAATGATCATCAGTTGGTCATCGCGTCTTTTTCCCTTCCTTACATATACATAGACTGAATTTTCAAGATCATCGGCTTCCACCCATTCAAATCCGTGTTTATCAAATTGGTTTTCATAAAAGGCCGGTTCTGTGGTATACAAGCGATTCAGCTCCTTTACCAGATCCTGCAATCCTTTATGTACAGGATATTGCAGCAAATGCCAGTCTAAACTCTTCGTAAAATTCCATTCACCCGTTTGTCCGAATTCATCTCCCATGAATAGAAGTTTCGCTCCGGGATGGGTATACATATATACGTACAAGGTACGAAGATTGGCAAACTTCTGCCATTCATCACCTTTCATTTTATAAATTAAGCTTGCTTTTCCGTGTACGACTTCGTCATGGGACAAAGGCATTATGTAATTTTCATTATACATATACATAGAAGCAAATGTAAGTTTATGATGATGGAATTTCCTATTGCCAAAATCTTCTTTAAAATAATCCAGGGTGTCGTGCATCCATCCCATCATCCATTTCATGCCAAAACCGACTCCACCATCGTGAACCGGTTTTGTGAGTAAAGGAAAATCTGAACTTTCTTCAGCAATGGTTATAATATTGTTTCCAAATTCTTTGTATACTGCCGTATTGAATTCCTGTAGAAAAGCTTTGGCTTCCAGATTTACATTGTCTCCATATATATTGGGTTCCCATTCTCCTTCATTTCTTGAATAATCGAGATGAAGCATAGAGGTGACGGCATCTACCCGTAAACCATCTGCATGATAACGGTCCAGCCAAAACATCGCATTGGAAATCAGAAAAGATTTCACTTCATTCTTACCATAATTGAAAATATGTGATTTCCAGTCAGGGTGAAATCCTCTTTTAGGATCTTCGTGCTCATATAAATGTGAACCGTCAAAGCGATACAATCCGTTAGCATCACCCGGAAAATGGGAAGGTACCCAATCCAGGATTACTCCAATATGGTTTTGATGAAGTTCCTCAATTAAAAACATTAAATCCTGAGGGGATCCAAAACGGGAGGTTGCTGCAAAAAAACCTGTAATCTGGTATCCCCAGCTCGGCTCATAGGGATACTCCATAACGGGCATCAATTCCACGTGGGTAAACCCCATTTCTTTCACATAGGGCACAAGTCTGCCTGCGATGTCCCGGTAATTCAGAAAACGTTCAGGATTATCTTCATCTCTTATCCAGGAACCAAGATGCAGTTCGTACACAGATATCGGTGCTTCAAGATTATTTTTCTTCCAGCGGTTCTCCATCCATTCCTGGTCATTCCATTCATACCAGGTCGTCGAAACCAGTGAAGCTGCCTGAATGTTCTGTTCCCAGCTCACCGCATAAGGGTCACTTTTTTCCAGGATCTCACCTCCTATCGTTTCAATGGCATATTTGTACAAAGTTCCCCACGTGAGGCCTTCAATAAACCCTTCCCAGATTCCTGATTCATCCCATCTGGGAAACAGAATATGGTCTTTATGATTCCAGTTATTAAAATTACCAATAACAGAAACCTTCTTTGCATTGGGTGCCCAAACAGAAAAATAAACTCCCTTTTTTCCTTCTTTTTCCGCAGAATGAACTCCAAATTTGTCATACAGCTTATAATGTCTTCCTTCTTTAAAAAGATAAACATCTTCATCGGTGAAAAGCGTATAGGTTTTAACAGAATTCATCAAGATCGGATTGTATTAATATTTTCCCTGAAACTACGAAAAATACTAACAATAGCAGTTAATTATTCATCAAATAATTATCAAGTTAGTTTTCTTCTTCTTCCTGGGTCTATCAAATATATCAATTTTTAAAATCATTTTTTTATGATCTTAAAGCAATCTTTTTTATAAATTTAGCCATCTAATATTATTAAATACACATTAAACACTCAGGATGAAGTTCGAACTCTATACAGAAGAAAAGGATGAAAGACCGGTTTGGATCACCGGAAATTTCAACAAATGGGACCCGAAAGATGACAATTACCGGCTTACACAAATCGATTCCAGCAATTATTCCATAGAAATTGATGACTCCCTACTTCCTGACGATATTGAATATAAATTCACCAAAGGAGGTTGGGAAAATGTGGAACTCGACCGATATGGAAATATTACGCCAAACCGGAAAGTAAAAAAAGTGATCGGGAAAGTTTCGGACACGGTAGACCAATGGCGATTGAACTGGGGCCCTTTTAAAGAAGAGTTTTCCCCTATTGCAGAAGTGATTTCGGAAGAATTTTATATTCCTCAACTCGACCGGTATCGTAAAGTCTGGGCTTTGTTACCTCATGACTATTATATTTCTAATGAAGCGTATCCTGTTTTATATCTTCAGGATGCCCAAAACCTGTTTAATGAAGGAAGTGATTTCGGTAATTGGGAAATTGATAAAAAATTATCCATACTTTCAGAGTATGGTCGCGGTGATGTGATTATTATTGCTATTGAACATGGCAGCCAGAACAGGATTAAGGAATATATTTTTGATAATGACAATGTAGCCAGTGGCTCAGAGGGAAAAAAGTATATCCGGTTCATTACCGATACGTTAAAACCGTTTGTAGATGAGCATTACCGGACTAAAAAAGACCGTGAAAATACAGGAATCGGAGGAAGTTCATTGGGTGCTCTCATCAGTATTTACAGTGGTTTTCTTTATCCGGAAGTGTATTCAAAACTATTGATCTTCTCCCCTTCCCTTTGGGTGGAACCTAATAATAACTTCCCGATGATGAATTTCAGGGTTCCCTATAAAACAAAAATTTATTTATACGGCGGTGGCCAAGAAGGATCTAAAATGGTAAAAAGGATCCGTATTTTTGAAGACTATCTGAAAAAGTGGGAAAAAAAGAACCTGTTTGATTTTGAGTTCAGAACCAGCATTAATCCTGAAGGGACGCATAGTGAGTTTTACTGGTCTCAGGAATTTCCGAGAGCGATAGAATGGCTGTTCTATAATAATACTGAAAATCCGGTTGAAGTAAAACCACAACAACAAAGCATTAAAAACTAAGGTCCCTAATTATCCGTGACCTTAAAAAGAATAAAATCTATTTATGAAGTTAATCAACAAAAAAAATAAAAATTACACTCAGGTTTTTCATGTATTCACTGAGGAAGAATGGACAAAATCTAATAAAAATTTCAATAAAAATATAGCTACTTTTTTTACGGGGAAAAAACATGAGGTCTTCATTAATGCCCATGAAGAAGGAATCACTTATTTTATAGGCTTAGGGAAATCTGCTTTACAAAACTTCGAAATTCAGCAGGTAGCGGTGAAGTTTTCTCAAATACAGAAAGAAAAATTTCAGGCTGCTCCTACTTTACTTTTGGCAGATTTCATGAATGAAAAGCAGTTTGAAGAATTTGTGAAAGGGCTTCTGATTGGCACTTATAATTATCCTTTTGAGAAAAATCATCCCTTCTGGAATACAAAATTTGAGCTTCATTTTGAAAATTTAAGTCAGAAGAAGTTAGATTATATCGGCCAGAAAGCAGAAGCTTTAAGCAATGGCCAGATTACCTGCCAGGAATGGCTGAATAAACCTGCTAATCTTAAAAAGCCGGACGTTTTTAGTTTATATTTAAAAAATATGGCCAAAAAATATGAATTAAAATATACTGTTTTTAACAGAAAAAAATGTGAAGAACTAGGGCTGGGCGCCTACCTCGCTGTAAATCAAGGAAGTGCCTATGATGCAGCATTCACTATTTTGGAATATAAAACAACGGTTAAAAATGCGAAGACTTTCGGTCTGGTCGGAAAGTGTGTCCTTTTTGATACAGGTGGTATTTCATTGAAAAACCCGGCAAACTTACATTATATGAAATCTGATATGGGCGGTGCCACGGCAGTTCTTGGAACATTGATCTATGCTGCAGAAATGAAACTTCCGGTTAATATTGTTGCCGTTCTGCCCATTACAGATAATGCTATTTCTGAGAAAGCTTTACTTCCAAGTGATGTTATCACGGCATACAATGGAAAAACAATCGAAGTTCTGGATACTGATGCAGAAGGAAGACTCATCCTTGCGGATGGACTTTCTTATCTTTCCAAAAACTATAAAACAGACTTTCTCATCGATCTGGCTACTTTAACGGGAAGCTCGGTAAGAATGTTTGGAGACACCTGCGGAGCTCTGTTTTCTAATAACGATGAATTAAAAAACATGTTCATAAAAACCGGAGATCAGACTAACCAAAGGCTATGGAATCTGCCTTTATGGGATATCTGGAAAAACGACATTCGGTCTGATGTCGCAGATTTGAAAAACCTTTCTATGAAACCTGTG
The DNA here is from genome assembly GCF_000482305.1 of Chryseobacterium sp. UNC8MFCol. Classification (NCBI taxonomy): domain Bacteria; kingdom Pseudomonadati; phylum Bacteroidota; class Flavobacteriia; order Flavobacteriales; family Weeksellaceae; genus Chryseobacterium; species Chryseobacterium sp. UNC8MFCol. Next base: position 462,924 of record NZ_AXUZ01000004.1, read on the forward strand.
GGAGACTGTATTATTGCGGCTAAATTTCTAGAGCAATTCATTGAAAATCATCCTAAATGGGCACATCTTGATATTGCCGGAGTGGCATTTGGAAGTGTAGGATATGCTAAAGAAAAAGCAGCAACCGGTTATGGAGTTCAATTACTCTCTGATTTAATTGAAAATTATCATTAAAAATTAGTTTATTACAAAAATTCTCTGTATACTTGATTAGCGATTTTTAAAAAAATACATCATATTCCCCTATTTGATATTAATCAAACAATAAAGATTTGCTTTTATTTTTGAAAAATCACTAAATCTTAAAAAACATTATATGGAGGAGAAAACTATTGTATGCATTTCTTGCTATTACAAGGGCTATGATTTCATGGATGAAATGAAAAAGCTTGGTAATAAAATAATCCTGGTAACATCGGAAAATCTTAAAGAAAAAAACTGGCCGTGGCATGCTATTGACGAGGTCTTTTATATGCCCGAACTCAAGCCTTCCGTTTGGAATCTGGATCATCTGATTCAGGGATTTTCACACTTAATGAAAACCAGGAAAGTTGATGCGGTAGTTGCCCTTGATGATTATGATGTGGAAAAGGCTGCCCTGATCAGGGAAACGTTTCGTATTCCGGGAATGGGGCAGACGACCCACCGATATTTCAGAGATAAACTGGCGATGAGACAAAAGGCTAAAGACTCGGGAATCAATGTACCTGAGTTTACAGCAGTTTTCAATGATGATGCCGTTAATGATTTTGCCGATAAAGTTTCTCCTCCATGGGTATTGAAGCCCCGATCAGAAGCTTCAGCATCCGGTATTAAGAAAATCACTTCCAGAGAACAACTTCATGAGGCATTGGATACTCTTGGAGAAGAGCGTCACCTGTTTTTATTAGAAAGTTTTAAACCCGGTGATGTATATCATGTAGACAGCCTTACCTTTAATAAAGAAATTGTTTTTACTTCTGCCTCCAAATATCTGGCCCCGCCCATGCAGGTTTCTCATGAGGGAGGTGTATTCAGGTCAAAAACATTAGGAAGATATTCTGAAGAATTTAAGGCTCTGGAAGACAGTAACGCTAAAGTGCTTTCCAATTTTGGGCTCCTTAACGGTGCCACTCACACCGAGTTTATCCGGGGAAGAGAAGATGGAAAATGGTACTTCCTGGAAACATCTTCAAGAGTTGGAGGCGCCCATATTCCTGATCTTGTGGAAGCATCCAGCAATACCAATATCTGGAGAGAATGGGCAAAGATTGAAGACGCCCTTTTGAGGGGTACACCATATGCCGTTTCCCCACCTACCGGATATTATGCAGGGTTAATTGTTGCTTTGATCAAAGATAAAGAACCAGACTACAGCAGTTTTGAATGCGAAGAAGTTGTAAAATTTCTCCCGATAGATTATCATGTAGGTATTGTGTATAAATCTGCTGATGCCTCTGTGATTCAGGATAAATTAGATAGTGCCGCTCAGAAGATCCATGCTGAAATGCTCAATATCCTGCCTCCGAAAAGTAACAAATTAAGCAGTTAACACATAACGATTAAAGAAAAAGTGAATCAATGCCGCATATAGAACATACAGATTATTATTCTAATATTTTGGGTATAAGCCTTAAAGTAGAAGTAACCGGACATTACGGTCATCCCGTTATTATGTTTCCGACTTCTCAGGGGCAATATACCCAGAACCATGACTTTGACCTTAACGGAAGTATCAATTGGTTTGTAGAACAGGGAAAAGTAAAGCTATACAATATCGAAACCATCGATAGCCGGAGCTTTTACGACAATACTATATCGCCTCAGCAGAGAATAAGAAATTACGAAAGATATGTTCAGTTTTTGATTAAAGAGTTTGTCCCATATATTCAAAAACTTCATAAAACCCATCGTGTGGCCGTTGCAGGAGCAAGCTTTGGAGGATATCATGCTGCCAACTTTGCTTTCAGGTTTCCGGATGTGGTTTCTCATTTATTTTGTCTTTCGGGTGCTTTCAGCATAAGAAGTTTTATGGATGGATTTTCAGACGACCTTGTTTATTTTAACTGTCCGAGAGAATTTATAAGAAATGATGAATCCTGGAAATATAAACATATGCACATCGTACTGAGCACTTCCGACCAGGATATCTGTAAAGAAAAGAATGTGGAAATGGCTGAAATTTTAAGAGCAAAAGGTATTGATTTCTGGTATGATGAAAGAAAGTGGATCGGCCACGACTGGCCCCTGTGGAGAATGGTATTTCCAACATTTATAGGAGCTTATTTCTCTTAAATATTACCTGTTATAAAAAATATATACACCAATTAAAAAACAAAAAATTATGACAAAAAAAGTAGGAATTCTTTTTGGTATGGAGGATACGTTTCCCTGGGCATTTATTGATAAAGTAAATGAGTTGGGTGGCGGAGATATTGTAGCTGAGCCGGTACATATCGACAAACTGGAACAAGGTGCAGATTATGGGTATGCCGTCATTATCGACAGAATTTCTCAGGATGTTCCTTTTTACAGAGCCTATCTGAAAAATGCAGCACTGAATGGCACCTATGTGATTAATAATCCGTTCTGGTGGAGTGCTGATGAAAAATTTTTCAATAACGCCCTGATGTCTAAACTGGGAATTCCTTTGCCTAAAACCGTTTTGCTTCCCTCTCATGAAAGACCATCCAATACTTCAGAGACATCATTCAGAAATCTTAAATTTCCACACGACTGGGAGTATATTTTTAATTATGTAGGATTCCCGGCTTATATGAAACCCCATGATGGAGGCGGATGGAGAAATGTTTACCGTGTAGACAATCCTGATGATCTCTGGAATAAACTGGGCGAAACGGAGCAATTGGTGATGATGGTTCAGGAAGAGATTATCTTTGATGATTATTACAGAGTATATTGTCTGGGAAGAAAATATGTTCACATCATGCCTTACGAACCTCGTAATGCACCTCATCTGAGATATGCAACTACCCATAAAACCGAGGGTGAAGAACTGAAAAAATTGCTAAAGACCATTCATGATTATACCATAAAAATGAATGAAGCTTTAGGATATGATTTTAATACGGTAGAATTTGCCGTTAGAGATGGTATTCCCTATGCAATCGACTTCTGTAATCCGGCTCCGGATGCAGATAAAAACTCTGTAGGAGAAGAAAATTTCGCATGGATTATAGAGCACGCTGCCAAACTGGCCATTGAAAAAGCAAAAGAATACATTCCGGGAAAACCCAATATTGCCTGGGGAACCTTTGTGAAAGATTCAATAAAGTAGAGATTCAATAAAAAAATAAAAAAACACAAGAAAAATGCATCATCAGTTTACTATTGGAATCGAAGAGGAGTATCAGATCATTGATGTTGAAAGCAGGGATCTTATTTCTCACGTTTCAAAAATCATTGAGGGCGGAAAATCGGTTTTAAGTGAAAATTTAAAACACGAAATGCATGAATCCATGATTGAAATGGAAACAGGCATCTGTCAGAATATTCAGGAAGCAAGAGCTGAATTAACCGGTTTAAGACGCCACTTAATCAATACTGCCCATGAACAGGGATTAAGGGTATCCGGAGGCGGAACACATCCCTTTTCACACTGGTCTGACAATACTATTACACAAGGAGAACGATATATTAAAATTGTGGATGACATGGGAGACGTTGCCCGTGAGAACCTTATTTTCGGGCTTCATGTTCATATTGGGATCCCGAACCGTGAAGAAGGGGTAAGAATCCAGAATGTCATGCGGTATTTTTTGCCTCACGTCTATGCTCTTTCCACCAATTCGCCCTTTTGGATCGGCAGATATACGGGGTTTAAATCGTACAGACAGGAGATTTTTGTGAAATTCCCAAGAACCGGTATTCCCAGTTTTTTTAATTCCCTGGCTGAATTTGACAGTTATGTGGATCTTCTTATAAAAACGGGTACCATTGATAATGCCAAGAAAATATGGTGGGACCTTCGTGTACATCCGTTCTACCCTACAATTGAATTCAGGATTTGTGATATGCCGCTAAGAATTGACGAAACCGTTTGTCTGGCTGCCATTATGCAAAGTCTGGTTGCCAAGATTTATAAGCTCCATCAGCAAAACCTTAGTTTCAGAAGCTACAGGAGATTACTGTTGAATGAGAACAAATGGCGTGCTTCCAAAAGTGGTATAGAAGCTCACCTTATCGATTTTGGTAAAGAAGAATCAGTGCCGTACCCTCATTTGTTAAAAGAGCTTTTAGAATTCATCGATGATGTAGTAGATGAACTTGGATGCAGAAATGAAGTGGAATATGCCTGGAAAATTCTTGAACACGGAACCGGAGCAGACCGGCAGCTTCAGATCTTCAAGGAAACCGGTGATCTCACAAAAGTCGTAGATTATATGATCTCTGAGACCGAATATGGTATTACACACGGTGAACCTGCTTCATAATATTTTTGATACCTTTACAAAAAATATGATGTAATGAAAGATATTCGAATTGCTCTGCTGGATATGAACAATAATCATGTCAATCAGGGCTTTAGAAATATTAAAGAAATTTCTGAAACGTTTCAGCAGAACTCAGAAGAAAATGTGATCATCAAGACATTTGATGTAAGATTTAAAGATGAAATGCCGGAAATCGGAGATTTTGATATTTTTATTTCCTCAGGCGGCCCGGGCACTCCACACAGAGAAGGTTTTGAGTGGGAAAACAGGTTTGCCGGTTTTTTAAATACCCTCTTTGAACACAATACTTACCATGAAGATAAAAAGTATCTTTTCCTGATCTGCCACTCCTTTCAGCTGGCAAGCATCCATTGGAAGTTGGGCAATATTTGTAAAAGAAAATCCTATTCTTTCGGAGTAATGCCGGTTCATAAAACCGCAGAAGGTAAAGAAGAATTTTTATTTAAGAATCTTCAGGACCCTTTCTATGCTGTAGATTCCAGAGCTTATCAGTTTATTGAACCTGATATAGATCGTTTTGAGGAATTGGGTATGAAAATTATGGCCATTGAAAAGTTCCGTCCTCACATTAATCTGGAAAGAGCTGTAATGGCTGTTCGTTTTTCGGATGAGATATTTGGAACACAGTTTCACCCGGAAGCAAGTCCTGAGGCATTAATTGAGAACCTTAAGGATGATAAAAACAGAGAAGCCATGATCGAAAATTTCGGAATGGAAAAATATCTTGAAACGATGGACAGAATAGATGATGAAGATAAAATCATTCTTACCAGAAATCAGATCCTTCCGAGATTCCTTCAGTGGGCAAAAAAAAACATTTTGAAAGGTGCTGAATCCTGGGCTTAAAAAGGCAGGAAGCTATCGCAGTGATAAATTTCTGGTCAACTTTTGATTTAATGAGGTATTAGTAAAACTGATTTTATCTAAAAGTTCCGGTTTCAAAAGCTCCCTTCTTCCGGATTTATAACTATATCAATCGGGTATCCACGCTCGATTTTTTACCATTACAAAAGAAAAATATGATCCCAAAATACAGAAAACAGTTCAATCAGGAATTTTCTCAGGAGAAATATCAGGAGCTTAAATATACTTTGGCACAAAAAAGCGGTGTAGAACCCGGTTTCAGGGTTTCAGAAAGTCCCATTTTTCTTACCAAAGAATTTGAAAGAAAACTTTTGGATGCCAGCGAAAGCATTATCAGCCGGATCAAAGAACTTCCGCAGGAAACCCTTCAAAAAGCTGTCCCAGACAATTGTAAAGTTCCTAATGATACCGATAAACCTCATTTTTTTACGATAGACTTTGGTGTTTGTAAGAGTAAAAACGGAGAAATAGAACCCCAGCTTATTGAATTACAGGCTTTTCCTTCGCTATATGCTTTTCAGAAAACTTTTGAAAACACATTTTGCGAAGTCTATCCGTTTCTTTCCGGGATCCGTAATCCTATGCCACAGGAAACATTTAAAAATTATCTGAAAGAACTGATCGTTGGAGATGAGAATCCGGAACATGTGATCCTTCTTGAAATTTTCCCCGAAAAACAGAAAACAGCCATTGATTTTGCTTTAACGGAACAACTGCTTGGAATCAAAACTATCTGCCTGACAAAAATAAAGAAAGAAGGCAGAAAACTGTATTATGAGGACAATGACAAAAGGATAGAAATTAAAAGGATTTACAACCGTGTGATTTTTGATGAGCTCGACAGGATCCCCGATTTAAAAACCGAATTTGATTTCCGTGAAGAAGTGGATGTCAAATGGATTACCCATCCCAACTGGTTTTTTAAAATTTCTAAATTCCTTCTTCCTCTGTTGGATCATCAGTTTGTTCCAAAAAGCTATTTTCTTAATGAATTCCCGGAAACCGAGAAGCTGGAAAATTTTGTATTAAAGCCCTTATTTTCATTTGCCGGAAGTGGTGTGAATCTGGAACCTACAAAAGAAATTACCGATGCCATTCAGGATAAAGAAAATTACATTCTTCAAAGAAAAGTAAACTATGAGCCCATTTTTGAAGATATTCACGGTGATTTTTCAAAAGCAGAGATCCGTTTGTTGTATATTTGGCGGGAAAATGATGAGCGCCCCGTTCTATTGGAAAACCTTGGCAGAATGACAAAGGCCGCTATGGTAAATGTAGATTTTAATAAGAAAGATGCGATCTGGATTGGAAGTTCGAATGCATTTTTTGGAGAAGAATAACTGCAAAAGGAGCTTTCAACATAAAATTTATAACCTAAAAAAAACTAAATATACATGGAAGTGCCATCAAATTTTGAAGAGTTTGATAAAAAAAATAATTTTGCCCGAAGAAGAAGCTTACTTCCATGGTGGATCAAAATTTTCATATGGTTCTTTATCTTTGGAGGAGTTATTGCTGTTCTGATATTGGGTTTTGGATACTTTCTTAATGATACAAATTTGTCGATCTACGGCTTAGAAACTACTCAACCTTACAGCATAACCGGTTTCATTATACTTTTTCTACTAATTTTTAAAGGAATTGTCGCCTATGGGCTTTGGTTTGAAGAAAGATGGGCACCAAAAGCCGCTATTGCCGATGCGGTCTTAGGAATTATCATCTGCGGAATTGCCATGTTTATTTTACCTTTTGTAGCAGATTCAAAACATTTCACCATCAGATTCGAGCTGGTTCTGCTGATTCCTTATCTGACAAAAATCCAGAAAGTTCAAAAAACCTGGGAAAACATATAACAACAAAAAAACCTTCGGAATTCCGAAGGTTTTTATTTCTTACAAATTTTTATCATCTTCCAGCAGTTCCCGAGCCTGGTATTCCTGTACAAGATCGATGGCATTGGAAATTACATCACTTAAAGCGGTAATGAAAGTTCCTTCTTCAGCCATTCCTATGGCATGTTTTAAAGCTTCAATCTCTTTGGGAATGATCTCGTAGCTCACATCTTTTCCTGAAGACTGCATACCTTCAATAATCAATCCGTTGATTTCTTCTTCGGTTCTGCCGCGAAGATGTTTTTCGTTGCGGATAATGATGTGGTCGAACATGCGCCCGGCAATCCGTCCGCATTCTCTGATATCATTATCTCTTCTGTCTCCCACACCGGAAATGATACCAATTTTCTTTGAAGATTCTACATTTTTCAGGTAATCTTCAATAGCCTCATAGCCTGAAGGGTTGTGAGCGAAGTCAATCAGTACTTTAAAGTTTTTAAATTTAAATACATTCAGTCTTCCGGGAGTGAGCTGAGCACTTGGAATAAATGTTCTCAAAGAATTGGAAATATCTTCAATGCCAAATCCGTGAAGGTAACTTGCCAAACTGGCCGCCAGCACGTTTTCTATCATAAATCTCGCCTTCCCTTCCATCGTAATCGGGAAATCTTTAGCTTTTCCGATCCTGATTTTCCAGTCTCCTTTTTTAATGGTCACGAAACCTTCTTCGAAGACACAGGTTATTTTTCCTTCTTTAGCAAATTTTACAATGTGAGGATTATTTTCATCCATACTGAAAATGGCAACATTACAATCAAGATCATTCACAATCTTCATGGAATATTCGTTATCAGCATTTAAAACACTCCAGCCATTTTTCTTTACACTGTCCAGTACAACGCGCTTCACTTTTGTAAGATCTTTGAGGCTGTGAATATCATTCATTCCCAGGTGATCTTCTTCAATATTGGTCAGAACCCCGATATCACATTGTGAAAAACCCAATCCGGAACGTAAAATCCCTCCTCTTGCCGTTTCCAAAACAGCAAATTCTACAGTGGGATCTTTAAGGATGAACTCAGCAGAAAGAGGCCCTGTAGTGTCTCCTTTAGACAGCATTGTATTTTGAATATAAATTCCGTCAGAAGTCGTAAAACCTACTCTGTAGCCGTTGCTTTTCACGATATGGGAGATCAGTCTTGTCGTTGTTGTTTTTCCGTTGGTTCCTGTAACGGCAATAATCGGGATGGTAAAGGGCCTTCCTTGCGGATAGAGCATGTCTACTACAGGAGCAGCGACATTTCTTGGCAATCCTTCACTCGGGGCAAGGTGCATTCTGAATCCGGGTGCCGCATTCACTTCTATAATGGCACCTCCGCTTTCTTTTAAGGGCTGGGTCAGGTTTTCAGCCATAATATCGATACCGCAAACATCTAAACCGATGATTTTAGAAATCCTTTCCGCCATCGTAATGTTTTCGGGATGTACCATATCCGTAACGTCTATCGAGGTTCCTCCTGTCGACAGATTGGCTGTTGATTTCAGGTAAACCACCTCTCCTCTTTGAGGAACGGTATCAAGAGTATATTGAAGTTTATCAAGAAGCTCAAGAGTATCTTTGTCTACTTCAATCTCAGTAAGTACATTTTCATGACCATATCCTCGTCGTGGATCTTTATTTTCTTTATCGATAAGTTGTTGAATATTGAGTTCTCCGTCACCAACAATATGGGCAGGAACTCGTCTAGAGGCAGCCACCATCTTATTATCGATGACCAGAACTCTGAAGTCATAGCCGGTAATATATTTTTCTACGATTACTTTTCTGGAATATTTCTGGGCATGTTCCAGCCCTGTCTTTGCCGCTTCCCAGTCATTGACATTAATGGAAGAGCCTTTTCCGTGATTTCCGTCTAAAGGTTTCAACACGATAGGATAACCGATTTTTCTGATTACGCTCTCTAGTCCCTCTTCATCCACTACCATATCACCAATGGGAACAGGAATAGCTGCATCATGCAACATTTTCTTCGTCAATTCTTTATTACATGCGATATCAACTGCAATAGAACTTGTTTTCCCTGTAATCGTAGCCTGAAAGCGTTGTTGATTGACTCCATAGCCCAATTGCACCAATGAATTGGTTCCCAATCTTATCCATGGAATTTTCCTGGAAGCAGCTTCTTCTACTATGCTTCCTGTAGAAGGACCGAGACGAACGCGTTCCCTGATCTCTTTTAACCGATGAATACATGCACTCAGGTCATAATCTGTTCCTTCAATTAAAGCTTCTGCAATTTTTACAGCTTCTTCCGCAGCATATATTCCCGCATTTTCTTCTATATAATTAAATACGACATTATATACACCCGGAGTTTTGGTTTCTCGGGTTCTTCCAAAGCCTACATCCATACCGGCAAGCGTCTGGATCTCCAAAGCTATATGCTCAATAACATGCCCCATCCAGGTTCCCGTTTCCACTCTATGGAAAAAACCACCCTCTACACCTTCCGAGCATCTGTGAGTGATCAGTGACGGTATTAATTTTTCTATCCTTTCTCTGAATCCTTCGATTTTATTAGTGGGATAATTCTCCATTTCCTCAAGGTCTAACCTCATCTGTATCAGTTTCTTTCTTCTGATACTCCAGATATTAGGACCACGTAGTGCCTGAATCTTTTCGATTTTCATAGTCTATTGGCATTTTAACAGTTAATAATAACTCCTTTTATAGTCAAAGATAATGTAAAACCCTAAACGAAACCATACCACATTTAAAGAATTATTAAAAAAAAATTAATTTTAATTAACATTTCTAAATCATTAAAAATCAAGTAAAGATGGCATGAATTTCGCCAAATAATGTTAATTATTTTTTAATTTTGTACCATGACGAAACCTGTTGGAAAATTAATAGTTATTGGGGGTGCTGTAAACAAAGGAAGTTTTGCAGAAACCGATTATGATCAGAATATTGAAAAGAACCTTAATTTTTTTGAAAGAGGCATCTTACGAAAGATCATCAATGAATCAAAACATAAGGAAGATTCTGTAATTGAGATTGTAACTACCGCTTCCCAGATTCCGCAGATTGTAGGCTCCGAATATAAAAAAGCATTTGAATTTTTGGGCGCTAAAAATGTGAACGTCCTAGATATCCACAACCGTGAGGAGGCCAATTCTGACGCTATGGTTGCAAGAGCAAATGCTGCTGATGTAATGATGCTTACCGGAGGTGATCAATTGAGACTGACCTCTATTCTTGGAGGAACCCGTTTTCATGATACCATTTTACTGAAATATCAGGAACAGGATTTCATTTATTCCGGAACATCGGCAGGTGCTGCGGCAGCTTCCGAAAATATGATTTATCAGGGAAGCAGCTCTGAAGCTTTATTAAAAGGAGAAATTAAAACGACACAAGGACTGGGCCTGATCGATAATGTTATCATTGATACTCACTTTGTACAAAGAGGGAGAATCGGACGCCTTTTCCAGGCTGTAGTGAATAACCCGAGAACGCTGGGTATCGGGCTTGGTGAAGACACCGGACTGTTTATTCATAATGACGTGATGACCGCAGTAGGTTCCGGACTTGTTATCCTGGTAGACGGAAGGTTTATTAAAGATACCAACCTTACCAACATCAATCTTGGAGAGCCTATTTCTATTGACAACCTGACGGTTCATGTAATGTCTATGAATGATCATTATGATCTTACAACAAAAACACTTACGATAGAAAACTCACAATTTAATCCGATTCCACAGGATAAGTAGTTCGGGGATGTGAGATTTTATAAATAATAAGAATTTAATTTTCGAAAGGCAATACACCCGAAATCCCGGAACACAAGACACGTATTGATCCAGGATATTAATAAAATCCTTATCTTTTCTTCTTATTAATAAACGTGCATGAAGCCACGGAACACGAAACCCATACCTATTATGAAAATCATCATCCACGGCGGTTTTTTTTCGGAAAGTGACCAAAGCCATGAAGTAAAGACTGCAAAACAAAACTCTTTAAAAGAAATTGCCCAAAAAGCTTTTGAGTATCTTCAAACACATTCTGCATTTGAGACGGTAGCCTATGCTGTATCTCTTCTTGAAGATGATCCGCTCTATAATGCCGGAATAGGCTCGCAGATTCAAAGTGACGGAGTGATTCGGATGAGTGCTGCAATCATGAATGGAGAAACACAGAAATTAAGCGGAGTAATCAATATACAGGATGTGAAAAACCCTGTTTTCGTTGCAAAAAATCTCATTGGTGAAGACGACAGGGTTCTCGGAGGAGAAGGAGCAAAACGCTATGCATCAGAACATGGTTTTGAAAATTTCTCAACGGAAATCCCGCAAAGAAGGTCTGAATATGAAGCTAAACTGAATAATGGCGGAAAAGGAACTGTAGGTTGCGTAGCAATCGATAAAGATGGAAAATTAGCCGTTGCGACTTCTACAGGAGGAAAAGGCTTTGAAATTCCGGGAAGGATTTCCGATTCGGCTACTGTGGCCGGAAATTATGCCAATGCTTTTTGTGCAGTAAGCTGTACGGGTGTGGGTGAAGATATCGTAAGCAATGCTACCGCTGCCAAAATTGTAACAAGGGTTACTGACGGGATGAGTCTGGAAACAGCGTTCAGCAAAACTTTTGACGAATTAAAAACCATCGATGGGTTTGCGGGTGCCATCGCTATTGATAAAGAAGGGAATGTATATCACAAAGATTCCTACCCGACCATGGTTTTCGCAAGTTTTGACGGAGAAATTTTTGAGGTATTTTCTTAAATTTAACATTTATTTATAATTAGACTTAATTTTTTGGCACGTATTTTACATAAGTATTAATAACAAACTTTAATATTAATATTTTAAAAATAGAAATCATGGGAAACAAGACAAAAGGCTTATTAGCTTTACTAGGATTAGGTGCAATAGCTTATTGGAAGTATAAAAATTCATCTCCTGAAGACCAACAGGCTGTAAAGGACAAAATCAATACAGCAAAAGACAATCTGAATAAATGGGGAAATGACATTAAGACTAAAGCTAACGATGTGGCTTCCCAGGTTCAAAATAAAGTAGACGAAGCTAAAACAAAAGCTGAAGACTCTTTAAGCTAAAGCAGACAGTAGTTTTTTTAACATTCATATATGGAAAAAGTCATCACAGTAATAGTGATGACTTTTTTACTTTAAAACACAAGATCTTATTTTTTCTGTGCAACAAAGGCGTATACCAATGGAATTTTGTTTCCAAACTGAGGGATTCTCCATTTTCCTTTTTCAAATTCTTCCACATGCCTGAAACACGGATAAGGTGACCAGTCATATTCCTGAAAAGTCTGCAAAGTCATTTCTTTTTTAATTACATTATCCAGCACCTCCGCCAAAGAATGATTCCACATTACATATTCCTGTACAATAGGCGCCGACTGATCAGCATACGTACCTTCATACGTTTCTACAATCGGCTTTTCATTAAAATAATTGTAGGCTACTTTTGTAAAATCATCATCAAACATCCATACTACAGGATGAAATTCTGCCATGATAAACTTACCTTCCGGCTTCAGAAAATGACGAATAACGCCGGCCCATTTTTCAAGATCAGGAAGCCACCCTATTGTACCATAGCTTGTATACACGATATCAAACTTTTGATGTAAAGTATTAGTCAGCTCATAGACATCCGAACATATAAATTCCGTATCTGTTCCGCATTTCCAGGCAAGTTCTCTTCCTGCTTCTATAGCTTTATCCGAAAGATCGATCCCGGTTACTTTGGCTCCCATTCTTGAAAGTGAAATAGAGTCTTGCCCAAAATGGCACTGCAGGTGCAGAATGCTTTTTCCTTTCACATCTCCCAGAAGCTCCAGCTCAATGGAATTAAGAGAAGTTCGTCCATTCAGAAATTCATCCACAAAATAGAAATCTGACTTCAGATGAGGTTCTACTTTAGCATTCCATGATTTTTTATTTATTTCTAGGTAATTTTCCATTGTTTTGTTTTTTATTATTCATTTTCATTTCCCACTGTTTAACATTCTTTATTTGGAATCACGATGGAAGAATGTAAGCAGTATACCTTCCATCCTAAGGTTTCGTACAGGAGTCTTCCCTCTTCAGTTGCTACTAAAAGATTATTAAAAAATCCTTTTGACAAAGCTATTTTTTCAAGTTCCTTTAATAAAAATGAGGCCAGACCTTTTCTTTGATGTTTTACTTCAGTGACAATCCTGTCGTAGACAGCAACATCATCTGTGAGGGAGACACGGCCTATGGAAGCCTGTTCACCATTTTCAGCTACAGCCTTCACCACATACGTTGAATTGTATTCGGAGAATTCCAGATGATATCCATTGGCCAGACTGATAGTCCCAAAATTCATCGGTTGAAAACAGGTCATCAGATATCCCTGAGGCTGCAGTTCCCATTTTTCAGGAATACGTTGTATCCATTCCTCCGGAGGTGTACTCACTTTGAGATACACCCACGGTTCGTCAATTGAACGGGTAAGTTGAAAAAAATCTTCATCAGGTTCAGGGAAAACATAACGCTCTTTTTGCTTTTCGTCGCCTACGAAAACGTAAAACCCGGATTTATATTGGACGGGAAAAGATACTTCTCTTGACAAACACCATCCTTTGATCCATTTTTCAACAATTTCAGCTTTATCCTTCATGATTCAATGTTAAAAGATTTTATTTTAATTGGTCCAGTAATTTTCTTTTTTGTTCTGTAAACTCTGTATCGGTTAGAATACCGTTTTCTCTCAATTTTCCTAATTGTTCCAATTGTTCAAAAATAACCATGGATGGAATTTCTGTTACAGGATTTTGCATATTTTGTTGAGGAATTTTAGGATTGTTATAAAGATTTTTTATTTGGTCATAGAATTTCTCTGCATCCTCTTTATCCATATAACACTCAAACTCAACGGTTCTTTCATCCAGATGCAGGCGAATAACGGGTGACCGTGGATCTGCCACAAAACTTACTGACTCTATGGTTTCATTGGGATAATCATTGATCTTTGCTGCTCCAAACATAGATTTGGAAACGGATAATATTCTCATCGGTGTCGCAATCAATAGTCCCGCGTCCAATGTATTCACAAACTGAGCATCGGTGATGGCAAGTATTTGTTCATCCTCAGCAATAAGGAAAGGAAGCTCTTTAATTTCTCCTTTTGTAAATACGGAAAGATTGGCATTTAAACTTTCAAGTTCATACTTAATTTTTCTTTTTCTCTGTTTATATATCTCCTTTGGAATATCATAGGTAATCTTAGGAGGAGCCGCCTCTGTTTTTTCTAAAGGATGAATTGGGTTTGCACTGACTTTTTTCAGCAAGTTTTTAATATCTTCAATACTGAAATTATGGAGATTGTACAGCAACTCCTGATTGATCGTACTTGCTTTATCCAGGCATTTATTACACAAAACGCCATTATCAGAAAGTTTATTCTCTCCTAACAAAGTATCCATGGGCGTTAATTCTGCGCCGCACAATGAACAATTATTACTCATTTTTACAATTTATCAAGAAGCTTTTTCTTTTGCTCTGCAAACTCCTGTTCAGTTAAAACTCCGATTTCCCTTAGCTTCCCAAGCTTTTCCAGTTGCTCAAAAACAGTAGCAGAATCTTCTTTATTGGTATTTGTGGTGTATACATTTTCCTGAACCAGCCCCGGAATATTGAATTGAAATGTGGGTAAGGATTCAGTGTGTGGATTCTGATATTTTTCCGGATATTGAATATTTCCGTTGACAACATTGGAGAATGTTCTACCGTCACTTTTATTATGAAGTTTAAATTCTGCTGAAGCTCCTTTAATATTGACTTTTAAAATAGAATACATCAGGCTTTCAATATGATCTACAGAGATAATTTCCCGAATAGGAAATTCATTCCGAACGATACCGCCAAGGATTTTTTTATCAATAAAAACAACACGCCAAGGTGTTGCGAAGACAATTCCTTCACGATTATTCTGAAGATATATACATTCGGCAATTGCCAGAAGATTTTCATTTTTATCCAATACGGTATCCAGCACATTTACTTCTTCATTGGCAAGTACGCTGAGTCTGGCATTTAAAGCTACAATCTGGTCTTTGATTTCGTCAAGTCTGCTGGGGGCATCATATTCATAAGAACTTCCACCTGAGTATGATGGTCCTGAAGTTTTTTGGCTGGCATCAATCTTACTTTTAAGAAACATTCCTGTGATCTCTGCAAAATAAAATTGATCTAAAGTATTGACAAGATCTCTATTGATGGTAATGGCTTTTGTGAAACATCCGGCACACAAGTAACCGCCATCTGCCAATTTGTTTTTTCCTACAAGCATATCTGTAGAGGTGAGTGGAGTCCCACATAGTGCACAAATAGTATCCATTTGGTTTTTATGTTTAAAAGTTTTTATTAAAACAAAGACTGATATTCACTTTGCCTTTTATTTATCGAACCAAATTACAAATTCTCCTCTAATTTTTCCAGCTTAAAGATTAAAATCTTGTCTTATTGAATATCCGTACTATTCGGATAAATAAAAAAGTGACAGCAAAAATCAAAAAAGATATTTGCTGCCACTTTGTGTAAATATTTAGTTTTTAAAAACCATTATATCCAAGACTTATAGAATAATCTTGAAAAACCATGGTTAATAAATTATCCCAGAAACTCCTCTACAGAAAGTGTTTTTTGTTCACCGGCTTCCAGATTTTTGAAAGTCACAGTATTATTTTTAATTTCTTCCTCTCCAAGGAAAACAAGATTTTTAATACCTTTCTTTTCAGCATAAGTAAACTGTTTATTCAGCTTCGCACTCTCCGGATACAATTCCGCAGAAACTCCCTTAGCTCTTAACTGCATAATAAGTTTTAAAGCATCTGTTGTTTCTTCACCTCCAAAGTTAGCAAATAAGTACTCTATTTTAGAGGTTGCTTCTTCAGGGAAAAGGTTTAGTTCCTCCATTACCAGATAAATTCTGTCGAGACCGAATGATATTCCGATTCCCGGTACGTTTTTAACTCCGAAAACTTCAGTAAGATTGTCATATCTGCCACCTCCACCGATAGATCCCATGGCAACTTCGTCGGCTTTCACTTCAAAAATAGCTCCGGTATAATATTCTAATCCTCTGGCCAGGGTAATGTTGAATACCAGATTTTGTGCATCAACACCAAGATTTAGAGATTGTGTAAGAACAAATTCAAGTTCTTCTACCCCCTGCAGGCCAATTTCATTGCCTGCAAATTTTTCTTTAAGCTGAAGAAGGTTTTCGAGTGCATCATCAGTCTGTTCAAATAAGAAATCTAGTTTATCAATAGATTCCTGGGCAATTTCTCTTTCCAGTAATTCTTTTACAACTCCTTCTTTTCCGATTTTATCAAGTTTGTCCAAGGCTACTGTAAAATCGATCAGCTTATCTGTAATCCCGGCATATTCTGCCAATCCGGAAAGTATTTTCCTATTGTTCATATGAATGGTCACAGGAACTTTCAAGTCTGAAAATGACTTTAAATATAATTGCACAAGATCTACCTCCTGAAATAAGCTTTCACTGCCTACCACATCTGCATCACATTGATAGAATTCTCTGAATCTTCCTTTCTGGGGCCTGTCTGCCCTCCAAACCGGCTGAATCTGGTAACGTTTGAAAGGAAATGTCAATTTACCATGATTCATTGCCACAAATCTTGCAAAAGGTACAGTAAGGTCATAACGAAGGGCTTTGTCAGAAATTTGTGAGGTTAATTTTTGATGATTTTTATGATCCCAATCCTCCTGGTTTACTTTTGAGGTGTACTCTCCGGAGTTTAGGATTTTAAAGATCAACCGATCACCTTCTTCTCCGTACTTTCCTGTCAAAGTAGAAAGATTTTCAAAGCTTGGGGTTTCCAATGGCTGGAATCCGAACAATTCAAAATTATTCTGTAAGATAGTAATGATATATTTTCTTCTTGATACTTCCTGTGCCGTAAAATCTCTCGTTCCTTTTGCTAAACTTGGCTTCATTTCTTGTATGTCATTTTGATAAATGCAAAAATAAGGAATTGCAAGGACTTTACACAGGTAAAAAGCTGAAGAACGGAATATTCTCCAGCTTTTTCATCATTTATTCTACAATCAGACGCTTTCCAGAATTTCTAATATCTCCTGACCATAATTTTCGATCTTGTGTTTACCAAATCCTTTGATTTCCAGTAATTCTTCTTTCTTGGCGGGTTTGTATTTAGCCACAGACGTGAGTTCTTTATTACTGGCAATAAAATATGTGGGAAGATTTTGTTCTCTTGCTTTCTCTGATCTCCAAAGTTTTAAGGCATTGAGGATTTGTTCTTCGTCAGCATTGAGAAGGTCATTTTCTACAGAATACTTGATTATTTTGGGTTCTTTCACTGTATTTCTTATTTGTTTTAGTTCTTCAAAATATAAGATAACAGACCAATAACACTCATCACCAACAAAAGCTGTTTCAACTTTTATAATGTCATGTACTTCCAGAAAATCATCGAGTGTTTTCTGATCCTGGTAAAGGAATTCTTCCGGAAGCCTTACTTTAAAAACTTTCACTTTCATCATTTGTAATTTTTTAGAATTATTTACTACCGAGCAATAGAATCTCATCTACCCGTATTTCTGTGATATACCGCTTTACCCCTTCCTTATCATCATATGATCTGTAGGTAAGCTTTCCTTCGATGGCAATTTCTTTTCCTTTGGGTACATATTTCTCAAGGATTTCCGCTACCCTTCCAAAAGCAATCAGATTATGCCATTGCGTTTCTTCTACTTTTTCTCCTTTAGCATTGGTGTAATGATCCGTGGTGGCTAAAGATACGCTTGCTTTTACATTTCCGTTTTCGAAGTTTACCATTTCAACTTCTTTACCTGTGTAACCAATTAATGTTACTTTGTTTCTTAGTGACATAACTTTTAGATTTTAAAGATTAATAACTTAGATAAGAGACGTTCACTGCTTTCTCAAATCTCTGTTGCAAAGATTGTCATCTCTTCCCGGCTCAGTCGGTTATAAACTATTTAAATTCATTTGTTGTCGTTTGTTGTCGGATATAAAATAAGGACATTCAACTTTTGAACATCCTATTTTATTAATGCTTGCAGCAATCTCACTTCAGATTTTCTCGCACTCAATAATACTGCTAAGATCTGTACCTATTTGAATAATACGATTAAATTGTAAACCAGCATCCTTTATAAGTGATTTAAAATCGTTTAATGTCCTTTCTTTTCCTGAGAGACAAGCCATCATCACGATATCCTGCAATTTGCCAATATGGGGTTGATTTTGAGAATCATCAGGAATAACTGCATCTATTATCAACAATCTGGATCCTTTATTCATAGCCCGAAAGCATACTTTTAAAATAGCAATACATTCTTCATCATTCCAGTCATGAAGAATCCATTTCATAGTATATAGATCAGCATTATCAGGGACTTTTTCAAAAAAACTACCTTCCGAAACGGTACACCGTTCCTTTAAATTTTCAGGAATAAGCTCAGTCGTTTTTCTGACAACATCACCGGCATCAAAAACTACTCCCGATGGGCCAGGCGTAGCATTTAATATTGAAAACATCATTGATCCGTTTCCTCCACCTATATCTACGATCTTCTTATAGCTACTAAAGTCATAAACATTAATGATTTTTTCGAGGACAACTCCTGACAATCCCGTCATTCCCCTACCAAAATTGGCTCCCAATTCAGGATATTTTTTATAATATTCCCACAGATTCATACCATGAACATATTCAAAAGGAACTTTTCCGGTTTGTACATTATAAGTCAGTTCTCTGAAAACAGTTAAGCTTTCCCTCATATTAGCGAGAACAAAATCTTTTAAAGTTCCGGGAACATCTGTTTGTAAAGCTGCTCCAAAATCATTTAATAAAAAGGTTCTGTTTTCAAGTTCTTCAAAAATACCTACGCTACTTAAGGCTCTCATAATTCGATATAGCTGCCCTTCTAATACATTTAGCTCTTGGGCCAATGAAGCTATTTTTTTTGGTCCACCTGCAAGATGATCTGCAATATTCAGTTCAGAAGCCGTGTGCATACATCCTGCGATCCATATACCTGCCAATAATTCATACATTTTTAAGGTATATTCCGGTTTAATTTCTCTCTTCATAACTTATATTTTTTAATTGTTTTTTTTCTTGTTCTTATTTAATTTTTAAAATAAAAAAAATGTACAACCATACGTCAATCAGCAATATGTGAAAATAATTATTTTTTTCTTTCCTTTTTTCTTTTTGTATGGAAAACACATACTTCATTCTATCCATTTACAAACGGATAATTCCCTATCTTTGTTAAAATTCTTTATGAAAAGGGATATTAACATCTTTGAATTTCCTCTCAATCTTGGACTTACAAAAAAGGACCATGAAGTTGAACCCGGGGTCAGGAAACTTCCGGATTGGCTCAAGAAATTTGACTTTCACAAAAGAATATCTCCCCATCGTGTTTTCCGACTGGAAGCTCCCAAATATGCCATGAGCTTTGATGAGGAATCCGGCGTCAGAAATGCAGATAAGATCATTGAATATGCGAAGCAACAAGCTGAGCTCCTTCTTCAAAACTATGATAAAAATGTTTTTAATATTATCCTGGGAGGTGACTGCAGTATTCTGATCGGGAACGCTGTTGCTTTGAGGAAAATAGGTAATTTCGGACTTTTCTACCTCGATGGACACACTGATTTTATTCCCCCACACTTATCCGAAACTGGTGGGGCTGCAGGCATGGATCTAGCCATTGTGTCCGGGATCGGGCACAACAAACTAACCGACATTAACGGACTTAAACCTTATTTTCAGGAAGACAATATTTTCTGCTGTGGAAATGCAGAAACTGATGATGAAGAATATGTCAATCAGATTATTAATTCTCAAATACATTACTTCGATCTTGAAAATCTGAGAAAAAACGGCTTTAGAAAAACAGCTGAGGATTTCCTGAAAATAATTACAGAAAAACAGCTTGACGGATTCTTTATTCATCTGGATGCAGACATCCTCAAAGACGAGATCATGGCTGCTGTAGACAGCAGAACAGAAGATGGAATCGATTATCATAATCTCCACGAAATTCTTACACCTTTGGTGGAAAGCCCAAAATGCTTTGGCATCGAAATGACCATTCTGGATCCCGATTATGATAAAGAAGGTGTTTATACCCGTCCTTTCGCAGACAATTTAATTCAAATCATAAAAAATAAAGAAGATTAAATGAAGAAGAGTTTAAAAAGAACATTCAGAGTTTCAAAATATGTCATCTATAAAGAGACGCTCGTTGACTATAAAGAACATTTCTGGTCATTTCTGGGAGCATTTTTTGGAATTGGTATCATCGCTTTTATACAGTCGCATTCTTTAGCGCAGACTGAAAATATATTTCTGATCGGTTCTTTTGGAGCATCAAGTGTCTTGATTTACGGTGCTATTCAAAGTCCGTTGGCACAACCCCGAAATCTTGTTGGCGGTCATGTTCTTTCGGCGTTGGTTGGAGTTACCGTTTATCAGATTGTTCCTGATATCATCTGGCTTTCGGCACCACTCGCTGTGGCATTTTCTATTGTATTGATGCAGTATACCAAGACTCTTCATCCGCCGGGAGGTGCTACGGCCCTCATTGCGGTAAGCTCAACCGGAAAAATTCCGGAATTAGGATACTGGTACGTTATCTCCCCTGTTCTGTCGGGGTGTATTATCCTGCTGCTTGTGGCCTTATTTTTCAATAATATAACGTCCAACAGAAGCTATCCGTCTCACAGCAGGTTTAAAAGATTGCTAAGAAAAAAGCATATACACGGTCATACAAATCCACATAAAAAATGAAAAAATAAAAATCATGAACTGTCTGGAATGTGGCGAAAAAATAATCGGGAGGTCTGATAAAAAATTCTGCAATGACGCCTGCCGTAATGCCTTCAATAATAAGCAGAATAAGGATTCCAGTAATCTGATGCGAAATATCAATAACAAGCTTCGTAAAAACTACCGTATTCTTGTGGAAGTAAATGTAGAGGGTAAAGCAAAGGTCACCCGGGCTAAGCTTGAAAGTCTTGGCTTTGATTTTGATTATTTTACTAATGTGAAAGTCTATAAAAATGGCTCAGAATATAAGTTTATTTACGATTACGGTTATAAACTTTTGGAAGATGATTTCGTTCTGATTGTCAAAAATCAGGCTTAACATCGTCTATACACCACTAAAATCTATTATTATGAAAGAAGTTGTTCTGATTACCGGTGGCGGCGGCATGATCGCCAAAGAACTGGCTAAAAGAATCGGGAATGAGTATGAGCTGAGGTTCCTGACCCGCAAAAAAAAACATGCCCATGAATTTGAATGGGATATTAAAAAGAAAACTGCTGATGAGAAAGCGTTTGAAAATGTTTCTCATATTATTCACCTGGCAGGTGCCAATATTTCTGAGAAACGCTGGACGGATGAGCGAAAAAAAGAACTGATATCAAGCAGGATAGACTCTGCCGCTTTGCTTCGAAATATTTTAGCTAAGAAAGAGATTAAACTGAAATCCTTTATTTCAGCTTCGGGAATCAATTTTTATGGTACCCGCACAAGTGAGAAAATTTACACTGAAAGTGATCCTCCGGGACATGATTTTTTAAGTGAGGTCGTGGTTTTATGGGAAAATGCAGCGGATCATTTCAAAGAACATAATATTGCAGAAAGAGTAGTAAAAATTCGTACCGCAGTCGTGCTTTCGGAGACAGACGGAGCCCTAAAGAAAATGATTACTCCCATTCAATATTATGTCGGATCACCTTTGGGAAGCGGAAAACAGTATATGCCGTGGATTCATATTGAAGATATTTGTTCAATCTATGAATTCGCTTTAAAAAACCCGGGTATACACGGTGCTTACAATGCCGTTTCTCCACAACATATCACCAATGCAGAACTGACAAAAGAAATTGCCAAAGTATTACAAAAACCCTTATGGATGCCTAATGTTCCTTCTTTTATTTTAAAGTTGATATTTGGAGAACTTTCTACCGCTGTATTGGAAGGATCAAGAGCTTCGTCACAAAAAATCCGGGAAGCAGGATTCCGGTTTACATTCGGTGATCTCCAAGAGGCTTTACAGGATTTACTTAGAAAAAAATAAATATTAATATCTAAATACAGAATATCGCTCTTATGCATAATCCTACTATTACTATTCTCAAAACAGAAATATTATCAGACAACTGGTATACTTTAAATAAAGTAACCTATACTATTCAAAAACAAGACGGAACTACGGAAACCCAAAGCAGAGAAGCCTATGACAGAGGCAATGGAGCGGTTATCCTTTTGTATAATACCGATTCCCAAACGGTTATTCTGACAAGACAATTCCGGTTACCAACCTACATCAACGGAAATAGTACAGGAATGCTTATCGAAGCCTGTGCCGGACTTCTTGATCATGATAATCCCGAAGATTGCATAAAACGGGAAACAGAAGAAGAAACGGGATATAAGATTTCAAAAGTTGAAAAAGTATTCAATGCCTATATGTCTCCGGGTTCTGTCACAGAAATTCTTCACTTTTTTATCGCTGAATATTCCAATGAAATGAAAGTTGCAGAGGGTGGCGGGCTTGAAGAAGAAGGAGAAAATATTGAAGTCCTGGAATTAGATTTCGAAAAAGCTCTTGCTATGATAGACAGCGGGGAAATCAATGATGCCAAGACCATTATACTGTTACAGCATTTAAGAATTAAGAGCATTTTATAAAGGTATCACGATATGAAAATTCAAATCAGGATCATTCCGGGAGATTAAGATACTGCTGCTAAAAACCGATAACCGATGACCAAATCTCTGGCAATAAAGATCATTCAGATTATAGCGGTATGCTTAGTGATCTTCTTCAGTATTATAATGCTGAAAACGATTTCTCAGTATACTTCTTTTGAAAAAAATGTGGGCTTTCTGATGTTTAAACAGCAAGTGGTTAATCATCCCTGTTGGCTAACTTTTTTTTACATTCATATTTTTTCCATAACGTTTTGTCTTTTGGCAGGTTTAACGCAGTTTTCGAATCGGTTTTTATATGAAAACAGAAGTTTGCATCGGTTGATCGGGAAAATATATGTTTACAATATCCTGATCATCAATGTTCCGGCCTGTTTTATTCTTGGAATATTTTCCAATGGCGGCCTTATCGGGATCACCGGATTTCTTGTGCAGGATATTCTTTGGGCTTACCTTACCATAGCAGCCGTTACTTCCATCAGGAAAGGAAATATAAACAGACATAAAAACTATATGATTTCAGGCTATGCAGTAACAACGACAGCCATTACATTCAGAATTATTAAAAATTTGTTTTATAATGAAGAATACCATGATTACGAATTATTCTATGGTATTACCGTATGGCTTTCGCTATTTATAAACCTTTTGATCGCCTATGGGTTGATCATGAAAAAAGACAGTTTCTTATCGTTGAAAGCTAAGGTTAGCAACAACCATAATAAAAGCAATACCCATGATCACGGAAAATGAAATGATAAGTATTAAAAAATTCAGAAGATGCTTGTATCTGCTGTTTTCAGTCCATCTTCTGCACAGACGCATAATAAGGTAAGAAATTGCGGCAAAAATAGCCAATGTAGAAACGAAAAAAATTAAATCCCAATTCATGTTATTAGTGTATCCTGTATTATTTTAAACTAAAATACAATATTTACTGTAAAATGATGTATTTGAACTTCAAATTTAAATAGATTATATATGAAAATTAAAAACCTGGACCACCTTGTACTCACCGTTGCAAGTATCGATAAAACGGTCGAATTTTACACCCAAATACTGGGATTTGAAGTAATAACTTTCGGAGATAACAGAAAAGCGCTGAGCTTTGGGAATCAGAAAATCAATCTTCATCAAAAGGGGAATGAGTTTGAACCCAAGGCAGAGTTTCCTACCTGTGGTTCTGCCGATCTTTGTTTTATTGCACAAACTGATATTCATGAGGTTACAGCAGAGTTGCGAAATAAAAGCATCCTGATCATCGAAGGACCTGTAGCCAGGACCGGAGCTTTGGGAAAAATAATGTCAGTGTATTTCCGGGATCCTGATCAAAACCTCATCGAAGTAAGTAATTACATAGATGTGCCCTCGCAATAGCGTACTTTTGACCTGTCGTTTCTTCAGCAAAAACTATCCCGTTATTGGGATAGTTTCGTTATCATTCCATATCATTTTCCTCACCATATCTTTTCCAATATTGATATTTTTCAGGATCGGCAAAGGCAGGATCTTCTTTATAATAATATAATAATCTTCTCAAAGCATGGTCATACGTAGAATAGGCCAGAGCATTTTCAAAATGTTTAATTGCTTTTTTGGGATTTTGTTTAACACCCAATCCTTCGTCAAAAAGGATTCCGTAGTAAATATTGGAATAGGTGTTTTCGGTATCCTTCCTTAAATAGCGCTGAAGGTTTGCATAATCACTTTGCTGATAATAAATTTCAGCAATCTTATCCGGATTGAAATACAATTTCTTTTCTGCCTGTTGATAATATTCCAACGCCTTATCATAGTCTTTGAGAACATAATCTCCATAAAAATACAGCAGTCCCAGATTCTGCATCGCCAGCCCATCTCCCAGCTCTGCCGATTTTTTGAAGCATTGTAAAGCTTTTCTAATATCCTGCGGATATCCGATACCCTGCTGATAATGATATCCCAGATTGTTCCACGCAACAGGCTGACCTTGTAGAGATGCTTTTTCGTACAAAGCCAGCGCTTTACTGAGATCGTAAAATTCGGGATAATCATCGTGAGCATAAATATAGCCAAGTTCAACCATCATGTCTGCATTACCACGACTAACGCCTATTGCATACAACCGTACTGCTTCTTGTATGTTTCCTTCCTTTACATATTCTTCTGCACGTTCTGTAAGTGTTTTGTCATCAAAGTATTCTTCGTATCCGGAACCTTTTTGTTCAACCCATTGATTGTAGAAATTTATAAAGAACTGCAGATCTTTTCCACGAAGATTATATTTTTTGCTAAATACGGCTCCCATCTGATAATCGGACACCTGATGAAGCCTTCTTTCAATATCCAGAATGAACATCTCATTTCCTTTAAAAAGACATAATAAATCTTCGGTATAGTCTATTCCCTCACAGATATAATCATAGATTGCACTATGAGCATCTGATTTCTGGTCATAATAAAACATACCTCGGTCTGTAGTAATACGAAAAACTTCAAGTTTACATGATTCTACTTTTTTATGTGCTTCAGAAAGGGGAAGAAGCCATCGGTCCCGGGCAGACTGATACAAACCCCAGCCTTTTCCATCAGAAATCATGAATACATCACGCATATATTGGGTAAACCAATCTCTGTGAATATTTACTATTTTATATTCTTTTAACCTGAATTCTCCGGATTGTATATCATAAATAAACCATTCTTTATCTTTTCGGTACGCAAAAGAGGTATATCCGTAATCGCCAAGCGCCATTATAAGGTCTATTTCTTCATCCAGAAGGATTCCGTCCGGTTTAATGATGTTTGTCTTTTTCTGAAATTTATTGGGTTTGGCAAAATAAAACCCGTTTGAAATAGCAGATAAAACATCTTCAGGATACTCACCCATGAAAATACCATCAAGACTGTAATAAGCTCTTTTTGAAGTTCCTTTCAGGTGACGATAAAGGAGTCCGGAATAATCATAATGAAAGGGTTTGTCCGAATGATCTGCGACAACCTGTTTGCCTTTTATATTAATTACACAATACACTTCGTCTTTTTTAGCATTGAAGAGTCCGGTATATCTTAACAATTCAAGCTCATCATATTCGCAGGAAATAATCAGTTCTGTGGTAGTAATATCTAATAAACCTGCTTTGTTGCCAATAAATACAGGTCCGTAATTTTTTTCTTCTATGAAATAAGCATCATTGGCATCATCATATACACATTCTGTGAGAGTCTTTCCGTCGTTTGACAGATATCCGAATTTGCCGTTTTTTTGTACCACGGCTACTCCATCCTCATTTGCTTCGAAAATTTCTTCATACACTGGCGGAGCTAATATATCACCTTTGTAGCTTTTTAATCCCCAGAGTCCGTTCACTTCATACACCTCTGACGGATTTTTACAGAGTTCTTCATTCCAATATCCAAGTCCGTATTTAACCCAGTCTGTTTCCAATAGTTCTAAAAAAGAATCATATCCGTGCCTTGAAAAAAGTGCTCTTTCAAGCTTTGCCAGGTCTCTGTTGCGGATTGCCTTCTGATATAGTTTGCTTTTCTCTTTGATTTCCAGCACCCAATCTTTTGCCTGATCACTATGTTTTTCCTCACTCATATTGAAGACATCCCTTGCGTTCATTACAAAAGTATCATAAGGAAGTTCATTTAAAATTTCAAACATTTTATTGACAGGCTCATAGAATACCTTTTTATAAGTCAGCCGGTAATGCTCCCCTAACAGATCATAAAAACTTCTCAACATTGAAATTCCGCTTTCTTTGTCAAAGACCAATGCTTTTCCTTTTGATCTCGGATTACCTGAAAATAAAGGAAGTAACAGCTCCGGGATCTCATAATTCCATTCCCCAAGATAATGTGGAAACTCATCCAGAGTAGTAGAATCAACATTATAAGTGTAAATACGATGTGCCATATTCTATCTCTTAAAATCCAAACTTAGAAAACAATCCCGGCTTCTTCCATGAATTTTTATATTCATCTGCGAGAGGATTATAATCTGAAAACGAACGTATATATTCTAAAACTGCGTGAGCTTCTTTAAGATTTCCCGAATGATACAACACCCCTGCCTTGGCAAGTTCAACATCTTCCATCAGACTGTCATATCCCCACTCTTCATTTTGGTAGATGCCGGAAAATCTGTCAGCAAGCAATAAGGTCTGCTCTTTATTATTCAATTTTTCAAAGATCTGAACACCATAGCGCAGCCAAAGTACATAATCTTCAGGATTCATTATTTCACCACTTTCAGCATCACATTCACTGAATAATGAGGCCGCATCCGCATATCTTCCGCTCAGATAATCACTTTTAAGAATCATATACAGAGTCTTGACTTTATCAAAAGGATCTAAAAGGAAATTCTTTTTGTTGTCAAGATAACTTTTTGCTGTTCTGGCAACCCCTTCATAATCTTCATTTTCGTTAAAAATCTGCATCAGGACATATTGTGGATTAGGCTCCAGAGGGAATTGTTTGGCTATATTTTCATAATAGGATTGGCGGGTTATGCTTTCTTCGGTTTCAAAACGCTCGTAGAGAATTCTTTCTAAAGTATTCTTGGCCGCCTCGAGATCCCTGTAGTCGTCTTCATCTATTTCAGAGTTGTCTATTGTATGCTGATAGAGAGAAATAAGCATTTCTTGGGCATCAGCATAGATATCATAGGTTCCTAAAATACCATGTACCTCAAGCTGCCGTGCCCTGTTATAGAGATTTTTATAATAAAAATCTTCACATTCATCGTACAGATGGAAATAATTCTTCAATGCCACCGCTCCGTTTTCATAATCTTCACCATCCAATAAGGCATCGATCAGGACAAGATGCAACTCTCCGAACTCTGAATACTGCAAACCTTCAGAAGCCGTGACAGCCGCAGCATGGGCGTCTCCCGACAGGGAATATCTGATGGCCAGATTATTACAGCACATCGCCCTGGTATGAAGATCATTATAATAATCACTTTCAAACTTGCCTTCTTCATAATACCTCCTGAATGCATGGTAGGCCCTCTCATATACCTGGCGGCTTACGTCCACCCATTCTGTTGTCTCTTTATCATTCTCTATTTCATCAATAAAGTCTGAAATAAAAACACCTTCGTTATAGATATCGGATGGATAATCTGTGAAAGCCGGGACTTCAGCAGGCACCGATCCGTAAAGGTAATATTCTGATTCCACTTTCCTTCTCCAGGATGTTGCATTGAAAGATAGCTGCACGGCTTTTTCCAGTAAAGGAACCGCTTCCGAATATTGTTCTTTTTCATACAAATACGTCCCTGCAAAATGATAGCCCGAAAAATTTTCCGGATGGATATTGATGACTTCAAGAGCATGGTGGTAGTAGAAATCTTCAGTAATATTCAACAGATCAGGATAGCTTCTTTCGATAATCAGCTGGTAATAAAAAACATCCGGATGATTAAACCCTTTTTGAACCATCTCTGTAAAACGATGGTACCAATCTACCAGTTTTTCTTGAATATGCACAGCAGAATTCTCTCCTTTAATGGCTTTCAGCATCATTTTCAAAGAAAGATCCCCGGTACCGTTTTCATAGGCAATATCAGCAAGATTCATAAAATCATATTCATTTCTGCTTACAAATGTTGTATGATCTCTTTCAATCATGGCCGTAAGGTCAGCTCCTGAAATCATTTTCTCGCGGTCAAGCAGATATATTTTCTTAATCCAGAACAGGGATGTATTTCGATCCCTCAGTTCCCGATTATCTGCAAATTCTTTTTGAAAAAAGTAAATGCCGGCTTCCAGACTATTTAAAAGGACTTTATTATGTTCTAGAGACTCATAAATTTTAACCAGAAAATCATATCCGAAGACTGCATTTTCAGAATCGTCGAGCATCTGTTCAGCATATGAAATAAATTCTTCCTTATTGTCTTCAGTAATATGCTTTTTTCTTTTACCGATCTGCGCCAGCGTATATTGATTATCCAAAGGATAGCTCAAAATACTGTAAAGTGTTTTCTGATGATTGGGATTAAGTTGTAAAACTCTGCGGAAGTAAGGAAGCATTTTTTCCTGTATAGCATCAAAAACGGCCTCATGACCATCATAATAAACGTTATCATGACTGGCTATTGCCATTAAAAATAAAATTTCTTCATCATCAGGATGAGATAATAAGTATGCCTCTCCTTCTGCAATACACTGCTCCAGTTCACCCCTGTAAAACAGTTGTTCTAATTTGTCGTACATATTAATATTTGTTCTGTAATTCTTTGGTTACATTCACTGACCCGCTATCTGAAGTCAGTTTAAAATTTTGTGGTGTGCAAAATAAAACAAAACAAAATTAAAAACATACTAAAAAGCTTATAAAATCAGGAAAATTTGTAATACACTCCTTTTCTGCAATTGTCTATTTTGGAAACAAAACCATCATTTTAATTCGAAATAGGCAATACAGATCAGCATATCAAAAAAATCTGCATTTCTTACTTCACTTCATCGGAAAAAAAATAATTGATATTTCTGGTGTTCGGCTTTTACCTGTACAAAAGTTTCGGGATGCAATACCAGGTTGTATAGGACCTGTTGTTTTTAAAAGTTGTGTCATAAAAAACTTTCCGGCTGATAGCGACAGAAAAAAGTTGAATCAATGGTATTTGCTACATCCTCTTTAAAATTAAATCCAGATATAACAAAGCGCAAAACATCTCTTAATACATTAATTTTCAATAAAATATCAAACCTTACAAGATGGTCTCATTGAAAATATTATCACATTGAGAAAATAAATACATAAATTTGGTCTAATCCTTTAATTTTCAAATTTAAAGCATTAATTTTGAACGAAATTTAAACATTCGGATTCTTCAATTACTATGTACATGAAAAAAATGATGGTCGGGCTTTCGTTAGCTCTATCTGTTACTACCATATGGGGGCAGAAAGCTCCTGCAAAAAACACCAGTCTGACCCTTTATAATTATCAGACTTTCAATTGTGACAACAAAGGATATTTTGACGCTGCCAAATACAAAAAAGAGGAAATAGACGGCGTGAATAAGCTGTTGTATCAGTTCAATGGAGTACAGTTTGATATCCAGCCGGTGTTTAAGCTTTCCAATCTTGAAGAAATACGTAAAAATAAAGAGGAGTACCTGAAGCAGCTGGAACAACAATATCAGGATAAGAAAAAAGAATTGTACAGCCTTGAAGTAATCAACCTGCCGATGTGGAAAAAGCTGCAGCAGCAAACCATCGAATCTTTTGAAAATGAGTATCAGCTTAACAAAGAAGAAATTCTTGCTTACTCCGACCCTACCACATTAAAAGACAGCAAATTCTACTCTACCTGCAGAGAGCATATTGATGCGATATCATCTCCCGACAGGGAAAAAATGTTTGAAGCATGGAAAAATTATATTGAACTGAAAAGTAAAAGCAATGCCGACCCTAAAGGTGTTATGGCAAGATTCAATACAAAATTAAACGATCCTCAGAAGGAAGATTATGCCCTGATCGATATGATTGGATTGAGCTTCCACAACTGCGCCAACAGCAGCTTCAGACAGAAACGCGATGCTGAAACCAATATGTATAAAGACTTTGATAAAATATTTACAAAGCTGAAAAGAACCTGTGATGAGCCGTAAGCTTGTCGCAAGAAGTAAAAAAATATTGACAGTACCTAAGTAGGGTACTGTTTTTTTTAGTTTATTTTATATCGTCACGCCATGTGTGTTCTTGACCTCAGCCATTACAAAAGTACTGTGTGTACTGCCGATAGAATCTACTGATCCCAGTTTATTGAAAACAAAATCCTGATAGTGCTTCATATCCCGTACCTGAACTTTAAGCAAAAAATCAAAATCACCGGAAATATTATAACATTCTGCCACTTCTTCAATCTCCACAATATCCTTCACAAACTGATGTCCTACAGACCGGTCATGAATTTTCAATTTAACCTGGCAAAACACGGTAAATCCACGATTCAGTTTTTCAGCTTCTAAAACAGCTGCATAATGTTTGATATATCCTTCCTGTTCCAGCCTTTTTACCCTTTCAAAAACGGGAGAAGGTGACAGGTTTATTTCTTTAGCAAGCTCCTTTACGGTCAGTTTTGCATTCTTTTGCAGGATTCTTAGCAGTTGAAGATCCTTTTCATCAAGTCTTTCCACAGGATATTATTCTTTTTACAATTGATATTTTCAAAAATAAAGAATATTTACCTTTTAAAATAATCAAAAACAAAATTTTATCCTTAAATTTTAAAACAATACCAACCAAACATCTTAATTATCTATCTTTACGCCATATTTTGTTCTTTAAAATACTTCATCAACCGGAAGAGGTTTTACCTAATGTAAATTAATAGGGAATCGTGTGAAAATCACGAGCTGTCGCGCAACTGTAAGTAACATCCAAAGGTTTTTATCCCAGAATATCCACTGCCAATAGCGGGAAGGATGATAAAAACTGTTACAAGCCAGGAGACCTGCCTGTTCTGAATTGACAATGCTTTCGCGGTCTGAAGCTTTTGGGTCATACAGATGATACATTGAACGTATTTCACCGTTAACAGGAAAATTACGTCCTTATTGTACCTCTCCCACAAAGATTCTTATCGCTTTCGAAAGTATTGTGAAGCATTCAAAAGAGCTTTTAAAAACCAGAGTTTAATTTAAAAGTTGAAAAGAAAATGCAAACACACATTCTTGGCTATCCGCGTATTGGTAGCAACAGAGAGCTAAAAAAGGCCTGCGAACAGTATTGGGCAGGGAAAATTTCTATTAATGAATTAGAAGAAGCAGGGAAAACCATCAGTGAACAAAACTGGAAATTACAACAGGAAGCAGGTATTGATCTTATTCCGTGCAATGATTTTTCATATTATGATCATGTATTGGACATGACTTTAGCAGTGGGTGCCATTCCGGAGCGCTATCAGGACATTGCCACCGATCGTAAATATTCAGAGCTTGATCTGTATTTTGCGATGGCAAGAGGACATCAGAAAGATGGCCTGGATATTACTGCTATGGAAATGACCAAATGGTTTGACACCAACTATCATTATATCGTTCCTGAATTCCAGAAAGATCAGCAATTCCGGTTGTTTTCAAACAAAATCATTATCGATTTTATGAATGCGAGACAAACAGGGATCAATGCCAAACCTGTTATTATCGGTCTTATTACCTACCTTCTTCTGGGGAAAGAAAAAGAAAAAGGCTTTGATAAATTAGACCTGGTTCAAAATCTTCTTCCTGTTTATCTTGAAATCATTAAAGAACTGGAAAACCAGGGAGCAGAATATATCCAGTTTGACGAACCGTTCCTTGCCTTAGATCTTAACGAAAAGGCAAAAGAAGCCTTTGAGTTAGTATACAGCACAATCAGAAAACAATTTCCAAAGTTGAAATTGATTGTCGCGACTTACTTTGAAGGATTAAATGATAATCTTTCTCTAGCCGTTTCTCTTCCCATCGATGTTTTGCATATTGACCTGGTGCGGGATCCTGAACAATTGGATGAGGTATTATCGACAATTCCTGATACTTTAAGTCTTTCTTTAGGAATCGTAGACGGAAGGAATATCTGGAAAAATGACTTCGAAAAATCATTACAATATATCAGAAAAGTCATCAACAGGATCGGGTCTGAAAGAGTGTTTATTGCTCCGTCGTGTTCATTACTTCACTCGCCTTTTGATCTTGATTCAGAAAAAAATGAGGATATTTTATCTCCCGAAATCAAGCAGTGGCTGGCTTTTGCGAAACAGAAAGTCCATGAGATTGTTGTATTAAAAAAATTAGCCTCTGAAAATCCGGATTATCCTACTTTACAGCTATTGGCTGAAAATAAAAAAGCCCTGGAAAACCGTAAAACCTCAACATTAATACATAGTCAGGAGGTAAAAAACCGTGTCGAAGTAACGACAGAAAAAGATGCGCAGAGAAAAAATCCTTTCAATATCAGAAAAGAGGTTCAGCAAAAAGTATTACAGCTTCCATTATTTCCAACCACCACGATCGGATCATTTCCACAAACGAAAGAAGTAAGAAGCTGGAGAGCTAGATTCAAAAAAGGGGAACTTACTGCAGAACACTATGATCATTTATTGAAGAAAGAAACTGAAAGAACCATCCAATGGCAGGAAGAAATCGGGATTGATGTATTGGTACACGGAGAATTTGAACGCAATGATATGGTGGAATATTTCGGAGAACAACTGGCCGGGTTTGCCTTCACTCAAAATGGCTGGGTACAAAGCTACGGAAGCCGTTGTGTAAAACCTCCGGTGATCTATGGGGATGTTCACCGCCCTCATCCGATGACGGTTTATTGGTCACAATATGCCCAATCACTGACCAATAAATGGATAAAAGGAATGCTGACAGGACCTGTAACGATTCTTCAGTGGTCTTTTGTACGGGATGACCAGCCTCGTTCCTTAACCTGCAAACAGATTGCCTTGGCAATTCGTGATGAGGTTACAGATCTTGAAAAGGCAGGTATCAGAATTATACAAATCGATGAACCGGCGATCAGAGAAGGTCTTCCTTTAAGAAAATCAGAATGGCAAAACTATTTACAGTGGGCGGTAGAAGCTTTCAGAATTTCGGCGAGTGGTGTTGAGGATTCTACACAAATCCACACCCACATGTGTTATTCCGAATTCAACGATATTATCAAGAATATTGCTGATATGGATGCCGATGTGATCACGATTGAATGTTCCAGAAGCCAGATGGAATTATTAAATGCTTTCGCAGACTTTAAATATCCGAATGAAATCGGTCCGGGTGTTTATGACATCCACTCTCCAAGGGTACCATCCAAAGAAGAAATGGTTGAGTTGCTGAAAAAAGCACAGGCTGTAATTCCTGCTCAGCAACTTTGGGTAAACCCTGACTGCGGATTGAAAACCCGTCACTGGGATGAAACGGAGAAAGCATTAAAAGCAATGGTGGAAGCTTCAAAGGAAGCCAGCCTTGCCTTCGCATAAATTCACTTAGTTTTTAATTATATATTTCTTGAAGCAGGAGTTCTCTCCTGCTTTTTTATTGGATACTATTTGCCGCTATTTCAGGTTGATCTGCAAAAATTTGATGTACATTTGTGTTGCAAATAACCCATCCAATGAAATCTATTATCCTCAGCATTAGTCTTCTGTTTAGCTTTTCGAGCTTATGGGCTCAAACTGGCAAAACAGAGAAAGAGATCACGAAACCGGCATCTTCATCAGAACAGTATTATAAGCTTGAACAATGGTTAAAAGAAAGTAAAATTCCTACCCTTGGACTCGGAGTCATCAGGAATGGAAAGCTCGAAAAAGCAAAAGTATACGGAGATTACCAAAAAGGAATACCCTCACCTGATAATACGCGTTTCAATGTTGCTTCATTAACAAAACCGGTTACAGCAATGGTTGCTCTAAAACTGGCCAGCCAGGGACAATGGGATATCGATGAGCCTCTTTATCATTATTGGACGGATCCGGATATTGCTGAGGATCCAAGGAATAAAAAACTGACGACCAGAATTGTGTTAAGCCATCAGACAGGTTTCCCGAACTGGCGCATTTTGAATCCCAACGGAAAATTAGGGTTTCAGTTTGATCCGGGGACAAAATATCAGTATTCGGGAGAAGGTTTTGAATACCTGAAAAGAGCATTGGAAAATAAGTTCCACCAGCCACTCAGCCAACTCGGAGAAGAACTTATTTTCAAACCTTTGAAAATGAAAGATACTTCTTATATCTGGGGACCCAATACCGACCCTTCCCGTATCGCTACCGGCTATGATAAAGATGGAAAACCCTATGATCCGGTAAAAAGAGAAACCGCCAGCGGTGCGGATGACCTGATGACAACTGTGTCAGATTACGGTCATTTTCTCATCAGTGTAATGAATGGTGAAGGTCTTTCAAAAAAGATCTTTGCAGAAATGCAAACCGGTCAGGTCGCATCAGAAAAAGGAAAATATTTTGGATTAGGTTTTGAGATCTACAACCTTGGAAATGGAAACATCGCCTTATCTCACGGAGGCTCAGATGATGGGGTACGCACGTTGTTTGTTATTATTCCTAAAACAAAACAAGGACTGGTGATTCTTACCAATACTGACGAAGGAGCTAAAGCCTATGAAAAACTGATCATTGATTATCTTGGTGAGGAGGGAAAAAGAATTGTTGATATTGAAATGAAGTAATTAGCCAATCGAATAAATAATTAATATTAAGAATTATGACAGCTGAAGAGTTTGTAAAAAATTTCTATTTAGAAAAACAAAACATTGTCGATTCAACTTTTGAAACTAAGTCAGACCATAGAACTCTTATTTCAAAAAAAATTGAAGAATTAAAATTAAATAAAATACAAACCGAACAATTAAAAGCAATAATTTCTGATCTTGTAACAGATACTTTTTATACTATCTTACTAGGTTTGGACGGTTCTGCAAGTATTGGAAATTCACAAGAGAGTTTTAAAATATTTGACGAAGAAAATAATCTAATCGCTGAAAGTGGAGATTTAGAAGGATTTGCTTATGATTATTTTCACGGAAATCACTAACCTTAAAAACTTAAATAAAACAACAAATGAAGAAAACTATTCTGGTTATTATTCTAGCATTAACTCAAAATATTTATAGCCAAAACAAGCTTTTAAAATCTGATAAGATAACGACAACAGACTCCGTAAAAATAATTGGAATGTATGTTAAATGGGATAAAAATAAAACTTACGAAAAGTTTAATTTTTTTATTACAGATAAAAAAGTCGTGGATTCCCTATTCGAATCTGTTGAATATGGTGCCAGTTCCGAAAACGAATGGGAGCACAACAACTTCAACATTATCTTGACAAAAGCGAATAAACAATTTCATCAGGTTTCCATCAGTCCGGCTCTTCACAACGCTCATATTAATGGTAAAAGCTATAAGTTTGATGTTTCAATTTTAGAAAAATTGGCTAAGAAATATCCTTTAACCTATAAATGGTATGAAAAGGAATTTAAAAGTGAACAGGAATTCAATAAATTCAATTCAAAAATTTTAAAACAAGAAAAAACTTTATACGTAAACAAACCCACTTTTCTTTATGAAGGATCTTTTGAATTACAATTTCCAAAAAATGATACCTTTCTTCATCCTAAGGCTATCGATGGTTATTTAAGACCACAAATTGAAAAAATTGTTAAAGGAAAAGAGTTCAGTATTTCTTATGCTGCAAATACTTTCAATTTACAAAATCGTGATCAATATACAATGACAATCAATGGCCCTTATACTTTATTCAAAGACTTAAAAGATAAGAACAGTAAAAAAGGGGATTGGGTTCCTGCTAAATTTATTGCTATCATCTACGAAAAAGAATAATAAATTAATAATCAAAAACTTATATATTCTCAATTAAAAACCTTAATTTTGCACCCCGAAAATAAGGATAGACCCCTATGAAAAAAATTGGCGAGCACAGAACACTTCTTGGAGTAGATAAAAACGTTACTTTAAAAGAATTAAAAACGATTTACAGAAATGTGATGAAAGATACACATCCTGATAAATTTATCAATGACGAAACAGGAAAGCAGGAAGCTGAAGAAAAAAGCAAGTCTGTGATTGAAGCCTATCATTTTTTGGTAAGCATTAATCCTGAGACCCAGGAAAAGTATAAAGAAGAATATACTGAAACGATTACAAAATCTAATATTCAGGATTTTTACCTTGAAAAATCGATTTTGACGGTTCAGCATCTGAACGGAAATATGTATGAATACATGGGAGTTCCGAGAAATACCTACATTAAAATGGTAAACGCTGACTCACCAAGCCGTTTTGCAAGAAGACATATCTATGGAAACTTCATCTACAGAAAGTCCGGAGAGGCAATGGCAGATTAATTTTTTTTCATATAAAAATATACAAAGACTTTCGGCTGATTCCGGAAGTCTTTTTTTTTGCAACACAAGAATAAAATTAGACATTAGTACGGGAATTTATTAGTATCCGAGTATTAGCGGCTAGCAAAAATTTCTCAAATTTTCTTGGAGTTTTTGGTTTGTTCCGAAAGCTTTTTTCATTAAAAAATGACACAATAGTATGTTTAGGCTAAAGCCAATATCCATGCTATTTTATTAAGCGGTCTAAAACCCGCTCCTATTGATATGATATTGCATTATAAAACGTTGTGAGTTTTTTTGTGATTTGTCTTCATAAAATATTACAAATTCACAACTCATATCTTTTCAGCCAATACTTACAGGTTATCTTTTGTCTTTTTTATTCTACAACACATACTAAAAAGCGCCTCAGAAAATCTGAGGCGCTTTCGGTTAATTAATAAGGTTTGATTTTATTTGTCTAAATGTTTAGGAGTAAATCCGTCTTCATTTAATTCTCTATGTACGTAATCGGCTTTCATTTCAGCTTCATAGTCTACTTTATTGTCTTTACCCATTCTTCTTAAAATAGAGTCAAACAGGGAGTATACTACCGGTACAATAATCAAGGTCAGGAATAAAGACGATGTCAGACCACCGATAACTACCCATGCAAGACCTTTATTCATCTCCGCTCCTGCTCCGGTTGCCAATGCGATCGGCAACATACCGAAGATCATCGCAATCGTTGTCATCAGGATCGGACGAAGACGGGCGTGGTTGGCCTGGATCAATGCATCATGAGTGGTTGCACCTGCTGCTTTTCTTGCATTGGTAAAGTCAACGATCATAATTGCGTTCTTCGCTACAAGACCGATCAACATGATCATCCCCAGCATGGTAAAGATGTTCAATGAATTCGCTGTCAGGGCAAGGATTACCATTACTCCGATCATTGCCAGCGGAATAGAGAATAATACCACAAACGGATATACAAAACTGTCATACAGTGACACCATTACCAGGTAAACCAATACGATAGCCGCCATTAATGCAATCCCTAAAGTACCGAAACCTTCCTGCTGGTTTTCCATATCACCACTCCAGATGTAATCTACGCCGATAGGTTTTTTACCT
The DNA here is from genome assembly GCF_000482305.1 of Chryseobacterium sp. UNC8MFCol. Lineage (NCBI taxonomy): Bacteria > Pseudomonadati > Bacteroidota > Flavobacteriia > Flavobacteriales > Weeksellaceae > Chryseobacterium > Chryseobacterium sp. UNC8MFCol. The sequence goes on from NZ_AXUZ01000004.1 coordinate 500,882, forward strand.
TTCATAAATTTGTCTGCCCATTCGTTGGCAACATCTCCTACAGGTCTACCTACGGCTTTAGCTCTTACTTTTACGGAAGGAGATTTATCTCTACGTTCAAGCAAACTCGGTCCTGAGCCCATTTTAACATCAGCAAACTGGGTCAGACGAACCTGTTGCCCCTGAGCATTGGTAAATATCAGGTTTTTAACATCATCAATAGATTGTCTGTTAAGATCTCCGAAACGGATATTGATATCATATTCATATTCTCCGGCTTTGAATTTTCCGTCGGTATTTCCGTTGAATGCTGTTTGCATCGTCTGTCCTACGCTGGAAACATTCAGGCCTAAAGAAGCCATTTTATCTCTGTCAAGCGTTACCTGTACTTCCGGGTTACCAGAGTCTGTAGATAATTCCGCATCCACTGCTCCTGGAACTTTTTTCAGCAATTCAAGAATTCTTGTCGCTTCTTTTACAGCGGTTGCATTATCAGGTGCTGTTACTACCATTTCAATCGGAGCATTCTCCGCTCCCATGATACCAATTGGAGCTGTCTTGAACTCGACACCTGTGAATTTCTCTTCTAAAGCTCTTTTTACTTTTGCAGCTTTGATGTTTGTACTTTCAGAACGCTCAGACTTATCGGTTAAGTTTACCTGAACCTCCGACTGATACGTTGTAGCCTGGGCTCCACCAAAACCTGTTGACTGCTGACCAACTGTAGTAATCAAGTCTACAACATCTTTATCATTTCTTAAATACTTCTCAACATCTAATGTCAACTGGTTAGTTTTCTCAATTGTGGCATCTTTTGAAAGCTCCATCTGAACCAAGAACTGACCACGGTCAATCGGTGGGAAAAACTCTCCTCCGATGAAACCGAAGATCACCAACAGGAATGAACTTATCAGAATAATAAAGGTAACAATCACTGTTGTAACTCTTCTTAAGGTTGTTTTCAAGCACCATTCAAGGATGTCAGTAATCCAGTGAGTAAATTTGTCGATAAGGCTTTCAAACCATAAGATAAATTTCTCAAACCAGTTTTTACCGGTTAAATGCTCCAGTTTACCAAATCTTGATGATAACCAAGGAATAATGGTAAATGATGCTAACAATGAAAGTAAGGTTGCAATGACTACGGTGACGCAGAACTGAGCCAGGATATTGGCAACAAGCCCTGAACTCATCGCAATCGGTAAGAATACCACCACAATTACAAGGGTAATCGCCGCTACGGTAAATCCGATTTCCGAAGCTCCGTCGTAGGCTGCCCTGATCTTACTTTTACCCATCTCCATGTGACGGTAAATGTTCTCCAGTACTACAATTGCATCATCCACAAGAATACCCACCACAAGGGAAAGCCCCAATAAACTCATTAAGTTCAGCGTATATCCCATCAGGTGCATTCCAATGAACGCCGCTACCAATGATGCCGGGATGGAAACCATTACAATAAATGCGTTTCTGATACTGTGAAGGAACAATAACATGACGATAGCCACAAGGATAATCGCTAAGAATAAGTCGAAAATTACATGGTTTGCTGATTCCAGGGTAAAATCTGTGGTATCGTTTACCACTTTTACTTTTACTCCCTGAATTTTATATGCTTCTTCTACAGTTTTAATGGTTTTGCGAATACTTTCAGATACTGCTACGGCATTGGCGTCAGACTGCTTTTTAACCTGCATTAAGATCGTCGGAAACTGATTGAATCTTGCTACTTTTTCAACATCTTTCTGAGAGTCAAAAACCGATGCCACATCAGATAAACGGACCTGAGCCCCGTTTTTATTGGAAACCACCAGGCTGTTCATTTCTGCAATCGACTTATATTTTCCTGACAGTCTGATCGTAGATTTCGTCGTTCTGGTTTTCAAACTTCCTGTAGGGAAATCTAAGTTTGAGGAAAGAATTGCCTGTTGTACATCACCAATAGAAAGGCCGTACCCCTGTAATTTTTTCTCATCAAGATTCACCTGAATTTCTCTTTCCTGACCTCCTACAAGATCTACTTTTGCAACTCCGTTTACACGGGAGAAAATAGGTTCGATCTTTTTATCCAACAGGTCATAAAGGTCTTTACTGTTCAGTTTATCGGATGAGATACTCATGGTAATAATCGGTAAATCATCCAGTGAGAATTTATTCAGTGATGGTGCTTTTACGTCTTTAGGGAAATCTGCCAAAATAGCATTTACCTTACGTTGTGCATCATTCAAAGCAAAATCAACATCTGCACCATTGTTCAGCTGAACCATGATTACGGATAAGCTTTCGTATGAAGAAGATTCTACTTTTTTTACATTTTCCAGAGAACCCACGGCATCTTCAATCTTTCGGGTAACCGAAGTTTCCACCTCTGCTGGTGAAGCTCCGGGATACACTGTAGAAATGGTTACCATATTGGTTTCGAATTTCGGAATCAATTCGTATCCCATGAGCGTATAACTCAGGATACCTCCCAGCGTCAGAATTGTAAATAATACAATTACCAGCGAGGGTCTTTTAATCGATATTTCTGCTAACTTCATAGACCTTCTACTTTATAATGTTCACTTTAGATCCGTTATCCAGGTTGATCTGTCCGCTGGTTACTACCTGTTCGCCACCGTTCAATCCGCTTAATACCTGAACTTTATTTCCGTAGATTTTTCCTACGGTTACTTTGATCATCTTAGCAACTCCGTTTTCAACGATAAACAGCTGTCCTGAGCTTACCCCATTTACAAAAGCTTCTGCCGGCACTGTCAGCATATTCTGAGTTTCCGCACCATGGTTTGTCTTAAATGTTGCTGTGGCATACATTCCTGCTTTTAAATTTCCTCTGTTCTGAACTTCAATTTCAACCGGGAAATTTAAAGAAGCATCACTTTTAGGAGCGATAAATGTAATTCTTCCCGAAAAAGAATCTTCAGGTAACACATTCACTTTAACTGGCACTTCCTGCCCAAGTTGTATTCTTCCGATCTGGCTTTCATCCACTAATACAGAAAGTTTTAAGCTGTTGATATTCACAATTTCAAACATCGCTGTCCCCGGAGAAACCACTGTTCCGGGCTCTACCATCTTTTTGTTGATCGTTCCGCTGATCCCTGCACGGATGCTTGTGTCATTCACTTTTACTCCCTGAGCTCTTACGGCAGCCTGCATATTTTTAAGCTGCAATCTCGAGTTGTCAAGTTGTTGTTTGGTAACTCCACCGGTTTTATAGGCGTTTTCGTAACGTTGGTTATCAATAATAGCGTTCTGCAAATTATTCTGAGCCTGAGCCACATCTACTTCAATCGCATCTCTTTTGATGGTAGCCAATACCTGGCCTGCGCCTACTCTGGAACCTTCTTTCACCAACACGTTAACGATACGGCCGGAAATCTCAGAAGCCTGGTTCATTTCCTGTTTGGGAAGAAATGTTCCGTTTGCGGAATAGTCGGTGTCAATATTTTCTCTTGAAACGGTTACGATATTGACATTGATTTTATCTACCTGCTTGGCAACTTCTTTTACTTCCTGAGTCTGTTTTTCTTTGTTACCGGCAATTTTATAAGCAGCTAAACCTACGAGTACAGCGGCTACGATGATATATATTAAAGTTTTTTTCATTGTTTATTATAAGTTTTGTAGTGTGTTTAACTCTCCTTTTGCTTTAATGACTTTGATCTCAGCCTGCTTATAGTCCAGTAGTGCATTGGCATAGTTCTGTTTTGCCTGGGTAAGTGCATTTTCAGTATCCAGGACCTCAGTAAGTGTTGCTAAACCGTACTGGTAGTTAGACTGAGTATTTTTCTGTACTTTTTCCGCCAGATCCACATTATCCTTCATGCTCTGGATATTGATAATGGCATTTTCCATATTGGTAATGGCATTTTTATAATCCAGGCTCAGGTTAAGCTTTTTGTTTTGGATATCCTGATCCAGATCCTGAATATCAATTTCAGCCTGTTGGATCTGAGCTTTGGTAGCACCACCCATAAAAATAGGGATCTTAATAGCGACTCCGATTGATGCATAATCTCCCCAGTTTGTTCCCTGGCTTGATCCTGTTGCATAGGGGAATTTATTTCCTAATCCCTGCCATCCGTAATTTGCTGAAAGGCCTACAGTAGGATAAAGATTGGCTACCGTTGCTTTTTTGTTATATTCTAAAAGCTCTCTTTGTTTGTTTAAAACTTTTAACTCAGAACGGGTTTCCAGATTCACGTTTGTGCCTAACAGTTCAGGATTGGGTACAATTTCTTTTTCTTCCAGCTCAATTGAGTTCTCAATAGGAACACCCATATAAAACTTCAACGAATTTTTTGAAACTTCAACGGCATTGATCAATTGCTGCTTATTGGATTTAATATTGGTAAGCTGAACATTGGTACGGTCGAGATCAATTGGCTTAGCCAAACCGTTATCTACCAGACTTTTAATAACATTTCTTACTCTTTCCGTATTGGCATAACTTTCTTCAACAGTTTTAAGATTCTCTTCCTGAACAAAAACCTGATAATAAGCTGTGGCTACATTTTCAATGATTTGCTCATTCGTTAATTCAGAGTTTAAAAGGTAAAACTCTCTTGTTGATTTTGCGGCTTTAAGGCCAATAAAAACCCGCTGGTCAAAAATATTCTGATTAAGAGTTACCACGTTTACAGATTGCCATTTTGTACCGAAAGCAACCGGAATAAGCTCACCCGGCTTTCCTATAATCTCTCCCGGAAGAACAGATTTCTGCAAAATGGGGTTGTAAGTGTTACTGATGGTAGCACTGATCTGAGGTAAAGCCCCGGCTCTGGCCTCATCAATCTTATATTCAGCTTTTTTAACCTGTAAGGCCGCTTTTTTAGCTTCTGCCTTATTCTGAAGTGCCTGTTTGATTGCTTCCTGCAGAGAAACCTGCTGCTGAGCAGACACTGATGAAAAGCTGAAAATCATAAATGCTGCAGCTATCCCAATTTTTAGCTTTTTAGCAGTTATACGTTTTCTTTTCATAATTTTATACTTCGTTTATTTTCTTATTCAGTTCAGTCTTTATTTTTTTCTAAATGACGAATCATTTTCAGAAATACTTTAGTTTTTTTAATTTTTAAACAACATATTGATGATAATCTCTTTTCTTTCCGAAATAATTTTATCATATTCCTGATCACTGATCATCAGATTTTCCATAAACAAGGGTCTTATAGCACTTGGAAAGACTAATAATGAAACCATATTCAGAACAAACTGAACGGGTGCCATTTTCTCTACATTTCCCAATTCCATTTCTTTTTCAATATCGCTGTACAGCTCTTCCAGAACATCTTCTTCAATTTCTCTGCTGTGGCAGGTCTCTTTATTAATCTGTGAAACGATATAGGTTTCCAGATATGGGTACTGAAGACTTGTAGCAAGGCTGCTTTCTATAAATTTGCTGATCTTTTGCTTAAACGGCAGATCGGATCGCTGAATAATAGTAGACTTTTCCTGTTCTACTTTCTGGGCTTCATCAAAGATGATCTGAATCAGCTTATCTCTTGATCGGAAATAATAATTAATCAGAGTTCTGTTAACTCCCGCTGCATCGGCAATCTCCTGCGTAGTAGCATCAAATTTTCCTTTCACAAAGAACAAATTCTTCGCTGTCTCCTTGATCAATTCCTGTGTTTGGTCTTTTTTTGCTTGATTTGACATTTTTGTTAAACAAATTTGTGCAAAATTACACTTTTTTCATTTTTGACAAAATTGTTAAACAAAAAAATTAAACAAATTTGTTATGATTTGCATCATGTTTTTGTTTTTATGTACAACCATAGGTTACGAAAAAAAAAGAGACTGCTGTGGGCAATCTCTTTTTTATAAATATCTTTAAATACCTGTTTGTAAGCAATATGACTATAACAACCTGATCTTATCGTCTGAAATATCAATAATTTTATCTTTATAAAGTCCTCCGATGGCTTTTTTGAAGTTCTTTTTACTCATCTGAAGTTCGTCTTTGATTTCTTCAGGAGAAGATTTATCCGATACGTACAAAAGGCCGTAATTTTCTTCCAGTTTATTAAGAATTTTCTGTTTGAATTCATCAATATTTTCAAAACCGTCGGGTTGTAAAGACACGTCAATCTTGCCGTCTTCACGAATGGCTTTAATGTATCCTGATTCTTCGGATAAAGGGTACAGCTTTTTGAATACATCAGATGCGTAGATAAGGCCGATATATTTTTTATTAATGATAACGTTCCAGCCCAGCTCACTTTCATTCATCATAATGAGATCTACTTTATCTCCGGTCTGAAAAGGAACATCCTGATACTGAGGATTTCGTTTGAACTTTGTGGTTCCAGTAATCAGGTCCATATCCTTATCTACATAAATGTAAACCAGGTATCTTTTCCCTTCAATAATTTTGGTTTTCTGCTGTTTGTACGGGATAAATAAATCTTTAATGATTCCCCAATCCATAAAGGCTCCGCTTGGAAGACTCTGCACACAACTCATTACAGCAAATTCCCCTACTTCGGCCAAAGGAATTTCGGTGGTAGCCTTTAATTTATCATCATCCTGATAAACGAAAACCTCAACATACTCACCTACTTCTTTTTCTTCCTGAATGAAGATTTTAGGTAAAAATGCCTTTTCACCGGATCCGTCGGTAAGGATCCATCCTGAATTAATTTTTTCTGAAATTTCTAAACTTTGGGTTTTTCCGAGTTGCATTGATGATAAAATTAGCTGACAAAGGTACGGAAATTTGAAGATTTCAACCTATTTAAACATGACCTAATCTTTTCAAAGCTATCATTAATCTTTCAACAAGCCGATAAAACCTGTACATTTGAATAAAAATCTAACACATGAAAAAATTCTGGATCGCAGCATTCATTCTTTCTGCATGGGCTTTACATGCTCAGGTTTTTGAAAAAACAGCCTTTAATCTAGGCTACCGGTATACAGGAAGAAATGTGATACAGGCCGGATTAGACTTCAGAATCGGAGATTCAAGATATAAATCTGTCATCCTTGGTCCTTCTGTCCTTTATACCCGCATCAACCATAACGATAAATTTATGCCTGAAGCCCACATTTATTATAGCAACAATGGTCAGCTGTATGGCGCATCAATTAATCAGTATTCGATAGAACCACGAATTGGCATTTCGCTATTCAATATATTTTTTCTCAATACGGGATATGCCATCCCTATTCATGATGATAGATATTTTAAAGGAGTAACCTTCGGCATACAATTCAATATTGCACCGGTAAAAAGTTCAAAATTTTATGATCATATGAAAATGATGTAGATTTTCTGCTTGCTTTTCAACAATATATTACATTTTATTTGTACATCATTGGTATCTTTTTATTTTTAGTAAAATATACAGATACTTTCTTAGCTTTTTTGCCACGAATGCATGAATAAATCTGCCTTAGTTATCTGCTAATGGTACTATAATGATATGACTCTATGCCTGTGGAAACTGCCTATAATCTGGAAATGTAATCCATCAGTTCCCGTTTGCTGTTTTCAAAATCAAAAGCGTCATATACCACAAAATATTTGTTTGTATCTACACAATTACGATACATTGATTTGGCTAATGCCAGCTTATTTTTATCAAAACTCATTGATTTTACCAGGTCTCTTATCTGTGCAGACGTAAACATGGAAGTACGCATTTGTTGATTGATCATGGCTATTTTACCTTCATCAAAACTCTCTTTTCGCTTTAACGTCTCAAAAAATTGCCTGAATGTTCCGTTATCCATTACATTTCCTGAATTGTTCCAGTTTCCGGAAGAATTTCCGTACGGATTATTCCAGACGTCATTCCAGTCATTAAAACTGTATTGTCCCTGCACAGGGTAAGAATCTAACAGGTACAATCCTTCATTAGTAAAGAAATCGAGCACCATCCGGTTGTTATTACGAAGCATCAATGTTGTTCTGTACATCAGGAAGCCGTTTGCATAGATGGAGATAGACATCCTCCCCGATTGCAAGTCAAAAAAACGATATTTCCCGGAACTGTTTGCCATCATCTGATCCCCTATTTCAACAGTGAAAAAGCCTTGTTCAGGAATGCGTAAAAAGACTTCAGCATAACCGTAGTTACGGTTCCATTGATATCCGGGGTTCTTATTTTTATTTCGTGGATCTAAAGAATTACGATCCTGACTTCTATTTTTCATCCCGGGTGTTTCAGGGGTTCTCATAGCTGTGGCAGAAGCTTCATTTCGCAGCAATTCTCCTGCCTTTCCTGCTTCCTGTGCCATTATAGTAACAGCCGCTATCATCATTAAACTTATAAATATTTTCTTCATGTCTTTTTTCGTAGTTGGCCGTCCATTTTTATGCCAAAAAAAGAGAAACCATAAATGATTTCTCTTTTGTATTTAAATGATTAAAAAATGTAATCAGATCTTAAATATGAATCGGTCTTTTACCCGTAGCATCCAGTGCAGCTTCTTTAATGGCTTCTGCATAGGTTGGGTGAGCGTGAGAACTTCTGGCGATATCTTCAGCACTTGCACGGAATTCCATAGCGATTACTCCTTCTGCGATAAGGTCAGCAGCTCTTGCTCCTACGATGTGCATTCCAAGAACCTCATCTGTTTTTTCATCAGCAATGATTTTAACAAAACCATCAACATCACCACTTGCACGGCTTCTTCCTAATGCTCTCATCGGGAAGTTTCCAACTTTGTAAGCTACTCCTTCTTCTTTAAGCTGCTCTTCAGTTTTTCCAACTCCTGCAACTTCCGGCCATGTATAAACAACACCAGGAATTAGGTTATAATTGATGTGAGGTTTTTGACCTGCTAAAATTTCAGCCACCAAAGTTCCTTCTTCACTTGCTTTGTGAGCAAGCATAGCACCTTTGATAACGTCACCGATAGCATAGATATTGGCTACATTAGTTTGCAGGTGATCGTTTACTTTTACTCTTCCTCTTTCATCAAGCTCTACACCTGCCTTTTCAAGACCAAGACCGTCAGTGTAAGGTTTTCTTCCTACAGAAACTAAACAGTAATCTCCTTCTACCACTACTTCTTCTCCTTTTTTATCTTTAGCGGTAACTTTTACAGTATCTCCGTTTCTTTCAACACCTGAAACTGCTGTAGAAAGCATAAACTTCATACCTTGTTTTTTAAGAACTTTAGTCAATTCTTTGCTTAAAGCTCCATCCATTCCAGGGATGATTTTATCCATGAACTCAACTACCGTTACCTGAGCTCCCAATCTTAAGTATACAGATCCTAATTCAAGACCGATTACTCCACCTCCGATCACCACTAAATGCTTAGGGATTTCTTTAAGGTTTAACGCTTCAGTAGAAGTAATGATTCTTTCTTTATCAAGAGAGATAAAAGGTAAAGAAGAAGGCTTAGAACCTGTTGCTATGATTGTATATTTTGATTCAATCGTTTCAGAAGAACCGTCATTTTTTGTAATTTTGATTTGAGTAGCTGATTCAAAACTTCCTACTCCTTCAAAAACAGTGATTTTGTTTTTGTCCATCAAATAGTTGATCCCTTTCGTAGTCTGATCTACCACTTCGTTTTTACGCGCAACCATTCTTTGAATATCGGCCTGCGGGTCATTAATCAGAATTCCGTGGCTTGCAAAATTGTGTTTTGCATTCTCAAAATGCTCAGAGCTATCTAGAAGTGCTTTTGACGGAATACATCCAACGTTAAGACAAGTTCCGCCTAAAGTTGAATATTTTTCAATAATTGCTGTTTTGAAACCTAACTGTGCTGCACGGATAGCAGCTACATAACCTCCAGGACCAGAACCTATTACGGTAACATCGAATTGACTCATGTTTTTTTATGAATTTGTTTATTATTATCTAACTTAACTCTCACAAATTTACATATAAATTACCAAGCACCAAAGTGAGTTTTATCAATTTTGAGTTCAAAAAAAATTAAATACCTTAAGGCGGTTATCAACCTAACCTCAATGGTCCGTTTCCTATGGAACCCAAACTTTCAAAAAACGAACCTCCATAGACATACCATTCAAGATTTTCCAGATATTCCACAGCGTTTTCCGGGGTTATCTGTGCACGGTCCTTTTTCGAAACAATTCCTTTATACCATCTTCCTGATTTGGAATAATGTTCATATTCGACAAAATAATGGACCCATATTCTTTGGCATAATTTACACTGCTGGATACTTACTTCTCCATATCTTCCGTTGGTGTGATCAATACCCAGTTCCGAACTTCTAAATTCAGTATAATTGTAGTCTGGTGTTTCACAGGCGCATCCTATTTTTGGAATCGTTTTCATTTTATCCTTTTTTTGAAGGGCAAATATACTAAAAATGCATCAGCCAGAATTTATCCTCAAAAGTATAAATAAGGCAAAATGACTATTCAACATTATTCTCAACTATTGATTCAAAAACCGGATGTTTTCTTCTTGACCTTTTTTCAAATAAATTGCTGTGAAAACTAATGGTTTTTCTTTTGAAGCATTGTCAAAATGAAGAATATTGACATTTTTAGGCTCATAGAAAGCATCGCCTTCGTGAAGGACAACACTCTCCTTTCCTTCTATCTGAAAAACAGCTTCTCCGGATTTTATAATTCCCACGACAGGACACGGATGCACATGTTTGGGAGCCGTCTGCCCTCCTGCCATTGTTATTTCCTGAATTTCAGCAGTGGTGACTTTCCGGTTCACAGAAGCTTTCAGCAATTCTTTTCTTGCAATCCGGCTTTTCTGGGCCATTGCCGTTATAGAAATCAGCATAGAAACAATGAATATCATTTTCTTCATAGCCTTTGTGGTTATTTTTTAATTAGATCCAGTAAAACCTTCTCATATTCATCCAAAATAATGTTCTTTGAAAACCGGGATCTGATCGAATTTTTTATCGCATCACGATTATAATTCTCATGCATTACTTTTATAATTTGCTGTGCAAAATCATCATAATTTTCAATATTGGCAATTTCGCCGTTTACATTATGCTGGATAATCTCGTTGATTCCTCCCGGGCAGTTATTGGCTAAGGAATAGGTTCCACAAGCTCCGGCTTCCAGCAACACATTCGGAAAGCCCTCATACCTTGAGGAAAGAATAAACAGATCCGCATATTTTAAAAACTGATAGGGATTATCCTGTCTGCCATGAAAGATCACATTCTTCAATCCTAGAAATTCTTTCATCTGCAGCAGTACGTCTCTATCTTTTCCATCTCCTAAAATATGAAGCATGATATTTTCATTTTTAAGTCTTGAAAATACCTTTAATAAGTTATCAAAACCTTTTCTGGCCGAGAGGTTACCAATGGCTACCACATTTTTATAGTTGTATTTAAAACCTTCAGGCTTTAGGGAAGTTCTCAGTTTTTCCTCAATAAAATCAAAATCTACCGGATTGTTGATCTTGACAATTTTCTTTTTTTTAATATTAAAATTATCAATCAGGTCTTTCTTCATATCGTCACTCTGTGCAATGATTTTCTGATAGTTATTGTAAAAATTATAGAAAAACTTGATTTCCCTTCTGGTAACGTGTTCCGTGACGACATTGGTTTCTCTGGCAATAAATTTTGTTCTGGGAAAAAGTTTGATAAACAAAGCCAGGTAAGCATTGACCTCTCCGAAACCTGAAAATACAATATCCGGTTTTCTTCTGTAGATCTCTCCCAGTATCGGTTTCAGCGAATGTCTGATTCTCTCTGTATTGATGTCAATGATCTCAACATCTTTCTTCAGGAAATTAAGGTAACCTCCACGTTTGCGCAACAATAAAATCTTAGGCTCAAAGCGGTCCCTCGATAAATGATTGGCAATCGTAGTAACAATTCTTTCCGCTCCTCCTGTCTCCAGATCAGGCAGAATAAATATGACAGAGATTTTTTTCATCAGTTAAAGTTACTAAAAAGTTTAGTTACGAGTCAAATATTCCTTTTATTGATCCTCTTTTTTGGTCCTGTAGACGAATCTAAAATAAACAGGCCATCTCAGTTTGAGACAGCCTGTTTGTGCATTTTTTCTTATTTCAGTCTTTAGTTTGCTACGTCGCTGATAAATTTAATTCTCAGCATTCTTACTTCTTCATCGGAAAGTTCGTCTCCAAATTCATCCAGCAATACTTTCATGCTATCGCTTTCAGATTCGTTCATAAACTCCATAAATCCGTCTACAATATCTTCATCGAAATTATCTTCAATATAATAATCAATATTCAATTTTGTTCCCTGATAAACGATCCTTTCCATTTCCTTCAGGAGTTCATCCATCGAAAGGTTTTTGGCTCTTGCGATATCTTCAAGATCGATCTTTTTATCGGTGCTCTGAATAATGAAAACTTTGTGGCTCGATTTATTGGCGACCTGCTTCAACACCATATCCTGAGTACGTTCTATATTGTTATCCTCAACATAGGTCTTAATGTAATCAGCGAATTCTTTACCATATTTTTTAGCCTTTCCTTCTCCTACACCATAAATTTTGGTAATTTCATCTACCGTAATCGGATACTGAACCGTCATATCTTCTAAACTAGGATCCATAAATACGGTGTATGGAGGGATGCCATATTTCTTGGCTACTTTTTTCCTCAGTTCTTTTAAAAGACCAAACAGGTTCTGATCCATACCGCCACCTGCCTGCTGCTGTATCTGATCACTTTCAGCTTTAGACTGTGTAAGATCAAACTCTCTGTCTTCGGCTATTAAAAATTTGTCTTTTGATTCTCCTTTTAGTACAGCTCTTCCTTTTTCAGTAATCTTTATAACACCATAGGTTTCAATATCTTTCTGCAAGAAATTCTGAACCGTTGCCTGTCTGAGAATAGTCTTCCAGTAATTGTCCTTTTCGTGTTTACCAAAACCAAAATGATCGTTTTGCTCAAGTTTATATGATTTCGTCACCGCTGTTTCTTTTCCAACAATAACAGAAATCAGGTCTTTGGCTTTAAATTTTTCTCCTGTATCACTAATCAGTTCCAAAGCTTTATTCAGATCAGCTGTTGCATCTTTCAATTTTGGAGGATTCGAAGAGTTATCACACATCTTTGCCCCATCACCGTTGACAGGATCAAAAGATTCACCAAAATAATACAGGATGTATTGTCTACGACTCATTGAAGTTTCGGCATATCCTACCACTTCGTTCAGGAGCTGCAGGCCAATTTCTCTTTCAGAAACGGGCTTTTGCGCCAGGAACTTTTCTAGTTTCTCTATGTCTTTCGGATCATAGAATGCCAGACAATGACCTTCTCCTCCATCTCTTCCTGCTCTTCCCGTTTCCTGATAATAACTTTCCAGGGATTTAGGAAAATCATAATGAATCACAAAACGTACATCTGGTTTATCAATTCCCATCCCAAAAGCAATGGTTGCCACGATGACATCCACTTCTTCCATGAGGAATTTATCCTGATTGGTTACTCTCACTTTTTGATCAAGACCGGCATGATAAGGAAGTGCATTGATTCCGTTGACCTGCAGAAGCTGGGCAAACTCCTCAACTTTTCTGCGGCTCAGGCAATATACGATCCCTGACTTTCCCTTGTGCTGATTGATAAATTTTACGATCTCTTTATCTACATTTACTTTCGGACATACCTCATAATATAGATTAGGCCGGTTGAAACTTTCTTTAAAAACCAATGCGTTGGTCATTCCCAAAGTTTTCTGGATATCATCCTGAACTTTAGGAGTTGCTGTTGCCGTCAAAGCAATCACCGGTACATTGGCAATCTTGTCTATGATCTGCTTTAAATTTCTGTATTCCGGTCTGAAATCATGTCCCCATTCTGAAATACAGTGTGCCTCATCAATGGCAAAGAAAGAAATCTTAACATCTTTCAGAAAGTCCAGATAGTCATCTTTAATCAATGATTCCGGAGCTACATACAAAAGTTTCGTTTTTCCACTTTTAATATCGTCAAAAACCTGTTTTGTCTGTGTCTTGTTTAATGATGAATTTAATACATGTGCTACCCCATCATCCGATGAAAGGCCGTTGACTGCATCCACCTGATTCTTCATTAACGCGATTAAGGGTGAAACGACTATCGCCGTGCCTTCCGAAATAAGAGCAGGAAGCTGATAACATAATGATTTACCACCCCCCGTAGGCATCAAAACAAATATGTCTTCCCCATTTAAGAGATTTCCTATGATTTGTTCCTGCTGACCCTTAAATGTAGAAAACCCAAAATACTTTTTCAATTCGCCTGATAAATTGGCTTTTTTTGCGCTCATCTAATTTTCTATTGCTAAATTTGCATGTAACCCAAAGTTATAAAAATTCTGCTTAAAATAAAAGCGAACGAATTTATAAAAAATAAAATTTATATTAAATATTCTTTTTAAAATATAACGTTTTTTAAGAACTTTTTTGTATACCTATCAAAGTAAAATGGAGAGAACCAACATTATATCAATTGCTAAAACTACTTTAGAAATTGAGATTGCAGAGCTTGAAAAATTAAAAAACAGAATTGATGATCAGTTTGCACAGGCCGTAGAGATCATTCATTCGGCAAAAGGGAAGCTGATTGTCGTAGGAATAGGAAAATCTGCCCACGTGGGGAATAAAATTGTTGCCACGTTAAACTCTACAGGAACTCCATCACAATTTCTTCACGCCTCAGAGGCTATCCATGGAGATTTGGGAGTTATTCAAAAACAGGATGTGGTTTTATGTATTTCCAATTCGGGAAATTCTCCTGAAATTGCCAACCTTGTTCCTTATTTAAAAGACTATTCTTCCGCATTGATCGGAATGACAGGCAATAAAAACAGTAAGCTTGCTGAGTTTTCTGAAATTATCCTGAATACTCATGTTGATGTAGAGGCCTGTCCCAACAAGCTCGCTCCTACCAGTTCTACCACCATTCAGATGGCATTGGGAGATGCTCTGGCAGTAGCGCTGATGGAACTTAATGATTTTAAAGCCAATGATTTTGCCAAGTTTCATCCGGGAGGCAGTTTAGGAAAGAACCTTACTTCAAGAGTTGAACAGTTTTTATCTTCACAGAAACCTCAGGTAGCTGAAGAAGCATCTATCAGAGATGTTATTATTTCGATCAGTGCCTCCAGCCATGGAATCACCGTGGTAACCAAAGATGATCAGATCATAGGAGTTATTACCGATGGTGATTTAAGAAGAATGCTGATGAAGGGAGAAGATATCACTAAAGTTCTGGCTAAAGATATTATGTCTGCTCATCCGAGAACCATTGAAAAAGAAGCTTTGGCCAAGGAAGCGATGAAGATTTTGAAAGAAAATAATATCGGGCAGCTGGTGGTTACCGAAAATGGTAAATATTTTGGAATCATCGACCTGCATAAATTACTTGATGAAGGAATAAATTAATCTCACCCATGAGCCATTTTCTGCAAACGCATATCCGGGAGATCATCTCTATCAGTGATGATGAGCTTGAAATGATACAAAATCTTTTCGACAAAAAGAAATTCAGGAAGAGGCAGTTTCTGATACAGGAGAATCAGCCTGTAAACGAGATTTATCTCATAGAAAAAGGTATTGTTAAAAGCAGTACCATTGATAGTACAGGGAAGGAGCATATCCTGCAGTTTGGAGCTCCTCATTGGTGGATTTCAGATTTTGCCGCTTTTTTTAAACAGGAAATCTCTTCATTGGCTGTTGATTGTATAGAAGACTCTGAAGTATATGCTATTTCGTATGAAAATTTAAACGCTCTTTGTTTACAACTGCCTGCAATGGAACATTTTTTCAGGATAAAATCCAACTTCGGGTATGTTGCCTTACAACAGAGAATCCTTTCATTGATGAGCAAAACAGCTAAAGAGCGATATGAAGATTTTGTAAAACAGTATCCCGGTTTTATGGATCATTTGCCCAAACAGCTTATCGCAAGTTACCTTGGTGTTTCAAGAGAGACATTAAGCAGATTATATTCTTAGGTGTGACCCAGGTCACATCTTTTTTTTGACCTATATCCTTATTCTGACCAGTATAAAAATGCAATCTTTGTATTATAATTTTTAAAACAAAAACAAATGAAAAAGAAAGCATTAATAGTAGTGACCAGTGTAGAAAAATATCCTGATATGGATAGAGCAACCGGGCTATGGCTGGGTGAAGCCGTTCATTTTTATGAGAAACTGCATGAAAAAGGATATGAAATTGACTTTGTAAGCCCGAAAGGAGGTTATACACCGCTGGACCCTATCTCTTTACAAATGTTTGTGCAGCCGGTAGACTGGAAATATTATGGGGACAACGTTTTCAGAGAAAAATTGGGAAATACTTTGAAGCCGGAAGACATTATCCCGGAAGACTACAGTGTCATTTACTATTCCGGAGGGCATGGTGTTGTATGGGATTTTCCTGATAATCAAGACTTACAGGATATAGCCAGAAAGATTTATGAAAACAACGGAATTGTTTCTTCCGTATGTCACGGTGCTGTAGGGCTTTTCAATATTAAACTTTCTGACGGAGAATTATTGATCAAAGGAAAAACACTGACCGGATTTTCAAATTCTGAAGAAATCGCAGCTGAACTTGCTGATCATATGCCTTATCTTACAGAGGATGTTTTGAAAAGCAAAGGTGCCCATTATGTAAAAGCTGACCAGGATTTTGTTCCTTTTGCCGTAGCAGACGGAAGGCTGATCACTGGGCAGAATCCTCAATCAGGAGGTGATGTAGCAGAAAAAGTATTAGAGATCCTCGAAAAATAATACACAACCTATTATTTTAAAAAATTTATACAACCGGGCAAGAAATTTGTCCGGTTGTCTAGATTTTTAAACAGTACAAAATTTCATTATCTCAAAACTTAAAAAACATAAGTAATAAATTCTAAATACTGATTATTATTTCATAATTTCGCAGACTTAAACTGCTTATCCCACAACGGTCGGCATTTTAAATAGATTCTATTATATGGACAATAATAAAGAAATGTCCTTTCTTGGGCATATTGGAGAATTAAGAGGGCACCTGGTCCGTTCGATTATTGCTATCGTAATTGCAGCTTTTGTGGTTGGATTTAATATCAACTGGATTATGGACCACATCTTTTTTGGTCCGACAAGAAATGATTTTCCTACCTTCAAAATTGTAAATCACTTTTCAAGAATGATTCTGGGAGAAGACAGCATTCACCTTCCTAAGGACTTTCCTGTACGTGTACAGAGATTGTATCAGCAGTTCAATGTCATGATGGCTGTTTCTGTTTTTGGAGGAATGGTTTTGGCATTTCCGTATATTGTTTGGGAATTATGGCGATTTATCGGTCCGGCTTTACATCCGAGAGAGAAAAAGAATTCAATCTATATCATCAATGCCGTGTGGATGCTTTTCATGACGGGAGTATTATGCGGATATTTTCTCATTCTTCCGTTCGCAGTCAATTTTGGAGTTATTTTTAAAATTTCAGACATTATTGTTCCTCTTTATGATTTAAGTGATTATACCACGTTGTTTTTACAGGTTGTTTTAGGGATGGGGGTTATTTTCTTATTTCCTATTCTGATTTATTTCCTTACCAGCATCGGAATTCTGACGCCGAAGTTTATGAAAACATATCGTCGTCACGCTATTGTTTTAATTATGGTGGTAGCGGCAATTATCACTCCGGCAGATGTTTTAAGTATGCTGATGGCTGCATTCCCATTACTTATTCTTTATGAATTCAGTATTATGATGTGTAGTTTCACTTATAAAAGGGTACAGAAAAGCAACGGAAATCTTCCTGCAGTACAAGAGTAATTGATCAAAATAAATATCAGGCCCGGCATTTCTGCCGGGCTTTTTTATGCTTTATACGATACTTTTTCCGGACTTATTTTAGATTTGTACTCTTTCTCAATTTTGCTGTTAATTAAATTTTCTATTTTTGAAAAGATTATTAATAATGTTTAAAATGAAAAAGCTGTCATATACACTTTTGTTTGTTTCCGCGGTTGCATTCGGTCAATTCTTTGAAAAAGATAAAGTTTTTACTAAACAGGATACTTTAAAAGGTTCCGATACTCAGTTCAGAAATTTCTGGGATGTCAAAAAATACGACCTTTCCGTAGAACCTGATTTTGCTAAGAAAAGTATTAAAGGAAATAATACAATCAGCTTTGAAATCATTAAAGACATTACCAATCCTGTTTTTCAGATTGACCTTCAGCAACCGATGAAAGCCGATAAGGTAACCGGAAACTTCCCCATTGCAAGCTATAAACAAGAAGGCGACTTCATTTTTGTTACTGCCAATAAAAAATTCAAAAAAGGAGAAAAATATAATATTGATGTCATATATTCCGGAAATCCGTTAATTGCCAAAAGAGCTCCATGGGACGGTGGCTGGGTTTTTGACAAAGATGAAAACGGAAATCCGTGGATGAGTGTTGCTGACGAAGGGATCGGAGCTTCCATCTGGCTTCCTACCAAAGATATATGGAGTGATGAGCCGGATAACGGAATCACGATGAAAATCGTTACTCCGAAAGATCTTGTAGGTGTGGGTAATGGAAGACTGATTGATAAAAAGACAGAAGGAAATAAAACAACCTATACCTGGGAAGTAAAAAATCCTATTAACGCCTACTCTATCATTCCTAATATCGGTAAATACGTAAATTTCAAAGATACTTTTGACGGAGAAAAAGGAAAGCTGGATTTAGATTACTGGGTATTGGATTATAATGTAGAAAAGGCAAAAAAGCAGTTCCAGCAGGTAAAACCAATGCTTTCTGCATTTGAATATTGGTTTGGCCCTTATCCTTTCTACGAAGATTCCTACAAACTGGTAGATTCTCCGTATCTGGGGATGGAACACCAGAGCAATGTAGCCTATGGTAATAATTATCAGAACGGTTATCGCGGAAAAGATTTATCCGGAACGGGAGTCGGCCTGCATTGGGATTATATCATCATTCACGAGAGCGGACACGAATGGTTTGCCAACAATATCACGGCAAAAGACCAGGCAGATATGTGGATCCATGAAAGTTTCACGATGTATTCAGAGGTTCTTTTCACAGAAAAATATATGGATAAAAAGTCGGCTGATACTTATATGATCGGTCTGAGACATGTTATCCAGAATGATGTTCCCATTATCGGGCAATACGGGGTAAGAAATGAAGGAAGTGGAGACATGTATCCCAAAGGAGCTAACATGCTTCATACCATGAGACAAGTGATCAATAATGATGAAAAATTCAGACAGATCTTAAGAGGACTGAGCAAAGAGTTTTATCATCAGACTGTTACTACAAAACAGATTGAGGATTATCTTTCTTCGCAGTCCGGAATTGATTTCTCAACCGTTTTTGACCAGTATTTAAGAACAACTAAAATTCCTACTCTTGAGTACACGCAAACCGGAAATTCGCTGAAATTCAGATATACGAATGTGGTAAAAAATCTGAAACTACCTGTTATCATTCCGGGAGAGCAGACCATCACTCCCACAGAAGAATGGCAGACTGTCAAGCTTAAAGGCACTAATCCTATTGAATGGAATAAAAACTATTACATCAACTACCAAAGTGTTGAATAAATAAATCCGAAGGGCAAAACTACATTTTGGGAGTTTTGCCCTTTTCTGTTTTTTTGATATCATATTCTCTGTTCATAATTTTCAGTACAATTGTATCGACCTTTCCTGATTGTACCTTTCAAATTTTAAGAAAAGTTTAATACTCCATCCCGTAACAAAATGAGTAAAAGAACAACTATTTAATATAAAATAAATCTTAATGAGAAAAATAGCACTTAGCTTAGGCCTTTTTGCCGCTTTTTTAGCGAATGCCCAGTCTATAAAAACAACGATTGACCTCGTTAACGTAAAAGATGATAAGGTAGCCGTTACGATGGAATTTCCGAAAATGAAATCCGGAGATATAAAGTTTCATTTCCCTAAAACGGTTCCGGGTACCTATTCTGAAGATGATTACGGAAGATTTATAGAAGGAATTAAATTCTATGACAATAAAGGCAATGAGCTTACCTATACAAAAGTTAACGACAATACATATGCACTGAAAAACGCTCAGAACCTCAGTAAAGTTTCCTATCTCGTCAACGACAGTTTTGATGAGGAAACGGATACCTCAAAACATAAGGCGGTCTTTTCTCCTTCAGGAACAGACATTGAGCAGGGAAAAGTTTTTATGATCAATACCCATGGTTTTGTAGGATATATTGAGAATATGCAGGATGTACCTTATCAGCTGATCATCCAAAAACCTACCGACTTCTATGGTACAACTGCGCTGGTAGATCAGGATAAGTCGGAATCTACGGATACTTTTACACTTGCTAATTATGCGAAAGTTACCGATTCCCCGCTGATGTATACAAAACCTGATTATATTACCTTCAACGCTGGAGGAATGGAGCTTGTACTGGGAGTGTATTCACCTACCGGAAAATATAAGGCTGCAGATTTCAAGGATAATCTGGAAAAAATGGTGATCGCTCAAAAAAAATTCCTTGGCGATATGAACACCAACAAAAAATACGCAATCATGCTGTATCTTTCCGGTGGTGACGGACCTCAGATCAAAGGCTTCGGAGCATTGGAACACCATGAATCCACAAGTGTGGTGCTTCCTGAAATGATGCCAAAAGATGCCATCGACAAAACCATTACCGATGTTGTTTCTCATGAGTTTTTCCATACTGTAAATCCATTGAAAACGCATTCTGAAGAGATTCATTATTTCAATTATGCAGATCCTAAAATGTCTCAGCACTTATGGATGTACGAAGGGGGAACTGAATATTTTGCCAATTTGTTCCAGATTCAGGAAGGGTTGATCAATAAAGATGAATTCCTGGAGAGGATCGGTGAGAAAATTGCCAACTCAAAAAATTATGATGATACCATGCCGTTTACGGTAATGAGTAAAAATGTGTTGAAAGAACCTTATAAAGATCAGTATAGAAATGTCTATGAAAAAGGAGCTTTGCTGGCCATGTGTCTGGATATTGAATTGAGAAAACTATCCAACGGTGAAATGGGCTACCGTGATATGATCCGAAAGCTGTCTCAGAGATTCGGAGAAAATAAACCATTCAAAGATGATAAACTTATAGACGAGCTGGTAACGGTAACGGGATATCCGCAGGTAAAAGATTTTTATAACAAATATATTGCAGGAAACCAGCCAACCCCTTATGCAGAATATCTGAATATGGTTGGCGTAGAGATCCAAAAACAGGAAAGCCGACCTATTTTCTGGTTTATCAAAAACCCTAATCAAACCGGATTTGATGATAAAAACAATGCCTTTGCATTTGATGAGAATTCAACATTGTCTCCATTTGCAAAAAGTATCGGATTTAAAATCACGGATCAGGTTCTTGCTTTAGACGGAAAAACGGTAGATATCAAAAAGGTTCAGGATTTCATCGGGTATACTCAAACCATTAAGGAGGGACAAGATGTTACGGTAACCATCCTTAGAGACAATGCCGGCAAGAAAGAGAAAATGACATTGAAAGGAAAAGCTGTCCTGGACAAGATGACCATGGAAACGCCTAAATTCAAGGCCAATCCAAGTCCGGCAGAATTGAAACTTCAAACTCAGTGGCTCACTGGTAAAAAATAATAAAAGCGGGGAAATTTCCCCGCTTTTATTTTATCTGATTTTACAGTATTATACTATTTTATGCTTTTCTGACAGTGATTCTAAAGGTACTTCCCTTTCCTATTTCTGTCTGGGAAATCTTAATATCACCATTGTGGTATTCATGAATGACCCTTCTTGCCAGTGACAATCCCAGTCCCCAACCTCTCTTTTTGGTTGAATATCCGGGTTTAAAAGCATTTCGTGCCTGCTGCTTGGTCATTCCGCTCCCGTTATCCTTTACTTCGACCAAAATATTTTTATTTCGTTCAAAGACCGACATGACAATGGCACCTTCTCCTTTCATAGCATCTACAGCATTTTTGACCAGATTTTCGATCACCCAGCTCATCAGGATTTTATTATGAGGAACCAGAACTTTATAGTTAGGAAGGTTTAAGGTAAAATTAACTTTTCTGGAAATCCTGGTTTTCAGATAATCATAATTCTCCTGGATCGTTTCATTAAAATCCAGGTCATTCAGTTCCGGGACAGATCCTATTTTTGAAAAACGTTCGGAAATAGTCCTCAGCCTTTCAATATCTTTTTCCATTTCATGTACTCCTTCAGAATCCGGGGTATCCAGCTTCATGATCTCCATCCAGCCGATCATGGAAGATAAAGGAGTACCGATCTGATGGGCAGTTTCTTTCGCCAGGCCGGCCCATAAATATCCTTCATCCGTTTTTTTTATCGTCCTGAAAAACCAGAAAGAAAAACCAAAATACAGCAGGATAAACAATCCCAGGATATAGGGTGAATATCTTAAATTATTAAGCAGCCGGGAATTATCGTAGAAAACAAACTGATTATTTCCGTCAGGTACTTTGATCTCAATCGGGTCGTAGTTTTTCTCCATATTCATGATCAGGCTTTGCAGCTTTTGAGGATCTTTTATGGTACTTTCAGGAATATTTCTGTAATATCCCAGATCAAGAATCGGGTTCTTGAATTTATCTGTGACGATGAACGGAATGGTATTATTGATATTGAGGATATCGGGCAGCAGATCAAGGACATCCGTATCCGGACTTTTTACTTCCTGCTGAATTCTTATCGCCTTAGAAAGAAGACTGATTCTTTTGATTTCTTCTTTTCTGAGAAAATTAATCAACGATGTGGATGCCACTATAATAGCGATGACCAGAGTAGTCATCACCACAAAAATAATCCAGTTATTGAGTCTGGTAAGTATTGATTTTCTCAAGCTATTTTTTTATTTTAAAATATTAAGGATTTTCTGTAGCTCTGCACTTCCGCTTCCCTGATAATTATTGATGATAATGGAAAACACATATTTTTTACCGTCTTTTGCCGTGTGATATCCTGCAAAAGATTTGGTATCTCGCATGGTACCGCTCTTCATCTTCATTCCGTTGTCCTGCATCGGAAATCCGTCATAGTAAGCGTCAAACCACAATTGTTTCTTAGCGTACAGCAATGCCTGAACCTCTGCCTTGGCAGAAACATAATTTTGTGGTGAAAGTCCGCTCCCGTCGGCAAAATTGATCATATTAGGGTTGATACCTTTTGCTTTCCAAAATTCTTTCAGATAGCTGACACCACTTTTGAAGCTGGAATTTCCCTTTTTTTCTTTTCCCAACGTTTTGATCAGGGTTTCACCATACATATTGATACTTTTTCTTAAAAACCAATATACTATTTTGTCTAAGGTCGGCGATTCGTAATGGAGAATGATATTATTTTTCGGAATCTCCGGTACAGGTTTTCCGTCCATTTCAAGCTGTGAACAGGTAAGTGTTTTTCCGGAAATTTCAATTCCTGACTCTTGCAGCCATTGTTTTACTTCGACGCCCAACTGCAGCGGAGGATTCGGGACAGAACCGGAAACCGTTACCGTTTTTCCTCCCGGAAGCATCCCGTTGATTAAAGCAACTCCAGAATGAGGAGCTGTAAAAATCAGGCTTTGATCAGAGCTTCCGCCGGTTTTCAGATCATTAAGCCATTTTACACCTTCCAACGGATATGAAAAGCTTTTAAAATCTGTTCCATTAATATTGATATCAAATTGATTTTCCCTCCAATTGATTCCCCAGACCCCGGCACCATAATAATTTCCTGAATCATCCCACGGCCATCCTCCCGGAATCGTCTGATGATCAAAATATGAATCGTCAATTACAAGATCTCCTGATATTTTTGTGATGCCGGCTTTTTTAACGGCTTCAATTAATTTCTTTTTAAAATTTTCAGGTTTGTAGGCTTCATACCTCCAGCTTCCTAATGTAGGATCTCCATTTGAGGTGATAAAAAGATTTCCGTTCAAAGTCCCACCAGACAGACTTCCTGAATAGCTGGAAGTTGTTTTGAAAGTATAGTTTTTCCCTAAGGTTTCCAAAGCAGCTCCTGCCGTAAAAATTTTTTGGGTAGAAGCCGTAGACAAACCTTTATTTCCCTGATATTCGTAGATAAAATTTCCGTTTTCGTCTGATACATAAAATGATAACGCAGAAGCAATGGCTGAAGAAGAATCCATAAGATCCTTAGTTGCTCTGTCCAATTTCTGGGCAATATTCTGAGCCGATACCATCTGTACCGAAAGAGTGAGAACTGCAAGTGTTTTTTTCATTGCATTGTTGTTTTGTGCTAAACTTTTGCTTGTATACCTGAACAATTACCTGTTTTGAGCAGCTATGTTTCAGGTTTACTTATTTTAAATTCTACATCAAATATAGTTAAAATAAAAGCTTTTTATATTCGTCCACATCAGCTGGTGTAAAAAGGATCCTGTGATTGTGAACCTTCTCAAATGAACGGTCACAGGTAAAAAGCTTTTCATGATCATCTTCATCGATGAAAAGATCTATTTGACATTCTTTTATATAATCTGATTTTCCGCTGTAATCTTCGATATGATATGGATACGCTCCCCAGGGCTCATGATGGCAACGTAAACAAGATGTATGATGAAGAGCTTTATTTCCGCAGATTTCACAATCTTTCAGGTTTAGAAACAAATCTGAAATGCTGCGCTGCATATCTTCCGGAAATACATGCCGGGGAATAATTTTCAAAAGCAGATAATAATTGGGTTCCTGCCATGAAAAACTAAACAGATCATTTTCATGAGCATATTCTTTCGTGTAAAGAAATAGTTGTTGAAGATCAAATCCGACCTCGGCTTTTACAACTTCATTTACATTCAGAATAATCTTATTGTTATAGCTGACATTAAGCTTTTCATCAATTTCCATTACCGGCTTCTGATCAAGATAGTGATTCATACACAAAGTCGTACGCCAGGAACCTGTTGTTCTTGTTTTACCTTCATGGCCACAAATCTCACATACTTCCCGGGATAAGTTCAAATATGTATTGGTGATCTTTTTAAAAGCGATATTCAATTCCTCATGTTCAGAATAAATAGCGCATCGCAATTCTCCGGATTCTTCTTTTCCAAATACATCATGATCTATATTCCATCCTGCATGAACCAGCTCAGCCAGCATTTCCCCGATCAGATCATTCCATCCGGTGCTGTTGACTGAAAAATTCTTCAGGTTGCGTTCTATAAAACGGCTGATGCCTTCCTCCTTCATTATAAGCTGCTTCCCGCTTCTATTTCATAAGGCTCTTTATCCTTTTCAAAAACCCTGGTAAGTTCGCTTCCTTCGACGGTGATCGTATCATTGATTCTCCTGATCCAGTTTCCTTCTCTGAGACCTACAACCTTCGTATCATTTTGTGTAAGGAATTCTTTGATTCTTGTTTCTCTTGTTTCCCCGTTGTGCTTCAGGTCCGGATTCGGATCAAGGTAATGAGGGTTAAGATTGAAGGGAACCAGTCCCATACAGTCAAAGCTCGAAGGATAAACGATCGGCATATCATTCGTCGTTTTCATATTCTGTCCGCCGATATTACTTCCTGCACTGCATCCGAGGTATGGTTTGCCATGGGTTACATTTTCCTTTAATACAGACATCAAACCCTCTTCGTGTAAGGTTTTAACCAATAAAAATGTATTTCCGCCACCGGTAAAAAATCCTTTTGCCTGATGTAAAGCTTCGATTTTATCTTCAAACTCATGAAGGCCTTTCACTTTGATATTAATGGTTTCGAAGAAAGAGCGGGCTTTGGCAGTGTAGTCTTCGTGTGAAATTCCGCCGGGTCTCGCAAACGGTACAAAAACGATTTCGTCAATTCCTGCATATAATGAAATAAGTTCGTCTCTTAAGTATTCCAGATATTCTCCACCGAAAAGTGTAGAAGTTGAAGCTAATATGATATTCATTGGAAGATTTTAAATTTAAAAAAGTTGAATGAACAAAGATAAAGCTCAATGGTAAACGAATCAAAAATTACATTAAAAAAAACAGGAAACCCGTTAATATTTTCTAAAAAAACCTAAAGCTTCTAAAATTTGAGGTTTTATGGAATTATTCTTGAACTTGAAAATTCAGAATTTTAAAAATATACGATTATGAAAATGCCGAAAGTTAATATTAAAAATCTTTTTGTAGGTTTAATACTTGTAGGAGGTGCAGGATTTGCCACTGCGCAAACTACTCAAGCGGATACCACCGCTAAAACAGCAAATACTGCAGCAACAGCTCAAACAACCCCTACGACTATTGAAGGTCTTAAAAAGCAAATTGAAGCCAATCCTAAGGATGCTGAGTCTTTAGCAAAACTGGCTACAGCATACCAGGAAGCTTCAGACTGGACGAATGCGATCGATACCTGGAAAAAAATATCTGTGTTGCTACCAGACTGGGCACCGGCATATTACAGCCAGGCCTATGCTTACCAGTCTGCAAAAGATGATGCCAACGCAAAACTTGCTTATGAAAAGTACATTGCAACGGTAAAACCTGAAGAGGTAGAGCAGAATAAGAAAAACCTTGCATACGCTTATTTCTATTTAGCCTTTACGGAACAGCAGACTGATCCTAACAAAGCTAAAGAACACATTGCTAAATCAATACAGTATGATCCATCTAATCAGGATGCTGTAAAACTTAGCAAAGCTTTAAATTCATAATAAGCAAAATCCGGAAAATTTTTCCGGATTTTTTTTATAGCTGAAATCAGTATTAATTTATTTTCTAATCAACCATTTTTCCAAAAAAGTCGGTTTCCCCGTGAAGATGCCGCACAATTTTTTCAATATTTCGCCGGATACTTACCTCGGTTTTTAAGTTGTTGATGTACCGGACTAATTCATTTTGTCTTGAAGGAGTCAGTTTTTCAAAATTTGCGGTCGCAAGAGTACTGTTTTTAATGGCTTCCTCCAACCCTGGATGAATAGAGATACTCCTGTCTGAATCATCATATTCAAGGTTTACCTCAATAACTTCGCCTATTCTTTTGGGTGAGTTTTTAAGCATTATGGTATTAATGTATAATCTCCATTCGCCTACATATTTCATTAGGTTCTGTTGAAATGCCTGTCCGTTGACCGTTCCTTTCACAGGAATCGGACTTTTACTTTTCCCTGCATCTTCAAATATTCTGGTCAGAATCTCTTCAGGAATAAAAACAAAGGGATTGATCCCAATGATATCCAGCGTCGCCGTGAAAGATTTATTTTTCATAATCTCGTTAAAGTTACAGGTAAAATTAGCAAATAGACTTTATATACTGAAAAATTTCTTTCACAACCCGTCAAGTTTAAACTCTTCGATCCGTTGACACATCAACTCTGAAAATCGTGCTTTCCTTAACACTCATTCCCAAAAATTCATGCCACAGAACTCAATTAATTCCATTATCTTTGTACCCATAAATCTTTAATGTAACGAAATGAAATTTTTTATTGACACAGCTAATTTAGAGCAAATCAAGGAAGCCAGAGATCTTGGAATCTTAGATGGTGTAACGACTAACCCGTCATTAATGGCTAAGGAAGGAATTCAGGGAGCTGAAGCAATCAAAAACCATTATAAAACAATCTGCGAGCTTGTAGACGGAGATATTTCTGCAGAAGTACTTTCTACAACTTATGAAGAAATGATTAAAGAAGGCGATGAACTGGCTGCTATTCACCCGAATATCGTAGTAAAGATCCCCATGATCAAAGACGGTATCAAGGCTTTAAAATATTTTTCTGATAAAGGAATCAAAACGAACTGTACATTGATTTTTTCAGTAGGACAGGCACTTTTGGCAGCTAAGGCAGGAGCTACCTATGTTTCTCCATTCTTAGGAAGATTAGATGATATCTCTACAGACGGATTAAACCTTATCCAGGAGATCAGATTAGTTTTTGACAATTATCTATTTGAGACTGAAATCCTTGCAGCATCTATCCGTCATTCAATGCATATCATTGACTGTGCTAAAATCGGAGCTGATGTTATTACGTCTCCACTTCCTCCGATCTTGAGCTTACTGAAACACCCGTTAACAGACAGCGGATTGGCTCAGTTTATTGCAGATTCTCAGAAATTGGCATAGAATAATTTTCAATCAGATATAAAAAACCCGGAACGAACTTCCGGGTTTTATTTTATGATCCGTTTCCTTATTGCAACAGATCTAATTCAATAATATTATTTTCTTTTTTCAGGTTATCCTTCATCATTTTTTCCCGGTCATTTACTCTGCCTTTACGGTCTGTCAGTTTTCCGGATTCATCTATTTCCTGAACAATAATTCCCTGTGCCATCATCTGCCTTTCACTTTTCATAGGATCAGCAAGATAATCCTTAAAGACTTTTTTATATTTTACTTCATTCAACGTCACCAGCTGATTAAACCGCTCTTTCTCTTTTGTACTTTGCCACACATAGTTTGCGGGAAGTTTTTTACTCCCTTTTAATTCAAAAGAATGGGTCTTGGTAGCATCTTCAAGTTTTACGATTAGTCCCGGAAGACCATAAAATTTATACGGTCCGTCCTGAATGGGTAAATCTGTTGTAAACCAGGCAGTCCATTTCCTTCCTCCAAAGTCACAAAGTGCTTTCTGCGCAATGAATCCCCCTACTTTTTGCTTATCTGAAAGGATCTTCCAATCCTGTTTTCTGCTATCCTGAACCATATATTCATCAGCAGCCAGGTTGTTGAAAAAAATCACCGAATAATCCGGATACATTTTTTCAACACTATAATAAACTTTGCCTTTACTTTTAATTTTTGAAAAATCAATCTCAGAGCTTTCTGCCTTAAGTTGTTTTTCCATGGTAGCGGCCATAAGGGAATCTGTTTCAAAAGAATCTTTACTGTAGAATTTCGAGCCCTTGGGCGCAATATCTAAAAGCATCATTTCAGTTTCAGGTTTATTTTTAGCCGTAGAATCTAAAATGTATTTGTACTCATAAATAAATCTTTGATTCTGAGCATTCATTACCAGAGCTAATAGCAGTATAAAAACGGTGACTGATTTTTTCATATTTATTTTGGTTTCATGGTTTTTAGATTTCTCCGGTACTATGCTTTATGATTTTACAAGGGTTTCCTACGGCAACAACATTGTCAGGAATATCTTTGGTAACGACACTACCCGCGCCTATCACAGAATTATTTCCGATAGAGACTCCGGGTAATACAACGACGTTCCCTCCAAACCAAACGTTATTTCCTACCGTAATGGGATGTGCATATTCCAGGCCTTCATTTCTCTGTTGAACGTCCAGCGGGTGGCCGGCGGTATAAAAACTGCAATTGGGGCCAATAAAAACATTGTCTCCGAATTTTACTTTTGCGCAATCCAAAATAATCAGATTATGATTGGCATAAAAGTTCTCTCCTACTTCAATATTGTAGCCGTAATCACACCAAAAGGAAGGTTCAATACAGATATTCTCTTTTATATTACCTATAATTTTCTCCAGCGCTTTTCTTCTTCCGTCTGCATCAGAATTTTTCAATCCGTTATACTCCAGACACAAATCTTTACAGGCAATACGTTCATTGATTAATTCTTTATCGTAATTGGCATTATACAGCAATCCTTGCGCGCATTTCTCTTTTTCCGTCATAATAAGAAGTTCTAGTTTAATATCCTCCGAAAGGTACAAGTTTTCTGTGAATCAATTTGATAATCATCTTTTAATAAAAGTATTCCACTTTATGTCTGATACCTATCTAAACAAAAAGAGAAGTCATGTTGCTGACTTCTCTTTTCGTTTAATACCAATATTTTTAGTTCACCAGATCCGGTTCAATCGGGTTATTGTCCTTCTTCAACATTTCTTTCGTTCTTTTTTCCATTTCCCTGAATACCTGGCTGGGGTCAGAGATTTCTTTCCCGTCTGATGTTTTTACTTTAAAAGCGACTTTAGTTCCCGGCTCACCGCCATTTTTCATCATAAGTTCCCTCATATTTTTGGTTGGATCATTCACATAAGCTTTCCAGGCTTTTCTGAACTGATCTTTGGACACCTCAATTTCTTTTCCGCCGAATCCCAAAACTTTCACATTCTCAGGCATCTGCAATTCCTTCTCTGTAGCCGGAGATTTTACCATTGTATTTCCTACCAGCATCATGCTGTGAGAGCCGGTGGTATCTTCCAGCTTTACAATAAGTCCCGGAAGACCATAAAAAACGTATGGACCATCCTGAAAAGGAATATCTGTTGAAAACCAGGCTATCCAATCTCTTCCTCCAAAATTTGCGGATGCCTTTTGGGCATTGTATGCCCCTATTTTTTGTTTATCAGGTAATATTTTCCAGTCCGGTTTCTTATCCTCACGGATTTTGTAGTGATCCATAGAAATACTTCTGAACAGATACGTTTTGAAATCCGGGTATTGTTTGGTGACTTTATAAGAGATCTGTCCCGGTTTTTCACGTCTGTTGACGCTTATATTTCCTCCTCCGTTCTGCAGTTGTTTTTCAAGTTCTGCTCTGCTGATGGAGTCTGCTACAAATTTGTCATGGCTGTAGTAGTTTGATCCGTTTTTGTCAATATCCAGCAACATCATTTCCTTTTTTACTTCTTCTTTATGATCAGAATCGGGGATAAACTTGTACTCGTAAAAAAAACGGTTGACCTGAGCCCCTGCAAAGCTTCCCAATAACAAAAAAAATAGAATATTATTTTTCATATGCTGTAATAAAAAGCTTTGCCAATGGTATATTGACAAAGCCTGATGAAACTTTATTTCTTTGTCTGAATTCTTATCTCGTCATCTGTACCTTTTGCAAGATTCCTTTTGTTAACATTAATACTTGCAATTATATCCGGGTTTAAGGCATTAGCTTCTTCTTTAGAAACCGGTCTTTCGTCAATATAGTATTTTATATTATCCGGTCCGATTACCTTGAATTTTTTAATTCCATTCAAGCCTACATTTCCATTCCCGTCTTTTTTAATGTAATCCGCCTGCATAATCATTACTCTGGGAGAGCTGTTAGTGGTCGTAAAACTCATATTTTTGAAATTGCTTACACTTTCTTTAGCGAGTTTTTCTGCTTCCACCCTTGCCTTTTCAGCTTCTTTTCTAATATGATCAGCATCGATTCTGATCCTGTCACTTTCGCCTCTCATTTTGTCTGCTTCCTTCCTGGCTTTTTCACTTTCTTTTCTAGCTTTCCGGCTTTCTTTCAAAGCTATTTTAGCTTGTTTCATTGCTTTTCGTACCTCTTCTTTTTCCTTTGAACTCAGATCATTAAAATTAGATACATTCTTAGTATTAAAATACATCACTTTTGGGCTTTTGGGAGCAAGAGGAGCAGCTGGAGGTGTAGAAGAAGTATTTTCTGGAGCTACGGGAGGATCAGGGAAATCAACATCTATATCGATATTGGAGAGATCCGGAATTTCGACCTTCATATTCTCCAATGCCTGCATTTTATATTTCCATTCAGGAGATTTGAAATATTCAGTGGTCGCTTTCAGAGCTTTATTATCTGCCAGTTTTCCTATTTCTGAGGAGAGTTCATTGATTTCTTTAATTTTTTTGTTAAAGGCAACACTTCCCGGCTTTAATTTATCAAGTTCTTTACCTTTTCTATCAATTTTCTTTTCTATTTCTGCCAGCTTTTTCTCATCATCCGGATTCATTGCCTTTGCATCAGGGATTTCCTGTATGGTTTTAACAGATTTTACAGTATCTTTCTGTAGCTGTGATACGGCTTGTTTAATAGAAAGATTAGTTTTTTCAATCTCATTGTTTTTTGCATTGACCAGATAAGCAAAAGCAATCGTGAATACAACCGGTAAGGCAAAAATTCTTCGCGCATATCCGAATTTGGTTTTTGGTTTTTGTAACATCTTAAGTCTTTTTTTAAGGTTTGAACTTAGAAACGGACTGGCGGCAGGCAACTGTGTTCCGGAAAAGTGGCTTGCCAAAAGCATCTGCGCAAATGCTTTAGTGTCCGAATGTTTTACGGCTTTTTTATCAGCCAGATATTCATGTATTAAGTTAATTTCTTTTTTAATTAAATAGAAAAACGGATTGAACCAGAAAATGGAGGTAATCACTTCAATAAAGATTTTATCGAATGAGTGTTTCTGCTCAATATGTACCATTTCGTGCTTTAATATCTGTTTTCCTACTTCAGAATTCAATAGGATTGTATTCTTCCAGAAAAGATTTTTAAAGTATGAAAAAGGGGCTTCATCCAGGTTTGTACGGTAAAAATTGATTCCGTCAAAGCTTTCTTTCTGAAACTGTTTTTTAAACTGCTGGATTTTAAAAATCCCGAAGATCAGCTTTCCTAGCAGATAGAAAGAAACCAGTCCCAGAGCTGAAATAATAATGTTAAAATAAAGGTTACCATTGTTTAAGTTTTTTTCTGTATTAAAATTCTGAATTTTATCAAGAAGCATATACATCTCATTATTTACCTCTATCGTAAAATCTTCTACTTTGATAAGCGGCAGCAGCAGCGATATGAGCATGGCAGACAACAGATAAAATCTGTTATAATGATGAAACGTCTTGTCTTTTAAAGACAACTGATAATACAAAAACGTTACACCCGAACATACAATTACTTTTCCAAAATACAGAAATAAGGCTTCCATGGTAATTAATCTTTGTTTTTAAGTTCATCCAATAACATTTCAAGATCTTCAACCGTCATTTCATTCTTTTCTACCAAAAATGAAACGGCACTCTTGTAGGAACCTTTAAAATAGTTTTTCACAAGACTTTTCATTGTTTTCCCCGAATATTGTTCTTTGGAGACCAGCGGAAAATATTCGTGTTGTCTTCCATGTACCCTGAAGTCTACAAATTCTTTGTCCTTCAATACCTTTAAAATGGTAGAAACGGTGTTTGTATGAGGCTTGGGCTCGGGGAAAAGATCAAGAATATCTTTAAGAAATCCTTTTTCAATTTTCCATACATACTGCATAACCTGTTCTTCTGCTTTGGTTAAAGTCTGAATTTTCATATCTTGTTCTTTATGTATAACGATGTAAAATCAATTAATTTTTATATCACTAATAAATTAGTTATACAAATGTAGAAATAAATTTCAACTGAACAACTATTTTTTTAGTGATAAAACAAACTAAAAACATAAAACATTGATAATCAGTTGTATATATTTAAATAAAATATGTTGATTTTATAATATACTGAAATCATTACCTATCTAATCAGTAGTAAAATAACTATTTTCAGTTCAAATTCTTAAAACTTGTTAAATTTTATTAAATAAAATTAAAATGAAATTTGTTTTAACCGGGAAATTATATTTATTTTAGTGCTTTAAAAATTTCTCATGAAAAGATATAATTTATTGATTGTACTATTACTGCTCATTTTTAACGTTACAACGGCACAAAAGAAAAGCGCTTCTCCTGCTGCGGATCTTAGCATATTAAAGGATACAAAATCAAAAATCGAAGCTACGGTTCCATTGGTTATTAAGCATCTTCAGGCTATTGCCACTAAAGAAGGAGACAATAATATCGTCAACAATGGGAAAATTGCCGTAGGTAAAGAATATGGCATTTTAGAATCCGAATGGTATTTATACAGAAACAACATGAAAAACTGTATTTTAAACAATTCTTCAAAAAAAGCTAAAAAATGTATGGAATACCATACTCAGTATTTAAGAAATACCTTTATCAATTACAACAATTATATTTCAAACCTTACAAGAAAGAATGGATATCTGGGAGTGGAAGGAGATACAAAATTCGATTTTAAACCTGCAGATCTTACGACAAAATTAAGTGAAGCTTACGCTAATGCCAGTGATGCGGCGGGAAGAATGAAAGCAGATCAGAAAAGAGAATTCCTGGGACAAACCATGTCTGATGATAACAAGCTTACCCCATATGCTCAGCTTGCTCAGTAAAATCAACTGACAACAACATAAAAAGAGAACTGCATCTGCGGTTCTCTTTTTTTATATAAAGCAACAAACCTCCGCCAAAAAGCAGTTTTGTGGTACTAATCATAAAACTTCGGGGAAAAAGTAGAAATCGGCGGAGATTTTATTGCAAGCTCTCACAGGATCAAACTGTCCTACCCATGACCTGTAAGAGCGATACAAAAATAGAATAAGTGTTCTACTTGTAGGAAGAACGGCTGTAGAATTAAATGTTATGAGTTGTAGAACTAATACTACTTAAGAAGCAAAATCCAGGCATTCCAGGCAGAAAGACAGGAAATTTTTCATCTCAAGGCTATCTCCACCAGTGGTAATAATTGTGCAACCCGTCATATTCAAATCCACAACGAGGATATAATGAATTTCCTATATCATTGGTTTTCTCTGTCTCCAACATCAATCCACAGGCCCCTGTTTCTTCACACCATTGCTTACTGCGGTCTATTAATGCAACAGATAATCCTTTTCCTCTGTGATCCGGATGTACAAACAGATCACTCAGCAGCCATTGCTTTTGTAATTTTGTATAATGGAACAGTTTATAGAGCTGAACAAAGCCTACTGCTTTTCCGTCTGCTACAGCCAGAAAAATATCAGACTCGCTGTTTAAAAACCTTTCTTTGAGAAAAGCTTTTCCTTTTTCCACATCAGATTCCTGTCTGTAAAAGATGCGGTAAAGATTAAATAATTCTGCGGTTTCATCAAGATCCTCAAGGCTTGCTTTTTTAATACTGTAATTCATCGTTATATTTATTTTGTTTAACCCTGCAAAAGTATCCGTAATGAGGGTTCTCCAGATCATCCAGATTAAAGCTATATCAATAGTCCAGTACTTTACAGCAAGCTAAATACCGCAAGTTTCGGATTTTATTTCTGAAAACGGCTGACGATCTTTGCAGGATAAAAACAAAGTAAATGACATCAATAGCTGATAAAATAAAACATGCCGGTTGGCCAACTATCACAGAAGAAATGCATCAAAACGGATATTCTGTCATTTCCGGATTATTATCTGACGATGAATGTGATTCGCTGATCGCAGCTTATCATCAGCCTTCTCTATACCGTAAAACAGTCGTTATGGCCAGGCATCGTTTCGGTCTGGGTGAATATAAATACTTTAATTATCCCCTTCCTGATCTGATTCAGAACCTGCGGACCCACCTATATCCTTATCTCGCATCTATTGCCAATGCATGGTTTAAAGCATTACACCTGGACATTCATTATCCTCATCAACATTCGGAATTCTTGCAGGAATGCCATTCAGGAAACCAGGAAAAAGCTACTGTTTTGATTTTAAAATATGAAAAAGGAGGCTTCAATACTTTGCATCAGGATTTATACGGAGATATTTATTTTCCGATTCAGATTGTAATAATGTTAAGTGACCCAGATAAAGATTTTACCGGTGGGGAATTTGTATTAACCCAGCAGGTTCCGAGGGCACAATCCAAAGCAATTGTTTTGAAACCTAAAAAAGGGGATGTTCTTATTTTCACTACACATTTTAAACCTGAAAAAGGAAGCAAAGGATACTATAGGGTCAATATGAAACACGGTGTCAGCGAAGTTAAACAGGGAAACCGCTATGCCCTGGGAATTATTTTCCATGATGCAATGAGCTAGCCATACGATCTATCTGAGTACTTTTTATCACAAATTTAAAAATTAAATATCAATCATGGTCCATCATTCTGAACTATCTGCCAAAAGCTTAAGAAGTAAAATCCATAACCGTGAAATTTCTTTTGGAGGAAATAAAAAACTCAAGATTTACGGACGACTGAGTTGCCGGTCGGGAAAAAGAATGAAAATTGAAAACAGGATTTTCTTCACAGATGAAAAAGAAGCTGTAAAAAACAATTTCCGTCCCTGCGCACACTGTATGAAAGAAGCATATGATAAATGGAAATATATAATGGATCAGTCTCCAAAATCGGGAAATCCGGAATATTTATAACCATATCATTTACATATCATGCAAGGTTCAATTTCTTATGTTAAACTTTAAGGAGGCAAAGATAGGGATCAATTGTATTGATACTTTCAAAGTGCATGCATATCCATGCAGCTTCATCATTGACTTTGCGGCTTTCTTAGATCCTTTATCAATAAAAATCGTATCTTATATTTTTGCGCCTGATCTCTTTTTTGAGACAAACCCCATACATATTTGAATAATGGAATAAAAAAAGAGAAGCAATATTGTATTGCTTCTCTCGTATAGTAGCGGGAACCGGACTCGAACCGATGACCTTCGGGTTATGAGCCCGACGAGCTACCTACTGCTCCATCCCGCGGTGTATTTTT